>DASTRO010000269.1:0-25549 GCA_035761165.1 Gemmatimonadaceae bacterium | reverse complement strand
GCTTCACCGGCTCGTTCACGACCAGCGTCGACGAGACGCTGCGCGCCGACCCGTGCGTCGCCGGCCCGGTGCGCGTCGTGCTCGCCCGCGCCGACGGGCAGGTGCTGTCGATCGACACCTACGTCGGGCCGCCGAGCGTGGCCGAGGGCGTCGCCGACCTCGGGCGCGTGCCGGCGCGCGAGGCGTCGGCCTACCTGCTCGACCTCGCCCGGCAGGCCGAGGGGCGGCCGTCGCGCGAGGCGATCCTGCCCGCCGTGCTGGCCGACAGCGCCGACCCGTGGCCCGCGCTCCTCGACCTGGTGCGCGACACCGACCGCCCGCTCGAGACGCGCCGCTCGGCCATCGGCTGGCTGTCGCACGGCATCGGCACCGCCCGCATCGACGAGCCGCGGGCGCGCGACGCGCTGCTCGCGCTGGCGCGCGACGAGGGGGATCGGCGGGAGGTGCGCACGCGAGCCCTGGGTGCGCTGATGCGGCTGGAGCAGGGGGGCGTCCCGGCGCTCACCACGCTCGTGCGCCAGACGGACGACCCGTGGCTGGCGACGCAGGCGCTGACGACGCTCGGCGCCTCGGGCGACCCGCGCGCCCGGCGCTTCCTGCGCGAGACGGCGCAGTCGTCGTCGCTCGGCCCGGAGCTGCAGCGCCTCGCCGTGCGCGGGCTGGGCCGCACGAGCTACGCGACCGGAGCGGACGTGGACGCGCTGCGCGCTCTCTTCGACCGGACGACGACGCCCGAGGTGCGCGAGGAGATCGTGCGCGTGGTGGGCGCCGTGGGCGGGCGCGAGAACACGCGCTGGCTGCTCGGCGTGGCGCGGCGCGAGGCCGAGCCGTCGGCGCTGCGGCGGGCGGCGCTGCGCGCCGCGGTGCGCGGCGACGTGGAGGTGGGCGAGCTGGTGGCGCTCTACGACGCGAGCGGCGAGCGCGCGATGCGGCAGGAGATCATCAACCTCCTCGCGCGGCGCACCGAGCCGGCGGCCACGGACAAGCTGATCGCCATCGCCCGCTCGAGCGACGACCGCGCGCTGCAGCGCGCGGCGATCAGCCGGCTCTCGCGGAGCGACGAGCCGCGGGTGCGGGCGGCGCTGGAGGGGATCGTCGGGAAGCCGTAGCGCGGCGCGGTGGCGGAACGACGACTGCACGCCGCGGATCACGCGGAAGCGGCCGCGGATCGCTCCGCTGTACGCCGGAGCTCCGTTTGCCGTGGGCGGGCATCATCGCTCAGGGGGGACGCGGATGCGATGGAGGCGCCGCATGCTGCGGATCGTTCCCGGCGGTTCTCCAGCCCCGCGCGCCAGCGGCCGAACCGACGGGGGGAACGGCCGGCCGGGCTGGGGCTCGTGCGCCCCGGCTCCCGTTCCCGGTCGCGACGGGCCGGCGGGGGCTCACGCGGAGAGGGCGGAGGGCGCGGCGGGCGACCGCCCCCCGCCGCCGTCCTCCCGCCGGAGGCTGCACCGGCCGATCCACGCGTCGCGTGGCGTCCCGCCGCAGCGGCGGCGCCGGCGGCCGCGCTCCAACGGTGTCATCCCGCAGGAGCGAGCGGCAGCGAGCGAGTGTCGGGATCTACCGTCCGGACCGCGTAGCTGGCCACCAGCCGGTGAGAGGAGATCCCGACACTCGCCCCGCCGGCGGCGGGGCGCCTGCGGGATGACAGCGGGGCTGTGGCGTTGGGTGAATGGTCCCTCGCGGGAGCGCGTCCTCAGCGCCGAGCCGGGCTGGCACAGCGCCGATGACACCGCTGTGCCCGCTGTGCGCCGTCTGCGCCGTCTGCGCCGTCTGCGCCGTCTGCGTGTGATGGCCGTTCGCCGGTCGGCCCCGGCGCACGGAGCCGTGGACCGTCGCCGATCCCACCCCCAATCACGAGCGGCCCCGGCGCACGGAGGGGTGGAGTGGGTACGCCCTCACCCCAGGCTGTTCAGTTCCTGGCGCGAGGAGCCGTGGATGCCGATGGGAGCGATCCGCCGCCTCCGGCTCCTCCGGCGCATCCGCCCTCCTCATGAGCGTAGATGCCCGCCTCCGGCCCGCGGAGCCCGGACGTACCACGGAGCGCTCCGCGAGATCCGCGGCGCCGCCCCACGCCGGACCCGCGCGGCGGAAATCCGCGGCGGAGCGCTCCCGCCGCTCACCCCTTCACCGCGCCGGCCGTCAGCCCCTGCACGATGCGCCGCTGGAAGACCAGCACGACCGCGGCCACCGGCAGCGTCGCGACGACCGCGGCGGCGAGGATCTGCCCCCACGGCACCTGGTACTGGCCGCGGAAGAGCGCGATCGCCACGGGCACCGTCTGCCGCTCGGGACCCAGGGTGAAGGAGAGCGCGAAGAGGAACTCGTTCCAGCAGTAGAGGAAGGTGAGGATCGCCGTCGTCGCCAGGCCGGGAGCGGCCAGCGGCAGCACCACGTGCACGTAGCCCTGCCAGCGCGACGCGCCGTCCACCAGAGCCGCCTCCTCCAGGTCGTACGGGAGCTGGCGGTAGAAGCCCACCAGCAGCCAGACGGTGAGCGGCATCGCGAAGGTGACGTACGGCAGTACCAGCCCCGGGTAGGTGTCGATCAGCCGCAGCGCGCGCAGCAGCATGTAGAGCGGGCTGACGATCGAGATCTGCGGGAACATCGTCACCGCGAGGATGAAGCCGAGGATCAGCGATCGGCCGCGGAAGCGCAGCCGGGCCAGCGCGTACGCGGCCGGCGCGCCGAGCACGAGGCAGAGCAGGGTGGTCGCCCCGGCGACGACGAGCGAGTTGCGGATCGGCGTCCAGAAGTCGCGCTCGCCGAAGAGCGCGCGGTAGTGCTCGAGCGTCGGCGCCTGCGGCCAGAGCGAGGGCACGCGGAAGAGCGCCGCCTCCGGCGTGAACGACGCCACCACCGCCCAGTAGAGCGGGAACGCCGTGCCGGCGAGGAGCAGCGCCAGCACCAGCCGGCCGAGCCAGCGCGCCGTGCGGTCACTCATCGGCGTGCACTCATCCGCGCTCGCCCGTCACGTCGGCGCCCAGGCCGCGCACGTACAGCAGCGCCAGCCCGAAGGTGACGAGGAAGATCACCACCGAGAGCGCCGAGCCGTAGCCGAAGCGCAGGTTCTGGAGCAGCGTCGTGAAGGTGTAGAGCGCCACCGGCTCGGTGGACGTGCCGGGCCCGCCGCCGGTGAGCACGTAGACGAGGTCGAAGACGCGGAAGGCGTCGAGCGTGCGGAAGATGAGCGCGACGAGGATCGCCGGGCGGAGCAGGGGGAGGGTGACGTGCCGGAGCTGCCACCAGCGGCCCGCGCCGTCCACCGACGCCGCCTCGTACAGCGCCGGGTCGATGTTCTGCAGGCCGGCCAGCAGCAGCAGCGCGACGAAGGGCGCCGTCTTCCAGATGTCGGCCAGCATCACGGGCACCCACGCCGTCGCGGCGCGCACGAACCAGACGATGGGCTCGTCGATCGCGCCGGTGCTCACCAGCACCGCGTTGGCGATGCCGGCCTGCGAGTCGAACATGAAGCGCCAGAGCAGGCCGGCCACCACCGTCGGCAGCGCCCACGGCACCAGCACCGCGGCGCGGATGAGCCCCCGCCCGCGCGCCGCGCGCTGCATGGCCAGCGCCAGCGCCAGCCCGAGCACCAGCTCCGCCGTCACCGTCACGACGGCGAAGAGCGCGGTGTGAGCGAGCGCCTGCCAGAAGCGCGCGTCGCGCGCGAGCTCCGCGTAGTTGCCGAGCCCCACGAACGGGCGGCCGAGCCAGGGCATGCGCAGGTCGTGCAGGTGCAGGCTCTCCCACAGCGTCCAGGCGAGCGGAAAGACCGCCACCAGCAGCACGGCGGCCAGCGCCGGTGCCACCATCGTCCAGGCCAGGCGGCGCTCGGCGCGCCCCAGCCCGGCCACCGCGGTGCCCGGGTCCCGCGGGCGCGGGGCCACCGGGGGCGCGGTCACCGCCCCTCCGGCGCGCCGGCGCCCGCCGTCAGCTCACGCACGCGCGTGCGCTCCACCAGCGCGTTCATCTGCGCGGCGGCGGTGCGCAGCGCCGCGTCCGGCGTCGCCTGGCGCGTGAGTGCGCGGTGCAGCTGGATCTGCAGCAGCTCCGAGAGCTGCGAGTAGATCGGCGTCACCGGACGGGGCACCGTGCGCTCGAGCACCGCCCGCGCCTGGTCCACCGGGATTGCCAGGGCGCGCGCCAGCCGCTGGTCGTCGAAGAGGGCGCGGCGGGTGGGGAACTGCCCGGCCACCTCGGCCCGCTCCAGCATCTGCGCGGGGGCGGTGAGGTAGGCGATGACCGCATAGGCCGCGTCGGGCACGTCGCTGTGGGCGTTCACGGCCAGCTGCGCACCGCCGAGCGCGGCCGCCGGCTCGCCGCCGGGGGCGGGCGGGATCGGCGCCACCGCGTACCGGCCGGCCACGCGCGACTGCGTGCTGTCGTTCATCAGCGCATAGGCGTAGGGCCAGTTGCGCATCAGCGCCGCGTCGCCGTTCTGGAAGGCGAACCGGGTCTCCTCCTCGTGCCACGTCAGCACCTCGGGCGGGGCGATCGTCCCGATCTCGTCGCGCATCGTCGTCAGCGCGCGCGCGGCTTCGGGTGAATCGACCACGACGCGTGCGTCGTCCGTCATGATGCGGCCGCCGAAGGCCGTGAGATACTCCAGGAACACGGTGATCAGCCCCTCGTAGCGCGCGCCCTGCCAGACGATGCCGGCGCGCGGCGGCCCGGCCGGCGCGCTCGCCGTGCGCGCCATCGCGTGCAGCTCGGCCATCGTCGCCGGCGCGTGGTCCAGCAGGTCGGTGCGCCAGTAGAGCATCCCCGCGTCCACGAACCAGGGGAGCGCGTAGAGGCGCCCCGCCCACCGGTTGGCGGCGATCGTCGCGTCGAAGAACGCCGCCGTGTCCGGCGCATAGCGGTCCAGCGGCAGGATCCACCCGGCCGCCGCGAACTCCGCCGTCCAGACGACGTCGAGCTGCAGGATGTCCGGATCACCGGCGCGCGCATTGAGCCACTGCACGTAGAGCTGGTGGCGCTGGGTGGCGTCGTCCGGCGTGGGCTGCACGCGCACGCGGATGTCGGGGTGCAGCGCGCTGAAGCGCGCCGCCTGGCGCCGCAGGATCTCGCCCTCGGCGCCGAGCGCGCTGCCCGAGACGGTCACCTCGACCCCGCGCGCGTCGCGCTCCCGGGCGCACGCCACGGCCATGCCCAGCACGGCGGCCGCGAGGCACGCGGTGGCGAGGCGTGGAACGCGCGCCCGCATCGCCGCCCTACGCCGCTTCCTGGGGGTGCGTGCCCGGCGTGCCGGCGGCCGTGCCGGCTGCCACGGCCGCGGCGGTCGGGGGGGGCGCTCCGGCGTCGGCCGCCGTCTCCGCCTCCCGCCCGGCGCCGCTGCGCAGCAGGAGCCAGCCGCCGATGCCGGCCAGCGTCGAGGCGGTGAGGATGCCGAGCTTCGCGTCGTCGATCCGCGCCGCGCTGGTGAAGGCCAGGCCGGTGATGAAGAGCGACATCGTGAAGCCGATGCCGCCCAGCCAGGCCACGCCGAGCATGTCCCGCCAGCTCACCCCCGCCATCCGGTCGGCCAGGCCGAGGCGCACCGCCAGCCAGGCGAAGAGGGTGATCCCGATCGGCTTGCCCAGCACCAGGCCGAGCAGGATGCCGAGCGTCACCGGCGCGGTGAGGGCGGCCGCGAGATCGTCCGGCAGCGTGACGCCGGCGTTGGAGAGGGCGAAGAGCGGCATGATGACGAACGCCACCACGCCGTGCAGCTTGTGCTCCAGCTTGAGCAGCGGGGCCTGCACCTGCTCGGCCGCCACCTCCAGCTCGTGGATGGCGTTCTGCTGCGTCTCGTCCACCAGCGGTGTGGCGCCGCTGCCGGCGGTGGCGAAGTCGTCCAGCGTGCGGCGGGCGCGTCGCAGGAACTGCTCGGCGTCGATCTTGTTGCGCGCCGGGATCGTCATCGCGAGCAGCACGCCGGCGATGGTGGCGTGCACGCCGGAGTGGAAGAGCGCCGCCCAGAGGACGAGGCCGAGCAGCGCGTACGGCGCGGGGTGGCGGATGCCGGTGGCGTTCAGCCCGGCGAGCAGCACCAGGACGACGCCGGCCAGGGCCAGCGCGTTCCACGCGAGGCCGCCGCTGTAGAACACGGCGATCACCACCACCGCGCCGAGGTCGTCGACGATGGCGAGCGCGGTGAGGAACACCTTGAGCGCGAGCGGCACGCGCGGCCCGAGCAGCGCCAGCACGCCGAGCGCGAAGGCGATGTCGGTGGCCATCGGGATCCCCCAGCCGTCCGCCGCCGGGCCGCCCCCGGCCACCAGCGTGTAGAGCAGCGCCGGCACGAGCATGCCGCCGAGCGCCGCCGCCGCCGGCAGGGCGGCGCGCCGCAGCGACGCCAGCTCGCCCACCAGCGTCTCGCGCTTGATCTCCAGTCCCACCACCAGGAAGAAGACTGCCATCAGCCCGTCGTTGATCCAGTGGTGCAGCGAGGCGGTGATGCCGAAGCCCGGCCCGCCGACGGTCACCGGCCACTCCCAGAGATGTACGTAGCTGGCGGCCCAGGGAGAGTTGGCCCAGAGGAGCGCGACGGCGGTGCAGGCCAGCAGCACGATCCCGCCCGAGGCCTCGCTCTGCGCGAAGCGCTCCAGCGGACCGAACATGCGCGGGATGAGCGGCCCGGTGGCGGGGCTGGGGGACGTCGGGTGCGACATCTGACTCTCCGTTCCGTGAAGCTCGTTCCGGTGGGGCGCGAATCTCGTTCCTACCACCCGAGGCGGGCCAAGGTGGCGCAGCATGGCAGCTCGTCCGCGCCCGCGGCGCGAACCCCCAAACTGCATCCGCGCGCGCTCCGGTTCCACTGGCGCGGTGCACGAACGAGCAGCAGAGTAGAAGCTCCCGCGGCGCGTCCGGGAGCAGCAGAGTCGATGCGGCCGCGTCGCCGCTCACGCGCGCCCCAACTCTCGCACCCGTGCGAGTGTCTCAGCCCACGTGCGCGCGCCCGGCGTGCGCCGCGTCGTTCGACGCGGTGGTGGTCATCGGCCCCTGGTGGAGGAGAGGACACATGAGGAGCGATCGGTCGTCGGCGTCGACCCGCGGGCCCGCCACTGCCGCGGCGCCGCACCAGCGCGGTGCAGGGCGGGGCGACGGCTGGTGGCACGGGGTCGGGCGCGATGCCCGCGTGGCCATGCGGGCGCTGCGGCGCACCCCCGCCTTCACGGCCATCGCCGTCTTCTGCCTGGCCGTGGGCATCGGCGCCAACGCGGCGATCTTCAGCGTCGTGAATGCGGTGCTCCTGCGTCCGCTCCCGTACGCGGAGCCGGAGCGTCTGGTGCGCATCTACGAGCACATGAAGGACCAGGCCGGGTGGACCGGCTCCGTCTCACAGCCGAACTTCGTCGACTGGCGCGCCCAGAACGCGAGCTACAGCCAGCTGGCCGCGTACACGACGAGCAGCCGGATCCTGGAGGGAGGGAGCGAGCCCGAGCGCGTCCGGACGCTCGTCGCCAGCGCCAACCTGCCGGCCCTGCTTGGCGTGCAGCCGCTGCTCGGCCGCACCTTCGGTCCGGGCGAGGACGAGCCGGGCGCGCCGCGCGTCGCGCTGCTCGGCGAGGGGATGTGGCGGCGGCGCTTCGGCGCCGACCCGGCGGTGCTGGGGCGCGCGATCCGCCTCGACGACCAGCCCTACGTGGTGGTGGGCGTCATGCCGGACCGCGCCACCTTCCCGGCCGGCGGCAACCCGATGGACGTCTGGATCCCGTACGTGCCCAGTGCGCGCGAGCGGGAGAACCGGGGCAGCCACTTCCTGGCCGTCGTCGGGCGGCTGAAGCCGGGCGTCACGATCGAGCAGGCGCAGGCCGACCTGTCGCGCATCGCCGACCGGCTGGAGCAGCAGTACCCCGATGCACAGGCCAACCGCGGCGTCCTCACCTACGCGCTGCGCGAGACGGTGGTGGGCGACACGCGGCCGGCGCTGCTCATCCTGCTGGGCGCGGTGGGGCTGGTGCTGCTCATCGCCTGCGCCAACGTCGCCAACCTGCTGCTCGCCCGGGCCGCCACGCGGCGTCACGAGGTCGCGCTGCGTCTCGCCCTCGGCGCCGGCCGCGGGCGGCTCGTGCGCCAGCTCCTGGTGGAGAGCCTGCTGCTCGCGGCGGCCGGTGCGGTGGCCGGCACCGCGCTCGCCTGGCTCGCCCTGCGTGCCATCGGACCGCTGGTCGCCACCGCGCTACCGGTGGGGGGCGGCGTGCCGCTCGACATGCGCGTCTTCGCCTTCCTCGCCGCGGTGAGCGTGGTGAGCGGGCTGCTCTTCGGCCTCGTGCCGGCGCTGCAGGCGTCGCGCGCCGACGTGCGCGGCTCGCTGGTGGACGCGGGCGGCAAGAGCACGGCGGGCGGTGGGCAGCAGCGGCTGCGCGGCGGGCTGGTGGTGGCGGAGATCGCGCTCTCCCTCGTGCTGCTGGTGGGGGCGGGGCTGCTCATGCGCGGCTTCGTCGCCCTGCGCGGCACGCCGCCGGGGCTCGATCCCACCAACGTGCTCACCGCGCACATCGCCATCCCCGATGGCAAGTACGATTCGACGGAGGCCGTGCAGCAGCTCCTGCGTCCCATCCTGGAGCGCGCGCGCGCCATCCCCGGCGTGACGTCCGCCTCGATGATCAACCTGCTGCCCATCCAGAGCGCCTGGACCAACGGCAGCTTTCGCGTCGTGGGGCAGCCGGTGCCCGAGCCGGGGAAGGAGCCGATCGCCGAGCTGCGCTTCGTCGGCACCGACTTCTTCCGGACGTTGGGCATTCCCGTGCTGCGCGGGCGCGACTTCCAGCTGCGTGAGGCGCAGCCGGTGGTCATCATCAACGAGGCGCTGGCCAAGAAGCACTTCCCCGATCAGGACCCCATCGGCCGGCAGCTGGCCGGGCTGGGCGAGCAGCCACTGACCATCGTGGGCGTCGTGGGCTCGGTACGCCAGGCGGGGCTCGACCAGGCCCCGCTGAAGGAGCTGTATTTCCCGCTCGACGCGCTGCAGCCCGGCTGGGTCAGCGAGATGACGGTCGTGCTGCGGACGACCGTGGAGCCGGCGGGCGTGACCAACGCGCTGCGCCGCTCCGTACGGTCGGTGGACCCGGGGCAGCCGGTCTACCGCGTGCTGACGATGGAGGAGGTGGTGAACGAGTCGCTGGCCGACCGGCGCTTGCACCTCTGGCTCCTCGGCGGCTTCGCTGCGGTGGCGCTGCTGCTCGCCGCGGCCGGGCTCTACGGGGTGATCTCGTACCTGGTGGCGCAGCGCACGCGGGAGATCGGCATCCGAGTCGCCCTCGGCGCGCAGCCGGGCGACGTCGTGCGCCTCGTCATGCGGCACGGGGCACTGCTCACGCTCGCCGGGGTGGCGGCCGGGCTGGTCGGCGCCTTCTTCCTCACCCGGCTGCTCTCCAGCCTGCTCTACGGCGTGAGCGCGCGCGACCCGGTGGTCTTCGGCGGCTTCGCCGCTGCCCTCGCCGCGGTGGCGCTGCTGGCGACGTGGGTTCCGGCGCGCCGCGCGACACGGGTGGATCCGGTGGTGGCCCTGCGCACGGAGTGAGACGGCGGGAGCGCCGAGGGCGCCGAGGGCGCCGAGGGCGGCGAGGGCGCCGAGGGCGGCGAGGGCGCCGAGGGCGGGCCGGGCTCGACGGAGCCTGGCCCGCCCTCTTGCGCCCGGCGCCGGGGGCCCCATCGTGGGGGCGCCCACGCGCTTCTCCGGCGATCGGCCCTGCCGGGCCGCGGCGGATGGGTAGAACGACGCATGTGCCGGCGGGTGGGCGGCGGTAGCATGCGGTCACGCGTCGCCGACCCCGGCGCCCGCCGGCCCCGGCGACGCGGACCAACACATCATGTCATGCCGCGTGCTCCGACGCGGCGGGAGGGCTCTGATGACGACGCTCCGCATCCTCGGTCCGGCCGCGCTGCTGGCGCTGGCCGCTGCCTGCACCACGGAGAAGACCGCTGACGACGCGGCGGACGCGCCCGCTGCCACGCCTGCCGCGTCCGCCGACGCGCGCGTGGTGACGGTGCACGCCCGCGACTTCGCGTTCCAGCTGCCCGATACGATCGAGGCGGGCTTCACCACGCTGCGACTGGTGAACGACGGGCCCGACCTGCACCACGTTCAGCTGCTGCGCCTCGACGCGGGGCACACGATGGACGAGCTGATGGCCGCCATGCGGAACCCCGGGCCGCCGCCGGCGTGGGTCCACGACGTGGGCGGGCCGAACACCCCCGCGCCGGGCGATACCGCGGAGGCCGCACTCGACCTGGCGGCGGGCAACTACGCCGTCGTCTGCTTCATCCCCGCCCCCGACGGGATGCCGCACATCATGAAGGGGATGGCGCACGGGCTGGTGGTGAAGCCGGCGGTGGTGCAGGTGGCCGCCGCGGCGCCCACCGCCGACACGGACATCACGCTGGACGACTACACGTTCACGCTCTCCAGACCGCTCACCGCCGGGCACCACACGATCCGGGTCACTAATCAGGCGTCGCAGAGCCATGAGGTCGTGCTCGTGAAGCTCGCCCCGGGCAAGACGGCGCAGGACGTGGTCACCTGGGTGGAGAAGCGCGACGGCCCGCCGCCGGGCACCCCGCTGGGCGGCGTCACCGCCATCGCGCAGGGCGTGGCGAACTACATGATGGTGGGCCTGGAGCCCGGCGAGTACGCGCTGCTCTGCTTCGTCCCCGACGCCGCCGACGGCAAGCCGCACGTGATGCACGGGATGACGCAGCAGTTCAGCGTGCAGTGAGGGAATCAGCGACGAGCGACGAGCGACGAGCGACGAGTGACGAGTGACGAGTGACGAGTGACGAGCGGGGGCCTCGGGCCGGCCAGTACTGGCCTCCCGAGGGTTGCGCGGGTCACTCGTCGCTCATCGCTCGTCGCGTGCCGTCACCCTCCGCGCGCCGCGACCAGCGCCTGGATCGCCGCCGGCGGCGCCACGGCGCTGGCGTCGGCGTCGTCCAGCACGACGTCGGTGACGGTCAGCACCTGCTCCTGCGGGCCCACGCGCAGCCGCATGCGCATCGGGAACTTCACGCCCCCCACCTCGCGGTAGTCGCCGAGCGTGGTCGTGATGTCCATCGTCGTGGTGGCCGTGACCTCGTGCGACCAGCTCCCCACCAGCAATCCGCTCTCCACCGCGTAGCACTCGGCGCTCTGCCGCCCCGAGGCCCACGTCACCGCCACGCGGTAGCAAGGCTGGCCGTCCAGCTCCGTGCGCGCCACCGTGCGGCGCGACGTCGCCGCGTCGAGCGTGCGCAGGATCGCGCCGTGGAAGTCGCTCTCCTCGCGCAGGCGCGTCAGCTCGGCGCCCACGAGCAGCCGCGGGCCCTGCATCGGGTTCATGCTCCAGGCCGTGGTGCCGTCGTAGCCGGTGGCGATCTCCCCGAGGCCGTGGATGACGACGCGCATCCGGCTGCCCTGTGGTGCCACGGCGACGATCGTCACCTCACCCCGCAGCCCCATGCCCGGCATCTCCAGCGTGCCCGTCATGCGGCTCGAGTGGTGCCGCCGGACGGCGGCCTCGCCGCCGACCGCAGCCACGTGCCGCGCCACCAGCTCGGCGGCCGGCGGGAGCGAGTCGGCGGTGGTCGGCGCGGCGGCGGGCGCCGACGTGGCCGGCGGCTGCGCGGCGGCCAGCGCTGGGAGGACGAGCAGTGTGGCCGCGAGCAGGCTGGCCGGGCGGGAGGCGAGGATGCGGGGCATGGAGCGCTCCGGTGAGGTGGTGGGCATGCGGTGAGGGGGTGAGCGTGCAGTGGGCCGGATGCTGCCGAGGCGTCAGCGCGGCGTGGGAGCGCCGGCGATCCAGGCCAGCGCCGCCTCGCGCGCGGCATCGCGGCCGGCCAGCACGTCGGCGAGGCGAAGCGGCACGGGGACGTCCGGCGTCACGCCGCGCCCTTCCACCCGCGCGCCGCGCGGGGTGGTGAAGTCGCCGACGGCGTGCACCAGCACGTCCCCGGTGGGGAGGCGCAGCGCGGCTGCCGGGAGCGCCTGGCCCGCCGTGCGTGCGCCGAACACGCGCACCCGCCCGCTCTCCTGCAGGGCGGCGGCGAAGAACTCGGTGGTGCTCGCCGAGTGCTCGTCCACGAGCAGCGCCACCGGGCCGTCGTACGGGGCGGTAGGCGCGCCGGCATCGGTCACGCGGCGCGGCTCGGCCACGAAGCGCTGCGCGATGCCGCGTGCGCGAAGGACGCCGAGCTCCGTGCGCTCGTGCACGAGCCACGACGCGACGGCCATCGACATGCCGGCCACGCCGCCACGGTTGCCGCGCAGGTCCAGCACCAGGCCGCGGCAGTCCCGCAGCGCGTCGATGGCGCTGTCGATCTGCGGCCGCAGTGGCAGCATCCAGAGATCGAAGCCGATGATGCCGGCGCAGCCGCCGTCCGGCAGGCGCACGCGCTCGGCCGCGAGCCGCGCCATCACCGTGCCGAGGTTGCCGAAGGTGACCGCCAGGCCCGGGGCACGACGCCGCGGGATCGCCAGCGACAGGACGCGGCCGTCGCGGTCGCGAGCGCGCACCCGCGCCGCGCGGCCGCTGTCGCCGGTCAGCAGGTGCTCGGCGTGCATCAGCGCACCCAGCTCGGCGCGGCGGCGCGCCTCGCCGTCCAGCGCGGCGGCGTCCCGCAGCTCGCCCGCCACGTCCACGCCGCCCACCGCCTCGACCCGCCAGCCGGGAACGAGCCCGGCGCGCTCCGCCGGCGCGCCGGGCTCCGTCCGCACGACCACCAGGGCGCCGTCCAGCACGCGCAGCACGGCGCCGACGTCGCCCGGCGCCCCCGCCCCCGGGGCGGCCGGTGCCTCGTCGGCGGGAACGGCCGGGGCGGTGTCCTCCACCGCGAGGAGCCCGAAGTGCGAGTCGCCGAGCCGCGTCGCCAGCTCGCGCAGCGTGGCGCGCAGCGCGCCCAGCGTGCGCGCGGCCTCGGCGCGCGGCAGCAGCTCGGCGCGCACGGCGTCCCAGTCCACGCCGCGCATCGTCGTGTCGTAGTAGGTCGCGCCGATGCGCCGCCACGCCGAGTCGAAGGTGGCGCGCGCCATGGCGGCCGTCACCGGCTCGGCGTCGCGCGATGGCACGGCCGGCTGCGCGGCCGCCGGGTGCCGGGGGACGGCGAGGCACGAGAGGGCGAGGAGTAGCGCGCGGGCCCGGGTGGTGGCGATGCTACGGAGAATGCCGATGGATGGCATGGCAGAGGCGTGGGCGAGGCCGGATGACCGTCGATCCGAGGACGATCGCCGCAGGACCAGGTATCATGGTGTCCGCGGCCTCCGTGCTCGCCGCCCGCGCGTGCACAGGGGGCAACGGCATGCCGACGACGCGCCTGATCCTGATCCGGCACGGGCACACCGCCAGCAACGGGACCGACGGGGCGCGGATGAGCGGCCGGACCGACGTGCCGCTGAGCGCGCGCGGGCGTGCCGAGATCGCGCGCCTGTGCGACCGGCTCCGCGGGACGGCCCCGTTCGCCGCGATCTACACCAGCCCGTTGCAACGGGCCCATCGCACCGCCCTGGCGCTGGCCGGGGCGGGGCTCGGTCGGGTCCGGATCTGCGCGGCGCTCCAGGAGATCGACTGCGGCGTGCTCGACGGCGTGCCGCTGTCGGACGTGCAGCAGCGCTTTCCGGCCCTGTGGGCGGCGAACTGCCGCCAGGACGACGAGCGATTCCGCTGGCCCGGCGGCGAGAGCTACCGCGAGCTCCGGTGCCGATCGCTGCAGGCCGTCCGCGCCGTGGCGCGCGCCCACCCGGGTGCGCGCGTGGCGCTGGTCACGCACGCCGGCGTCATCAGCCAGATCGTCGGCGCCATCGAGGGCGTGAGCCCCGCGCGGTGGGAGTGCCACCGGCCGGCGAACACCGCGCTCACCGAGATCGACTGGGGACGCGGCGAAGGCGTCGTGGTCCGCTTCGATGACCGCGGGCATCTCGGCGGCGGCAGGTTGCGCTGACGGGCCGTCCCGTCACCCGGCCGCGCTCAGCACCAGCAGGCGTCGGCGCGCCGCAGCACCTGCACCCAGCGCCGCGCCGCGTACGCCGCGCTCGCGCGAACCGTGGCGGAGTGACGCTCGCCCAGCAGCACGGACAGGTGGTGCAGCAGCGCCCCCGAGAGCGCGTTCGAGGCGCTGGCCAGCCAGTACGATGCCCGCAGCTCGGCCGTCAGTCGCGCCTCCAGGCCGCGTGCCGTCAGGTAGCCGGCGAGGAGGGTGTCGTGGCGTCGGCGCGCTTCGGGCTCCCAGGTGCCGAGGGAGTGCAGC
This sequence comes from Gemmatimonadaceae bacterium, assembly GCA_035761165.1. Taxonomy (GTDB): domain Bacteria; phylum Gemmatimonadota; class Gemmatimonadetes; order Gemmatimonadales; family Gemmatimonadaceae; genus CALCHX01. Next base: position 11,347 of record DASTRO010000269.1, on the reverse strand, counting down.
CAGCAGCTCACGTCCTCCAGCGGTGATCCGATGCGCGCCCGCCCCCAGTCGAGGAGCATCGGCTCGACGCGACCCGCTCGCCGCCGCACCACGACGTTGCCGGGGTGCAGGTCGCCGTGGACCACGGCACGTCCCAGCGGCCCGCCAGCGAGGAGCTGGCGCCGCAGCTGGCGGAGCGAGGTCGCCAGTCGCCTGGCCCAGCGCAGGCCGCCGCCGAACCTGCGCAGCGCGGGGCGCCGCCGGACCTGCTCCAGCCGATCCACGGTGAGCGCCGCCATCTCCTGCAGCTCGGCCTCGTAGTCCCAGTCGGCCAGGGCGGCCATGCCGTCGTCGTGTGGCACGCACTCATGCAGCCGGGCCGCACGATCGAGCACGTGCTGGGATGCCTGCCGGTCCCGCCAGGGCCACGAGCTGGCGCGGCGAAGCGACTCCAGGTAGAGCACCGCCCGACCCGGGGCGACGCGCTCGACCGCGAGCAGGCGGGGGGAGAGGTCGCCGACGTGCGAGACGACGAACGCCTCGTAGATGGCCGCCTCTCGCGTGCTCGGGCCGGCGAGCCGCTTCTCGACCACGCGACGGACCCGCTCGCGGCCGTGGCGGTCGCGGTAGCGAGCCGAGAGCTGCGCGACCCCTGCCGCCTCGAGCCCACCGCGCAGCACCCGCCGCTCGACGCGGAGCTGCCGGGGCGGACGGCCATCCAGGTGCGCGATCACCGCCCCGACCGGGGCGAGTCTGCTGGTCGGTGTCATGCCACGCTCGACGTGGGAGTCCAGGGCGCGGCGCGGCCGCGCACCGGGGCCGATCCCCGTGCGGGCCGGCCGTCCCTGGTCGTACGCCGCGGACGCTCGAAGGTGGCATGCTGCTGGCCGACGTTCCGCGCACCGGGACCGGGCACGAACGGCGGCAGCGCGTCACTGGTACTGGATGTAGAGCGGCTTCGGGTGCAGCTCCAGCACCTGCGCCGGCGTCATCAGCGGGTGCCCCTTCTTGGTGTCGTTGTGGTAGAAGAGCTTGAAGCCCGTGAACTGCACCGGCTCGCTGTAGACGTACTGCCGGTAGCTCGCGCGCTTGAGCCAGGGCGCGCCCCACCCGTCCATGTTGACCACGATCTGCACGCGCGGGTCGAGCGCGATCTTCCGGGCGTTCGTCAGCATCGGCCGGGTGAAGCGGTGCACCACCAGCACCTTGGGCGGCAGGCGATGCTCCGTCACCAGCCGCGCCAGCAGGTCGCTCGCGTAGTTCACGTCCGCCGCGTCGAGGGTGCCGATGCGCGTGCCGGGCTTGTGGCCGCGCTTCATGGAGAACTCGGGGTCGATCGCCAGGTGGACGTTCGGCCGCTGCAGGAAGGGGACGAGCCGCGGCAGCTCCTCGCGGAGCGTGCTCAGGCCCAGCTGCACGTCGAGGAAGAGGATCGCGTCGCGCGACGCGGCCCACGCGGCCACCCGCTCGATGAGCGAGTCGCTCATGCGCAGCCGGTACTTCCCGTCGCGCCCGGGACTCCCCTGCGCGACGACGGCGATGAGGTGCAGCGCCGGCTGCACGGGCGTGCTGGGGTCGGCCTTCTCCCACCGCGCCACCTCGCGGTCCAGCCGCTCGAGCATCCGCTCCGGCGGCAGCTCGCCGAGGATCCCCATGCGCTTGGAGAGCGGGTTGCCGTAGTAGGCGACGATGCGCTTGGCGGGGAGGATGGCGCCGGGCAGGGGAGCCGGGCCCTTCACTGGCCAGACGGGGGTGGGGCGCGCCGGCTTCTTCGCGGCCGCCGTGCGCTTCCCCGCGCTGTCGGCCGGCGTCGCCGGCTTCGTCGGTGGCTGTGCGGTGGCGGAGTTGGGCGCGGTGCCCTGCGCGGGGGCGCGATGGGCGGGGAGCGCGAGGAGGGCGGCGAGCGGAAGGACGAGGCGGAGGCGGGGCATGACGGCGCGACTGGGGGGGCGGACGGGCTGGGTTGGATGCTAACGGCGTGCCGGGTCGAGTGGGGCCATGGTGGGGACGGGTACGCATCGCGGCGCGGGGGCCCCCCCCCGAAATACACGATCGCGCCGGACCTCCGCGCGACCAGCATCAATTCATTGCCCCCAGGTGCCATTCGCTGCACGCCCCCAAGCGCCAGACGCCCTGCCGGCCCCACTGGGGGCCCGGCCCCGCCGCTCTGGCTTCCGTCCCCACCACATCCCACTCCGGCCCCACCCTGGTCCCACTCCGGCCCCACGTCGGTCTCGACGCTCACCGACGTCCCGCCACCTCCGCGTAGATCGCGAAGATCCGCCCGAACGCCACTTCCCAGGCGTGCTCCCGCTCCGCGTACGCGCGCCCCGCGCGCCCCAGCGCGGCGAGATCCTCGCGCAGCAGCGCGCACGCCTCGTCGGCCAGCGCCGCGGCGCTCCCGGCGGCGAACGTCCGCCCCGCGCCCGACCGCTGCACCAGCTCCGCCACGCCGCCACGGTCCGCGCTCAGCACCGGCGTGCCGCACGCCATCGCCTCCAGCGCCGCGAGGCCGAACGTCTCGATCTCGCCCGCCGAGAGCAGCAGGTCGAAAGATGCAATGAGGTCGGCCACCGCGTCGCGGTCGCGCTGGAAGGGGAGGAAGCGGACGGGCACGCCGGCCGCCAGTCGCTCCAGCCGCGCGCGCCGGGGCCCGTCGCCGACGAGCACCAGCACCGCGCAGCTGCGCCGCGCCACGGCGGGCCACGCCCCCACCGCCAGCTCCAGTCGTTTCTCCCCGGCGAACCGTCCCACGAAGCCGACGAGCGGCGCGTCCTCGGGCAGCCCGTGGGCGCGGCGCACGGCGCGCGCGCGGAGGCGGCGGTCGGGATGGAACCGGTCGAGGTCCACGCCCAGCGGCGCGCGCACCGTGCGGGTGATGCCAGCCGCGCGCAGCTCCGCGGCCGCGAAGTCGGAGCCCACGAGCGTCACCGCGAACAGGTGATCGAGGCGTCGCAGATAGCGCCACGCCGCGGCCCGCGCCGCGTGCGAGCGCATGCCGTGCGGCAGCAGCCCGTGATGGAAGCCGACGAGCGGCACGCCGAGCGCTCGGGCGGCGCGCGCCGCCATCCAGGGAACGAGGAGCGGGCTCCCTGCCTCGATCAGGTGCGGCCGCTCGTGCCCGGCCACGCGACGCAGCGCCCCGCCGCGCAGCAACAGCCGGTATGGCGCCTGGCCCGGCACCGGCGGCGATCGGAGCTGGTAGCAGCGCACCCCGTCGGCATCGGCCACCAGGTCGCGCGCGCCGGGCACCACCAGGACCTGTCGCAACCGCGGATCTCGAGTCACGTACGCGGCCTTCTCCAGCAGGTAGGTGCGGACGCCGCCGGTGGACGGGCCGAACCACTTGGTCACGTCCAGCACGCCCAGCGCGGCACCGGGGCGGAGCGGCGGCGGCAGCGGGTCGCGTCCCGGGTCGAGCGGCCGCGCGTGCGGCGGATCGAGCAGCCGCCCGGCGAGCGACGGCCCGATCGGGCGGGCCGCCTCGGCTACGGCAGCGGCGTTCGTGGCCGCGCCGCGCCCGTCGCTCACGTCAGCGCCCGGAGCGTGCGGCACGCGCCACGCGGCGCGGCGACGGCCAGGTCGCCTGCGCGGCCGCCGGCGTCGCGTGCCGCGCTCCGGCGCCCGAGGCGCCGATCACGCCCAGGTAGTGCGACACCAGCGTGTCGAAGACCCGGGTCCAGCTTCGCTCGCGCACCGACGCCAGCGCGCCGGCGGCGATGCGGGCGCGCCGCGCCTCGTCCCCGGCCAGCGCGAGCAGGCGGTCGGCCAGCGCCGCGTCGTCGCCGCCGGGGAAGAGCAGCCCGCCGCGCGGGCCCAGCACCTCGCGCGTGGGTGCGGTGTCGGCGGCCACCAGGCACAGGCCGCTCGCCATCGCCTCGAGCAGCACGTTCCCGAAGGTGTCGGAGACCGAGGGGAAGACGAACACGTCGCCCGACGCATAGAACGCGCTGAGCTCGTCGCCGGTGATCTGGCCGACGAAGGTGGTGCCCGGCGGCGCCAGCTCGCGGCAGCGCCGCGCTGCCGGTCCATCGCCGGCGAGGGCGAAGGCGAAGCGGCGCGGCGCGGCAGCGTGCAGCCGGCGCATCGCCGCGAGCGCCACGTCCAGCCCCTTCTCGGTGGCCAGGCGCCCGACGTAGATGACGAGGAGCTTCCCGTCGCTGGCGCCGAGGCGGCGGCGCAGCACGTCGCTCCGCCAGCGCGGGTGGAAGCGCGTCGCGTCCACCCCGCGCCCCCAGATGGCGGTGCCGCGGAAGCCGTGCGCCGTCAGCTCGCGCTCGATGGCGCGGGTTGGGCAGAAGGTGCGCGCGCCACCGTTGTGGAACCAGCGCAGGTAGCTCCACCCCGGGCGCGCCAGCAGGTCGGCGCGGTAGTACTTGCCGTAGGTGCTGATCCCCGTGTGGTAGGACGAGACGAACGGGATGCCCGCGGCGCGGGCGGCGGCGCGCCCGGTGAGGCCGATGCCGAAGTGGGTGGCCGAGTGGACGAGCGTCGCCCCCCAGGCGCGGAGGTCGCGCGCCGCGGCGGCGGCATGGGGGAGGGCGAAGCGCAGCCCCGGATACGCCGGGAAGGGCCAGCTGCGGAAGCGGACGACGTCGTCGTCAGGGAGCGCCGCCGGGTCGGTGGTCGTGTAGAGCCGCACGGCACCGCCGCGCTCCCGCACCGCGTCGGCGAGGCGGGCGAGCGTGTACGATACCCCGTTGAGCTGGGGCATCGCGGTGTCCGTGAAGACGGCGAGGCGCAGGCCCGCCGCGGAGATCGTCGGCGTCATCGATCGGGGCTGGGGAGCGAGCACGGCGCCGGCGGTACGCGGGACCCCGGCCGGCGTCACGGAGAATACTCTCACCGCGCGGCGCCGGCCGGGAGGGGCCAAGGGGCGCCAGGCGATGATCGCTCGCCGTGATCGCCGCGGCGATCGCCGGCCCTTGCGGGCGCGTCGCCGAGCGGCGAGCGTGCGTCGGCGCCGCCGCGCGCCCCACCCACCGCGCCCGCCCGTCGTGGCGCGCCCCTCGCTCACCGCCCGCCCCGTCCGGAGGCCGCATGGAGCAGCAATCCGTCGCCGACCCGTCGTCCGTCCGCCACTTCCGCTGGGAGGACATGCCGCGCGAGCGCGTCACCGACCTGCTGGAGCGCCGCATCATCACCGGCGACGGGATGATGCTCGCCCACGTCTACCTCGCCAAGGGGTGCGTGGTGCCGAAGCACGCGCACGTGAACGAGCAGTTCACCTACATCGTGGAGGGTGCGCTGCATTTCCGCCTCGGCGAGGACGGCGCCCGCGAGGTGACGGTGCGCGCCGGCGAGGTGCTGCACATCCCCTCCAACGTGCCGCACGAGGCCACGGCGCTGGAGGACACGCTCGACGTGGACGTCTTCTCCCCGCCGCGCCAGGACTGGCTGGACGGCACGGACAGCTACTTCCATCGGAAGTAGGGCGTGGACCTGGGACTGCGTGGCCGCAGCGCCCTCGTGGCCGCGGCCAGCCGCGGCCTCGGACGCGCCGTGGCCGAGGAGCTGGCCGCCGAGGGCGCCGACCTCACCATCTGCGCGCGCGGCGAGGCGGCGCTGGCCGACGCGGCCGAGGCGCTGCGCGCCGCCGGCGCGCGGGTGACCGCCGTCACGGCCGACCTCACAGAGCCGGCCGACGTCGAGCGTGTGGTGGCCGCCGCGGAGGCGGCCTACGGGCGGGTGGACGTCCTGGTGACCAACACCGGCGGCCCGCCCGCCGGGCCGTTCGAGGCGCATTCCGCGGACGTCTGGCGCGACGCCATCCGGCAGAACCTGGAGAGCGTGCTGAATCTCGTGCGCCGCGTGCTCCCCGGCATGCGCGCGCGGCGGTGGGGGCGCATCGTCAACATCACCTCCATGGCGGTCAAGCAGCCGGTGGACAACCTCATTCTCTCCAACAGCGTGCGCGCGGCCGTCACCGGCTTCGCCCGGACGCTGGCCAACGAGGTGGCCGCCGACGGGGTGACGGTCAACAACGTCATGCCGGGCTACCACCGCACGCAGCGGATCGTGGAGCTGGCCGAGCGCAACGCGGCACTGCAGGGCGGCACGGCGGAGGGCGTGCTCGCGCGCTTCGAGCAGGAGGTGCCGATGCGCCGGCTCGGCGAGCCGCGCGAGTTCGCCGCCGTCGTGGCCTTCCTCGCCTCGGAGCGGGCGAGCTACGTGACCGGCACGTCCGTCCAGGTGGACGGGGGGTGGGTGCGCTCACTGCTCTGAGCGCGGCGTCGCAGGACGTGAGAGACCGGACACCGGGACACCGGGACACCGGCACACCGGGACACCGGCACACCGAACACGAGACGCGGGATGCGGGACGTGAGGCCTCCGGGCGCTCTCGCGTCCCGCGTCTGGTGTCTCGCGTCTCGCGCTTCGGGGCGAATCGTCCCATCGGGTGACGGGAGCGTGTTGGGCCGAAGGCCGGCGCTCAAGCTGTGGGGGCAGCGGCCGATACTGCTCAGTACCAGTATCACGTTCGTCCCCGTGCTTCCCTCACCGAGGAATTCAGAGATGGCCGTTCGTCGCATGTCCTCCGCCCGGAAGTTCTTCGTTCGCGCCCTCGTCGCCTGCGCGCTGGTCGCCGGGCTGCCGGCGCTCTCCGCCGCGCAGGAGAAGGTCTACACCGCGGCGGAGCTGACCACCCGACCCAAGATCGCGTCCATGACGCGCACGGCGCAGCTGGTGCAGCGCTCGTATCCGGAGAAGCTGAAGTCCGCCGGCGTGAACGGCACCGTCGAGGTGCAGTTCGTCGTCGGACCGGACGGCAAGGTCGAGGGCGGTACCGTCGAGGTCGTCGCGGCCACCGTGCCGGCGCTGGCCGCCGCCGCCAAGTCCGTGGCCGAGAAGATCGAGTTCGAGCCCGGCAAGGTGAACGACGCGCCGGTCCGTACGCGCGTCCTCCTGCCCATCGTCTACAAGGCGCACTGACCGCGCCGCGGCCGCGGCCTCCGGGCCGCGGCCGCCCCGTCTTGCCCACCACCGGATCGGAATCGTGCTACGCCTGAATCGCAGTCTCCGCAGCAAGCTCCTGCTGCTCTTCCTCGCCGTCGCCGTCGTGCCGCTCGCCGTCGCCACGCTGCTCGCCGTGCGCAACTCGCGCGGCACGGTGGAGCGCGAGGTCGGCAACGCGAAGGTCCAGATCGCCAGCGAGGTGGCGCGCTGGGTGGACCGCGTGGTCTACGAGCGCGCGCTCGAGCTGCAGGGTGCCGCGTCCGGCGGCGAGATCGTCGCCGCCGCGCTCGGCATGGGCGACTCGACCAGCACGCAGGCGTCGCTCGCACGCCTCAAGGCGCGCTCCGACCTGGTGCGCGCGGTGCGCCTCTACGACGCCCAGGGCACCCTGGTCGCCGCCAGCGGCGCGGCCGAGCGGGCGAGCGCCGAGCCGGCGGCCGGCGCGCCCTGGTTCAGCGGCGTCGCCGACAGCACGCGCATCTTCGTCGGCACGCCGACGCGCGACCGCGAGGGGCAGCCGGTCGTGCGGCTGGCGGACGGCGTCCGCACCAGCACCGGCACGCTGCTCGGCGTCCTGCTCGTCGACCTCGACTGGGCGCGGCTCGGTGTCGAGGCGTTCGGCCAGATCGAGCAGGCCGCGCGCAACGCGGGCAAGGGCTCGACGCGCGGCTTCCTGATCGACTCGACGGGCCGCATCGTGGCCGCCACCGATCCCGCCCTGGTCCTGGCGAAGACCCTCGACCCGGCGATCGGGCGGACCGTGGCCGCGGGCACGGCCGGATCGGTGACCGCTCCGGTGCTCGACGCCGGCGAGTCGGTGCTCGCCTACGCGCCGGTGACGGCCAATCACGACGGCTCGCGCTACCCGGGGCTGCTCGGCAACCGCGGCAGCGTGCTCCTCGTGGAGTCCGCCGACGAGGCGTTCGCCGCGGCGACGGACCTGCGCGACGCGCTGATCCTCGTCTCGCTCGTCGCGGCGGCGATCGTCGGGCTGCTGGCGTGGCACTTCACGGCGCGCATCACGCGCCCGCTGGTGGCCGCGGCGAAGCTGGCGGAGCGGCTGGCCGTCGGCGACACGTCCAAGGACATCCAGCGGACCATGACGCAGGACGAGGCCGGGCGCCTCGTCTGCAGCCTGGCCGACCTGCTGGGCTACATGCGCGAGCTCACCGCCGCCTCGGAGCGCGTGGCCGCGGGCGACGTGCAGATCGCCGTCACGCCGAAGAGCGAGCAGGACGAGCTCTCGCGCGCCTTCCTCACGGTGGCGCGGACGAATGCGGAGCTGATCGAGACGGTGGGCGGCATCACGCGGGCCGCCCAGGCCGGCGAGCTGACGGCGCGCGGCGACGCCTCGCGCTTCCGCGGCAGCTACCGCGAGCTGGTGGAGGGGGTGAACCGCACGCTGGACGCGGTGATGGAGCCGATCGACGAGGCCTCGCGCGTGCTGCAGCGCCTGGCCGACCGCGACCTCACGGCGCGCGTGCAGGGCTCCTACCGCGGCGATCACGCGCGCCTGACCGACGCGCTGAACACGGCCGCCGCCAACCTGGATGCCGCGCTCAGCGAGGTGTGGGCGACGGCCGAGCAGGTGGCCGCTGCGTCCGCGCAGATCGGCATGGGCAGCCACGCCCTGGCCGACGGCGCGAACGACCAGGCCAGCGCGCTGCAGCAGGTGTCGAGCAGCCTGCAGGACCTCACGAGCCGCACGCGGCAGAACGCCGGCAGCGCGCAGACCGCCCGCAGCCTGGCCGACGAGGCGCGCGCCAGCGCGGAGACGGGCACGGCGGGGATGAACCGCCTGCAGGAGGCGATGGGGCGCATCAAGGCCTCGAGCGATGCGACGGCCAAGATCGTCAAGACGATCGACGAGATCGCGTTCCAGACGAACCTCCTCGCGCTGAACGCGGCCGTCGAGGCGGCGCGGGCCGGCGAGGCGGGACGCGGCTTCGCGGTGGTGGCCGAGGAGGTGCGCGCGCTGGCCCTCCGCAGCGCGGAGGCGGCCAAGAACACCGCCGCCCTCATCGAGGAGGCCGTCCAGAACGCCGACGGCGGCGTGGCGACCAACGCCGAGGTGCTGCGGCAGCTGGGCGACATCAACACGCGGATCGTGAAGGTGCGCGAGGTGATGGGCGAGATCGCCAGCGCCTCCGAGGAGCAGAGCAGCGGCGTGGCGCAGATCAGCCAGGCCGTGGGGCAGATGAACGCGGTGACGCAGCAGGTGGCGGCCAACTCGCAGGAGTCGGCGGCGACGGCGCAGCAGCTGGCCGGCCAGGCCGACGCGCTCCGCACGACGCTGGGTCGCTTCGCGCTGACCACGGCGCACGCCGGCGAGCGCGCGGCCAGCGGCGGGCGTCCGGCGCTCCGCGCGGTGCGCGGCGGCACGCCGGGGAACGCGGCCCCGGCCGCGAACGGTCGGATGACCGTCGCCGGCTCGAATGGCCACGGGTCGTCGAACGGGCGCTCGAACGGGCAGGCGAAGGGCCACGCGAACGGTCACGCGAGCGGTGCCGCGCGCACCAACGGAAGCTCGCGGCCCAGCGGGGCGCACCGCCCGCTCGGGGCCGGACATCCGCGGGCGTATCCGACGCCGGCCCGGGGCGCCGTGGCGGTGGACCCGGCGACGGTGATCCCGTTCGACGAGGACGAGGACCAGGACGTGCTCGGCGACTTCTGACGGGTCGCCAGGCGGGTGCGACGCGGGGCGGGGCTTCCGATGCGGAGGCCCCGCCCCGTTTCGCACGAGCCGTGGTGCGCGTCGGGACCGACGTCCACGCCGCGGCAGGTGCGCGGTCGGCGAGGGTCCGGGGCAGGGCGGGCGGCGCCTCGCGCGGCTGGCTCCGATGCTGGGGGCGGGCATCGACGCCGAAGGGGGGCCGGATGCTTCGGAAGCAGGCGGATGCGTCGGACCGTTCCGCTCCATTCCACATCTCCTCGCGCCAGGACCGGGAGTGAACGGGGGCATACGTCGAGCCGCCCGGCGCCCGGCCCTGCCCCTCCGCCCGACCGGGAGGCCCGTGTGGTGCCGGAGCCCGTGCGCCGCTCCTCCGATGACCCAGCCGCTGGCGCGGTGGTCCCGAGCGCCACGCAGGGCAACCCGTGTCGTCCGACTCATCCGCCCGATCCGCGCCCCCCCTCGGCGGTGATGCCGGCCCCTCCTCGACAGGCCAGGCCAGGCGAGGAGCGAGCGGTCGGCATCCGTGCTGCTCCCGACGCATCCACCGTCCCCCGGGTCGACGGTGCCGTACTGGGATCGGGCGCGAGGTGGCGAGGAGTGGGATCCGGCGCGGGGCCCCCCCCCCGAAAAGCACGATGCCGCCGGCACTGGCCGGCGGCATCATCGTTCGGTCTCGCCGCGGATCGCGGCGACGCGTCACCGCCCGGACGCGGGGATCACGATCTCCTGGCCGGGCTTCAGGCGCGTCGTGGAGAGATGGTTCGCCGCCTGGATCTTCCGCACCGTCGTCCCGTAGCGGCGGGCCAGGTGCCAGAGCGTGTCGCCCCGCTCCACCTCGTGCCGCACCATCGTCACGTGGGTCGCCGTGGCGCGCGTCTCCTCGGCGGCGCGGCGCGGTGCGGTCGTCCCCGCGTCGTCGTCGGCGCTGGCCAGCACGCCGCGCACGTAGCGCGTGTACGGGCGCGGGAAGACCGCCACGTGGAAGTGCACCGGATGGTGCTCCTCGGTGGCCTCGAGCACCGCCGCATCCTCCAGCGCCAGCAGCGTGCTGCGCAGCCAGCGCAGACACTTCCCGTTCGTCGGCTTGCGCAGGTCCACGGCCATGCCCGTGGGGTGCACCGAGAGATCGGCGCTGTTGATCGGCTGCCGGCTCTCCGGGCGCATGGCGCTCGTCACCACCAGCTTCTCGCCGCAGGCGGCGTGGTACTGCGACGCCAGCCGCTCGACGAAGAGGTGGGTCTGCTCGGTGACGTAGGGGAAGCTCACCTGATGCAGCTCGAAGTCGCGGTTCCCCGCCAGCCGCACGAAGTCGCCCCTGCTCACGGCCCGGCGCACGCCGGACGCGGTCTCGTAGAAGTGCAGGTCGTGCGCGACGGCCTGGTTGTACATGCGCCGGATGCTCGCCTTGGAGCCGCGCAGCGACTGGGCGGAGGCGAGGGCGGGGAGGAGGGTGGAGGCGGCGACGAGCGCCCACACCCGGCGGACGCCTCGGGAGCGGAGCGGAGAGACGGACACGGCTCGGCGGTGCGGTTTGGACGACGAACGGCAGGCGGTGGGACGCGGGGAGCGACCCACCGGGATCGGGGAGGGGCGACGGGCGCCCCTCGTCAGTATAGCGCTACTTCGAGTACGCGCAAACCGTGCGGCGGGTCACATTTTGCCCCGCCGCTCCGGAGCGCCGCTCCCGGCCAGCTTCGCCCGCCGCGGCGGCCGACCGTGACCGGCCGCCGCGGCGGC
>DASTRO010000268.1:0-7633 GCA_035761165.1 Gemmatimonadaceae bacterium | reverse complement strand
GCGCGAGGACGGGGAAGCGCTCCACCTCCCCGTCCAGGTAGTCGGCGATCCAGTCCACCGCGCGATGCGCCGCGGCGCGGAACTCGGCGACCGGGACGTCGCCGGCGAAGGAGGGGGTGACGGAGGGCGTGTCGGGCATGGCGGAAACGTACTCCGCCGCCGTGCCCGACGCCGCCCGTCGCGTCAGGCCACGCGGGCGCGGCGGCGCCGCTCCTTCGTGGGCTGCACGGCGGGCGGCGCGCCGTCCGTCATCCCCGCCGCCGGCGTCCGGCGCCGCGAGACGATGAGCGCGACGGCGCCGACGATGACCGCCGCGGCCACGAGCGTGCTCGCCGTCACCGGCTCGCCGGCAATGGCCCAGCCGAGCAGCACCGCCACCACCGGGTTGACGTAGGCGTAGGTCGCCACGCGCGACGGCGGCTCCACGCGGAGCAGCCAGGCGAAGGCGGTGAAGCCGAGCAGCGAGCCGAAGACGATGAGGTAGAGGAGCCCCGCCAGCGACGCGCCGGAGACCGCCCCCAGCGCGACCTGCCCCGCCTCGCCGGCAGCCAGCCCCAGCGCGAGGAGGAGCGCGCCGCCGGCCAGCATCTGCAACGCGCTGCTGATCTGCGGCGAGCCGGGCATGTCGGCGTGCTTGGAGACGAGCGAGCCGATGCCCCAGAGCAGCGAGCCGAGGACGAGTACGCCGGCGCCGACGAGGTCCACGTTCCCGCTGCCCACCAGCGCGCCCGGTCCCACCAGCACGATGATCCCGACGATGCCGAGCAGCACCCCCAGCAGCCCGCGCCCCGAGGGGCGCCGGCGCTCCGGGCCGAGCCACTCGAGCACCACCATCCAGAGGGGGAGGGTGGCGACGAGGAGCGCGGTGACGCCCGAGGGCACGCGCTGCTCCGCCCACACCACGGCACCGTTGCCGCCGAAGAGGAGGAAGGCGCCGACCAGCGCGACGTTGCGCCACTGCCCGCGCGCCGGCCAGGGCGCGCCGCGCAGCCGCGCCCAGCCGAGCAGGAGGAGCCCGGCGATCAGGAAGCGCACGGCCGCCATGAGGAAGGGCGGCAGCGTCTGGATGGCGTAGCGGATGGCGAGATACGTCGAGCCCCAGACGACGTAGACGGTGGCGTACGCGGCGAGGATGCGCGCCCGCGACGGGGCGGTGGCGGGAACGTCAGCCATCGTCGCGCTCCGTGGCGCCGGCCAGGGAGCGCTCGCCGGGAAAGACGGGAAGGGGTGCGTCCGCCTTGACGGTGCGCAGGACGATCGTCGTGCGCGTGGAGCGGACGCTGGGAATGGCGCCGATGGCCTCGCGGAGCAGGCGCCCGAGGTCGGCGGTGTCGGTCGCGCGCACCTTGAGGAGGAAGCAGTCCTCCCCGGCCACGTGGTGCACCTCGAGCACCTCCGGCAGCTCGGCCAGCCGGCGCTCGGTCTCGTCCGCGGCGCCCATCTCGTCGCCACTGCGGACGAAGACGAAGGCGAGGAGGCCGAGCCCCAGCGCCTCGGGTTGGACGTGGGCGGCGTAGCCGCGGATCACCCCCCGCTCCTCGAGCTTGCGCAGCCGCTCGAGGGTGGCCGAGGGGGCCATGCCGACCTGCCGGGCGATCTCGGCGTTCGGCGTTCTGGCGTCTCGCTGAACTATGTCCAGTATAGAGCGGTCAATGTCGTCGATCATGCGGGCATTCCTGGGTGGCTCCGAACGATATTCGATCGTCCAGGCGCGCGAAAGGGGGCCGGCGGCGGACGGCCCGCGGCCGTCCGCCACCTGACCCCCCAGCGCACGCCGCCGCCACTCAGCGATGCCCTTCCTTCTTCCGCTCCGGCTGGTCCAGGTTCAGCTCGACGGGGCTCTGCGCCTGCCCCTTGCGATCCTTCTGGTAGTTGCGCGGGCCGGCGCCGGCCAGGAACTGCTCCTCGGCCACGCTGCGTGCGCCCGGCGCCAGCTCCTGCCGCCGCTCCGCCTCGGTAGGCCCGCGGTTGTCGTGCTCGAGGTCGCGGTCGTACCGATCCGGCTGACCACGGTTGGGCTTGTCGTTCCGCGCCTTTCGATTGGCCATCGTCTGCTCCTTCGGGAATGCCCGGTGTGGGCGGGCAGGGGACGTGCCAGGTGGGCCCGCAGGGGCACGAGCGGACCGAAACCGCTCCGGTGCCGGGGGCGTACGAGGCCGTGTCTCCCCTCCCCGGACTCCGGCATGCTCCTCCTCCTCACGGCGGCGCTCCTGCAGGGCGCGGCCCCGTCCGCGTCCGCGGCCCAGCCGCCCGCCGCCCGCGCCACGAGCCAGGCCGACAGCACCGCCGTCCGCCGCGACGGGGCGCGCGACTCGACCCGGCGCTCGACCGAGCACACCTGGCGTCGCATCCCCGTCACCGCCGAGCACCTGCGCACCGCCTTCGTGGACCCGGGCGCGCGCGAGCTGCTGCAGGTGGCGCGCGACGCACGGACGCGCCAGGACACCGCGCTCCTGGCCTACGACGCCACCACCTTTCAGCGCATCTCGGCCGGTCTCGGCATCCGCCGCTTCGGGCGCGAGCGACTCCTCTTCCGGCAGGAGATCGCGTCGCGCGTGCGCTGGCGCCGCGGCGAGGGAGTCGTCGTCGACCTCGTCGGCAAGCGGCAGGCGGTGCCGGCCGGGAAGGGGCGCGGCGGGCTGAACGTCGAGGTGGACATCGGCGGCGACATCGGGCCCATCCCCTACCTCCCGGGGCAGGAGACCTTCTGGATCGCCTCCGACGACGTCGAGGACCAGGTCAACGACGACGACAACCCGCTCGTCCACCCGCTCGCCGAGGGCGCCGAGGCCTACTACCGGTACCAGTCCGGGCAGTCCGCCACGCTGCGCCTGGCCGCGGGGCGGGAGATCCACCTGCGCGAGCTGCGCGTCCGGCCGCGCGAGCCGCGCTGGAACCTGGCCGTCGGCTCGCTCTGGTTCGACACGGACAACGCGCAGCTGGTGCGCGCCGTCTACCGGCTCTCGGTGCCGATGGAGGTCTGGCAGGTGGTGGAGGAGGTGGAGGAGGCCGACGGCGACGACGACGTCCCCGGCTGGGTGAAGGCGATGATCAACCCGCTGCGCGTGACGGTGGGCTCGATCACCGTGGAGTACGGCCTCGAGCAGGGCAACTTCTGGCTGCCGCGGCTGCGCGCCATGGAAGGCGAGGCGGAGGCGGGATTCCTGCGCGTGCCGGTGCGCTTCGAGCAGAGCTTCCGCTACGCCAGCGTGAACGGCCGGCTGGACTCGCTCCCGGCCCTGGCCGCGCGCCTGGCCGAGATCCGTGCCGCCGAGGCGGCGGACTCCGCCTGGCGCGACACGCTGCGCTCCCTCCCGCCGGCACAGCGCGACTCGGCGCGCGAGGCGCACCGGGCGCGTGGCGACGCGCGGGGCGTGCAGATGGCGGTGACGGTGGGTGGCGGCGCGCCGTCCGACAGCGGCCGCGCGGCCGCTCGCCGCTGCGCCCCCGACGACTCGCTCGAGCGCACGATGACGCGGATGCACGGCCGCATCCCGGTGCTCGTGCGCATCCCGTGCGACACGCTCGCGCTGGCGCACTCGCCGGCGCTGCCGCCGTCGATCTTCGCCGAGGACGAGACGCCGTTCGACGCCGAGATGGAGCAGGCGCTGCGCGACGCGGCGCTCTCGCTGCAGGCGCAGGCGGAGTGGTCGCCCACGCCGCCGCAGCTCAAGTACGGGCTGGGCGAGGGGCTGCTGCGCTACAACCGCGTGGAGGGGCTCTCGCCGGCGCTCGCCGCCGACGTGCAGCTCGGGCGTGGCTACGCGGCGCGCGGGCTGGTGCGCATCGGCACGGCCGACTGGCAGCCCAACGGCGAGCTGTCGCTCTCGCGCGGCGACGGGCGCCGCACGCTCCGCGCCGGCGTCTACCGCCGCCTGGCCGCGGCCAACGACTGGGGCGATCCGCTGGGGCTCTCCGCCTCCCTCTCCGGGCTGCTCTTCGGCCGTGACGAGGGCTTCTACTACCGCAAGTGGGGCGCCGAGATCGGGGGCGACGGGCGTGGCGGTGTGGGTGGGGGCGACTTCGCCTGGCGCCTCTTCAGCGAGCGCCACGACGCGGCCGACGTGGAGACGCGGTTCGCGCTCTTCCAGAAGCTCGAGGAGGAGAACATCGACGCGCGCGAGGGAAGCGTGACCGGCCTCGGCGCGCGCTACGTGCGCACCTTCGGCCTCGACCCGCGGGGGCTGCGCCTGCTGGCGGACCTGCGCGGCGAGGGGGGCGTGGGGAGCTTCACCTACGGCCGCGCGCTGGCCGATCTCACCCTGTCGCACTCGCTGGGCGCGCGGCTGGACGGGGCGCTCACGCTGAGCGGCGGCTCCACGGTGGGCGAGGTGCCGGTGCAGCGCTGGTTCTACCTGGGCGGGCCGCAGTCGGTGCGCGGGCAGGACGGCGGCACCGCCCGCGGCGACGCCTACTGGATGGCACGGGCCGAGCTGGGGACGAGCGCGGTGGGCGCGCGCCCGGTGCTCTTCTACGACATGGGGTGGGCGGGCGCGCGCGACGCGTGGCGGCACCCGGGACGGCCGATCAGCGGCGCCGGCATCGGGCTCTCCGTGCTGGACGGGCTGATGCGCTTCGACGTGGCGCGCGGGATCTGGCCACAGGAGCAGTGGCGGGTGGATCTCTACCTGGAGGCGCGCTTCTGAGCACGGCCGGGACAGGACGGACGGGAGGAACGGCTGCGACGGGATGACGGGATGACCGGATGACGGGCGGGACGGGATGGAGGGGATGATGGCAGGAGCGGGTGGGGCCACGCTGGTGACCTCGGGGCGTGACGATAGACTTACCGGGCTCTCCCATCCTGCTCCTCCCGCTCACCCTGTCTGTCGTCCTCCTGTACATCCGGTCCGCCCGCCTCTCGGAGTCTCGTGCATGTGGCGTGAGTTCAAGGCATTCCTGCTGAAGCAGAACCTGCTGGCGCTGGCCCTCGCCGTGGTCGTCGGCACGGCGACGAACGCGGTGGTGCAATCGATCGTCAACGGCTTCATCATGCCGATCGTCGGGCTGATGACGCCCGGCGAGGGATGGCGCCAGTTCCGCATCCCGCTCGGCCCCTCGCTCGTCGAGCGTCTTCGCCAGGCCGGCGCCGACTCGGCCACGGTCGCTGCCGCGGCCGACAGCGCACGCGCCGTGGGCGGCTCGCCCACCACCGCGCAGAATGCGCTGCTCGTCGGCGACTTCCTCTCGGCGCTGCTCAACTTCCTGATCGTCGGCTTCGTGGCGTGGCAGATCACGAAGTGGATCATTCGCCCGCCCGCGCCCACGCCCGAGAGCAAGCCGGCGACGCGGCCCTGCCCCTACTGCCGCCAGCAGATCGACGCCGCGGCGACGCGGTGCGCGTACTGCACGAGCCAGCTCGAGGCGGTGGCGTAGGTAGGAAGCAGGAAGCAGGAAGCAGGAAGCAGGAAACAGGGAGCAGGAACACCCTCGGGACGCTATCCGGCGCACTCCTGCTCCCTGCTTCCTGTTCCCCATCAACTCCACTCTGACCGCTCTGACCGTGGCCGCGACCGCGGCCGCTCACACCGTTCCGGAGGCGACGCCGATGCGCCGCACGATGTGCAAGTCCAAGATCCACCGCGCCGTCCTCACCGGCGCCGACCTCCACTACGAGGGGAGCCTCACGGTGGATCGCGACCTGATGGACGCTGCCGACCTGCGCGAGTTCGAGAAGGTGCAGGTCGTGAACGTGAACAACGGGGCGCGGCTCGAGACGTACGTCATCGAGGGCCCGCGCGGCACCGGAACCCTGCAGCTCAACGGCGCTGCAGCGCGTCTCGGCATGCCGGGCGACCACGTCATCGTCATCAGCTACGCCGAGTACGACGAGGCGGAGCTCGAGGACTTCGAGCCGCGCATCATCCTCATGACCGACGGCAACCGCATCGCCACGCCGGCGATGCAGGTGGTGGGCGACGAGATACGGTGAGGACGGCGGGCTCCCGGCGCCCGGCGCCTAGCCCCGGGAGCCCGCCGTCCTCACCGCACGTCCGCGCCGCGCACCGTCGGCGTCGTCTCGGCCGTCTCGCGCGCGTCGACCAGCGTCTGCAGCTCGCGCTCGCGCAGGTTGAACTCGTAGCCCGCGCCGACGATCCCGACGCGCAGGTAGCTGAGCGTGAGGCCGGCGCCGCACCGCTTCACCTCGTCGGCGTTGTCGAAGCGCACGCCGCGCCCGTCCACGAACGTCACGCCGCCGCTGCCGTGCACCGTGGCCAGGTGCCCGCGCACGACCAGCGCGGTGTCCTCGTCGATGCCCAGGCCGAGCAGGTCGGGGTTGTTGGCGATGGCCACGAAGAGCCGGTGCAGCCGCCGGCGCTCGGCGAAGTGCGTGTCGATCACGGCGCGGAAGCCGAGCAGGCCGAAGCCGGGGCCGATGTACATGTCGGCCAGCTCGCCCGCGCCATCGTGCTCGCCGCCGGCGAGGATCGTCTCGGTGAGCGCGGCGGCGCCGGCGCTCGTGCCGCCGATCACCGCGCCGTCGGCGTAGGCCTCGCGCAGCGCGCGCTCCAGCCGCGAGCCGCCGAGCGTGGCGACCAGGTGCACCTGGTCGCCGCCGCCGAGGAAGATCCCCTGCGCGCCGCGCACGAGGTCGGCGATGCGGGCGTCCTGGGCGCGCGCGCGGCGGTCGACGATCGGGATCTCGACGTTGCGGGCGCCCGCCTCCTGGAAGTCGTGCAGCCAGACGTGGGCCGACGCTTCCGGGTCGCCCGAGGCGGTGGTGAGGGCGACGATGCGCCCACCGCGCCGCCCCTCGCACAGGTCGAGGAAGGCGCCGAACGCCTCGCCGTGCGGCGCGCAGGCGCCGCCGATGAGCACGAGGGCCCCGGCCTGCTCGTCGGCGCGTCGCCGCGCCCGGCCGTCGCCGTCAGGAGGCGGCACGGGGGTAGCTCCAGCGGGCGTCCAGCCGGCCGTCGGGCGCGGCCGGGGTGCCCGACGTGAGCCAGGCGGCGAGCCGCGCGGCCGGCACGTCCATGTCGACCGCGACGACGCGACAGCCCGCGTCGCGGGCATACGCGCACAGCTCGCGCGCCGCCGCCGGCGCGACGAGCGTGCCGCCGCGCCGGACGCCGTCGGCCATCACGCTCAGCAGGCGCTCGGCGCGCTCGCGCTCGCGGTAGGGGCGCGGCACGTCGCGCGGCGCCACGTCGAGCACCACGGCGCAGTCGGCACGGGCGTAGGGCAGGCCGGCCTGCAGCAGCTCGGCGGGCGAGACGGCCACCACGCTGCCCGGTGCGGCGCCGCATCGCAGCAGCTCGTCGCGCAGCACGGCGCGGGCGTCGCCACCGGTCACCCCACACCAGACGGCGCGGTCGAGGGGCTGGTCGTCGGGCGTCGCCGCCGCCTGCCGCAGCTCGGCGAGCGCCGGCGCGGCGGCGCACGGCAGGCCGGCGAAGGCGCGCTGCACGAGGTCGAGCGCCAGCACCGCGGCGCGGCGACCGACCGCGGCATGGGCGTGCTCGAAGGCCACGGTGTACGTGCCGCGCACGCCGGAGCCGCGGGTGCGCCCGTAGCCCACGCGGTGGCCGAGTTGCGTCTGCAGCTCCAGGGCGACGTGCTCCACCCCGTGCGCCGCGTAGGTGCCGCGCCGCAGCCGCGCCAGGAAGCCGCCGCGGCGGCCGACGCTGCAGTG
>DASTRO010000267.1:0-17386 GCA_035761165.1 Gemmatimonadaceae bacterium | reverse complement strand
GACGAGGGCACGGCCGAGGAGCGGCGGGACGCGCGTCAGCCGGAAGGCCGAGGCGCTGATCTCCGCCACCTCCACCGGCTCGCCGCGTCCCTCGCCGGTGATCAGGTTGCGCTCCAGCGTCCGGAAGGCGCCGAGCTCCCGGACGGACCGCAGCTCATCGCGCCAGACGACGAAGTCGTGCAGCGCGTGCGGCTCCACGGCGCGCGCGGCCGCGTCCCAGTTCCGGACCGCGACGATGCGGTCGCCCTCGGGCAGGGGGAGCGTGGGGAAGACGAACTGCGTCACGAACTCGAAGGTGCCCGCGCCGAGCGCGATCGCGAACGCCATGGCGAGCCCGCCGACGATCGTCAACCCGGGGTACCGGACGAGCATCCGGAAGCCGAGCTTGACGTCCAGCCACGAGACGTGGAGCACGTCGAAGGGCGCGAGCCCACGCGAGGCGCGCCCCTCGTGCTTGTAGCGCTCCGTGCTCCCGAACTCGAGCCGGGCGCGGCGGGCCGCGTCGGCGGGCGCGAGTCCGGCCCGCACCAGGTCGGCCGCGCGAAGCTCCATGTGGTAGCGGAACTCCTCGGCCATCTCCGCGTCCACGGCGGCCCGGCCGCGCAGCGAGCGCCAGAGCGAGCGCGCACGCGCCGGCAGCCGCGCGAGGGCGGCCAGGCGCCCGATTCCCGGCGGCATCATCGCTCCTGCGGCGCGTCGGCCGGCGCCGGCGCCTCGACGGGCCGATGCCCGCCCGCCGTCCGCGCGCCCCGACCATCCGGACGTTCGATCATCGCTCTCTCCTAAATAGTCGAGGAGAAGATCGGACGCGTCTCCTAAGCTGTCAAGGAGAAGCGGGGCCAGGAGGGCGAGGGGTGGCGGCCGCGGCGAGCTGGGGTCGGACGCGGGAGCGGCGCACGGACGCGTGTCCGTGCGCGCCGGCCCGGCGCGGCGGCGTGCGGTCTACTGCCCCTGCCCCGTCCCGCGCGCGCGGCCCGCCGTCGAGCGCGCGGCCGAGCCGGTGGTGGTGATGGCGGTGTCGGCGGCCGCCGCGTTGATGGCGGCGTTGTCGTCGGCCACGGTGCCCGTCTCGCCGAAGACGAGCGGCGCCACCGCCGTCCCGCCCGCCGTCACCGTGACCTGCCGCTCGATCCGGCCGTAGCGCTCGTGCCAGGCGGCCAGCGTGTAGGTGCCGGGGGGCACGTCGGTGAACGTGAACTGCCCGTTGGCCGCCGTGACGGCGAAGTACGGGTGGTCGAAGACGGCGATGTAGCCGCGCGTCCACGGGTGCACCTCGCTGCGCAGCTCGAGCAGGCCGGGGGTGGCGAGGACGTCGTCGTCCGGGATCACCTCGCCGGCATCGTTCTGCTCGTAGCGGGCGAGGATCTCCCCGGTGCGCTGCCGCAGCACGCGCGTGCGATGCACGACCGCGTCCGCGCTGCGCACGTTCAGCGTGCCGCCGGCCAGCACCGCCTGCACGCGCGGCTCCAGCTGGCAGTCGTCGTTGGTCACCTCGAAGCGGCGGCGCATCGGCAGCGCGCGGCCGGCGCGGATGTCCTCGAGCCAGACGACGGCGCCGCCGAGGCGGTCGCCGCTGTGCGTGTAGGTGCGGTCCACGAAGCTCCGGCCGCAGACGCGCACGTCCATCGTCGGGTGCACGGTGGTGTCGCGCGGCAGCCGGCCGGCCACCTGCACCGTGCCGGCGACGCGCCCGCCGTCGCGCACCTCGATCTCGCGGTACGGGGCGGCCGGCGTCGCGATCACCGCCGGCTCCGGCCGCGGCGCGCCCTGCCGGGCATCGGCCAGGACGGTGCCCCCGGCCTCGTCGCTCGAGCACCCCGCGCCGAGCGCGCAGAGGGCGACGCCGAGCGCGCCCAGTGCGGCGCGGCCCCGGGCGCATCGGGCGGGGCGGGAGCGGGACGGGCGGGTGGTGGCGAGGTGCACGACGGAAACGACGGAGGACGAGGGTGAGCCGCGCGGTCGGGCGCGGCGGCGAGCGAGGCAAGGCGCGGGCCGCCTGCGGGCGGGCGCCCCGGTGCGCGGACGCGCCTGCCGGGCCGGACGCAACGGGCGCCCGGCGGGGCGTCAGAGGACGCGCAGCTCCTGCTGGTAGTGCTCGGGGGTGATGAGGACGCCGTCGACGGTCATCACCGCGTTCACCTCGCTGCGCACGCCGATCTCGCCGGGGATGTAGACGCCGGGCTCGATGGAGAAGCCCACGCCGGGGATCAGGAGGCGCTCCTCGCGCGTCTCGAGGTTGTCGAGGTGCGGTCCGCTGCCGTGCAGGTCGCGCGCGTCGATGGAGTGGCCGGTGCGGTGCGTGAAGTAGGCGCCCAACCCGCGCGCCTCGATCACCGCGCGGGCGGCGTCGTCCACCTCGGCACCCCGGATGGGCGGCTCGCCGCCGGCGCGCCGGCGCAGCAGGGCGATGGCGGCGTCGCGGGCGTCGCGCACCGCGGTCCACACCTCGCGGGCGCGCGCCGACGGCTCGCCGACGCTCGCCATCCACGTCTGGTCCGCCTGCGGCGCCCCGGGCTCCCCCGCCCAGAGGTCGATGAGGAGCAGCTCGCCCCGCTCGATGCGCCGCGGGTGCGCGGCCGAGGGCTCATAGTGCGGGTTGGCGGCGTTGGCGCCGGCCGAGACGTTGGGACCGTGATCGGTGACGAGCCCTGCCCGCGCGAACGCGTCGCGGATGCGCTGCGCCACCTCGTGCTCGAAGACGGGCGTGCCGTCGCGCAGGTGCGCGCCCACGGAGTCGAAGGCGTCGGCGGCGATGGCGGCGACGGCCTCCGCGGCCCGGCGGTGCGCCGCCAGCTGCTCCGGCGTCCACACGGCATAGAAGCGCGACACCAGCTCGCCCGACGAGACCACCTCGGCGCCCGCCCCGCAGACCATCTCGAGCACCCCGGCGGGGATGCGATCCACGTACGGCACCGCATCGCCCGGGGAGTACTCCATGGCCACGCGCTTGCCGCCCACCAGCTCGCCCAACCGCTCCTCCAGCTCGCGCCAGGCGCTGTAGCGCTCGCGGCGCCACGCGGCGGGCCAGCGCTCCCACTGCGTCTGCTCGATGGCATGCGTGAGCGCGGTGGGCACGCCGGCGCGCGGCACGTAGGCGAAGACGCGGCGCGTCACCATCCCCTGGAGGCCGAGGAGCCCGGTGGCGATGGGGTTGATGCCGCGGAAGTCGAAGAGCAGCCAGCCGTCGAGCCCCGCCTCGGCGAGGGCGGCCTGCACGCGCGGGAGGGTGTCGGGAGTGAGCATGCCGGAAGATAGTGCGCGAGGCGCCCGGCGCGAGCGACGAGTGGCGAGCGACGGGCGATGAGCGAGAAGAACGTGGTGCTCCCTCACTGCCCCTGCGACGTGCGCCTCGTCACCTGCGCCTCGTCACTCGCCCTTCACCCCCGGCCGCGCCGCCACTCGGCGCGCCACTCGCAGTGCCCCTCGCCGCGCTGGGCGCAGCGCACGTGCTCCACCATCCCGTCGGTGCCGACGAGCAGGCGCATCAGCTCGCGCAGCGTCGCGGCGTAGAAGGCGCAGCCGGCGGCGTCGGCGCTCGCCTCGGCGGTGACGGGGCTCGGCACGCGGAGCAGGATCGACGCGCCCTTGCGCTCCACGCGACCGTCGAGGAGGCGTCGCGCCAGGCGTCGCGTCTGGCGCAGCGCGAGCGGGTGGGCGAGCAGCGCCGGGAGGATGCGCAGCGTGCGGCGGGTGAGCGGCGAGATCGTCTGGTAGCCCTGCACCGCGAGGTAGCGACCGGCCCAGCGGAAGACCTCCTCCGCATCGGGCCGGCGGCCCAACAGGCGGGCGAGCGCGGCAGCCTCGGCGAACGTGGTCCGCTGGCTGCGCCGCACGGCCTCGTTGTAGCGCTGGATCTGCGCGTACACCGTCTCACTGAGCCCCAGGCGCTTGTTGCGGAGCTCCGAGACGTATTCGGTATCGGTGTCCCCCTCCGGCACGTCGAGCTGGCGGACGGCCTGGAGGAGGCTGAGAGGGAGGCGAGCGTCGACGGTGGCAGCCATGGGAGACCCGAAGGAACCCCCGAAGCTAGTGATGCGGATCACGGGCTTCAAGGCGGAGGACGGTAGGCGCGCGGCGCGCGACGCCAGACGCCAGACGCCGAAGTCCGGGCGTGAGACGACTGGCGCCCGATGGCGCGGGCGAGTAGGGTCCGGGGCGCCCGCCGCGCCTCGGCTCCGACCCCGGCACCGTTCGCATGCCCCTGCTCCTCCGCCTCGCCATCGGCCTCGCCCTCGCCACCGCGGTGGCCCTCGCGGCGCGGCGGTGGCGGGCGCTCGACGGCTCCGGCGCGGTGGCCGCGGCGCTCGTCGGCACGCTGGCGGTGGGTGCCGGGTGGGGGTGGGGCGTGCTGCTCGTCGCCTTCTTCGCCGGCAGCACGGCGCTCTCCCGGTTGGGCGACACGCGGAAGGCGCTGCGCACGATCGGCATCGTCGCCAAGGGTGGTGAACGCGATGCCTGGCAGGTGCTCGCCAACGGCGCGGCGTTCGCCGTCGCGGCGCTCGGGCAGATCGTCGCCCCGCATCCGCTCTGGCTGGCCGCCGGCGCCGGCGCACTGGCCGCCGCCTCGGCCGACACCTGGGCCACCGAGATCGGCACCTTGTCGCCGCGTGCGCCGCGTTCCATCGTCACCTGGCGCGCCGTGCCGGTGGGCACCTCGGGCGGCGTGAGCGCGGCGGGGTCGGCGGCGGCGCTGGGCGGGGCCCTCCTCGTGGGCGTGGTGGCGCTCGCCGTCGGCGCCCGCCCGATGCTGGCCGGCGCCGCCGTGCTGGCCGGGGTGGCGGGTGCCGCCGCCGACTCGCTCCTCGGCGCCACCGTGCAGGCGCACCGTCGCTGCCCACGCTGCGGCACCGGCACGGAGCGGATCGTGCATCCCTGCGGCGAGCGCTCGCATCCGTCGGGAGGCGTGTCATGGATCGACAACGACGTGGTGAACCTGCTGGCCACCACCATCGGCGCGCTGGCCGCCGTGGCCATCGCGGCCTGAGCGCGCTGCGACTCGCCCTCACGCTCGCCGCCGCGGGCACCCTCGCCGCCTGCGGGGGCGCGCCGTCCGGGCTGGAGGACGCCTCGCCCGTGCGCCTCGCCGGCGGCGGCGCGACCGGGGCGCAGGCGGGCGACACCTCCGTCGTCGGCACGTGGAACCGGACGCTGGTCGCCGTCGACGAAACCGGCGACGTCACTACCTCCGAGACCACCTGGACCTTCGCCGCCGACGGTCGGGCGACGCGCCGCATCGTGACCAGCAGCCTGTCGCTCGGCCTCGCCGACCAGACGCTGGCCACCGGACGCTGGACGACGGAGGGGGACGAGCTCGTGGTGCGCTTCGACCCGCCCACCGGCGGCGAGCTACGCCTCCCCTTCCAGGTGCGCGTGCAGCTGGACGGCACGCTGCTCGTGTTGGGCGGGCAGCTCTTCCGCCTCGTCGCCCCGTGAGGGGGCCCGCCCGCGGAGCGCGGCGGTGAGCCTCGGCCGCGTCGTGGTCGTGGGCGGCGGGCCGGCGGGCGCATCCACGGCATGGCAGCTGGCGCGCGCCGGCGTGGACGTCGTCGTGCTCGACCGGGCGCGCTTCCCGCGCGACAAGGCCTGCGCCGAGTACCTGAACCCCGAGGCCGCGCGCCTGCTCCACGCCATGGGCGCGCTCTCGCTGGTGGAGGCGGCCGGCGCGGCGCAGCTCCGCGGCATGCTCGTGCGCGCCCCGTGCGGCGCCTGCATCGACGGCCGGTACACCGCCGCCCACGGCTTCGCCGGCTTCCGCGACCGCGGCCTGGCCATCCGCCGCACGCGCCTCGATCCGATCCTGCTCGACCGGGCCCGCGCCGCCGGCGCCGAGGTGTGCGAGGGGGTGCGCGTCACCGACCTCGTGCGCGATGGGCGCGGCGGCGTCACCGGCGTGGTGACGCGGGGCGACGACGGGCACGCGCGGGTGCTGCGCGCCGATCTGGTGATCGGCGCGGACGGCCTGCGCGGGGTGGTGGCACGACGCCTCGGCCTGCTGCGCCACGCGCGCTGGCCCCGCCGCCTCGCCATCGTCGCCCACTTCCGCGGCGCGCAGGGGATCGGCGAGAGCGGCGAGATGCACGTGGAGCGCGACGGCTTCTGCGGCCTCGCCGACGTCGGCCACGGCGAGTCGAACCTGGCGCTGGTGGTGCCGGCGACGCGCGCTCGCGAGCTGGCCGGCGATCCGGCCGGCTTCCTGGAGCGCTGGGTGGCGGCGCGACCACAGCTCGCCCCCCGCTATCGCACGGCCGAGCGCGTGGGTCCGGTGCTGACCACCGGCCCGTTCGCCGTGCGCGCGCGGCGGCCGTGGGCGCCGGGCGTGGCGCTCGTCGGCGACGCGGCGGACTACTTCGACCCGTTCACCGGCGAGGGGATCTACAGCGCCCTGCGCGGCAGCGAGCTGCTGGCCCCGTTCGCGCTCGACGCCCTGCGCGCCGGCGCCCGATCGGCGCATGGCGCGGCGGCGCTGCGCGCCTACGCCCGCGCGCGCTGGCGCGCCTTCCGCGGCAAGTGGGTGGTGGAGCGGATGATCGCCGCCGTGGTCGCGCATCCGCCCCTCATCGACCGGGCGGCGCGCGTCCTCTCGCGGCGCACGGACATGGCCGACGTCCTGGTGGGCGTCACCGGCGACTTCGTGCCGGCGCGCGAGGTGCTCCGCCCGGGATATCTTTTCGCGCTGTTCGTGCAGCCGGTGCGGGAGTGAGGGACAAGGCGCCAGGCGCCAGGAACCAGCGACCAGGGACCAGGGGGTGCGCCGCATGGCGTCCCGAGGGTGTTCCTGCTTCCTGCTCCCTGCTTCCTGCTTCCTGCTCGCTCCCGCGCATCTCCCCTGCCCCATGCCCATCGACCCCGACACCTTCCGCGCCGTCCTCGGCCGCTTCGCCGCCGGCGTCACCGTGGTCACCGCCATCGGCGACGACGGGCGCGATGCGGGGATGACGGTCAGCGCCTTCTGCTCGCTGAGCCTCGAGCCGACGCTCGTCCTCGTCTGCATCGCGCGCGACGCGTCGATGCACCCGCTGCTGCACGAGGGGCGGCCGTTCGCCGTGAACATCCTGGCCGCCGGGCAGGAGGCGCTGTCGCGCCGCTTCTCCGGGCCGGACCCGAACCGCTTCGAGGGGGTGGGCTTCCAGCGCGGCCGCACCGGCGTCGCCCTGCTCGACGACGTGCTGGCGCACGTGGAGTGCCGCATCGCGCATCTCTACCCCGGCGGCGACCACACGATCTGCGTCGGGCAGGTGGAGTCGGCCGAGGTCTTCCCGGAGCGGCCGCTGCTCTACTACCGGGGCGGGTACGCCCAGCTGGAGCGGTGAGCCGGGAGCCGTCCGTGGCGGATGCCGGCGGACGAGGGTCGGCCCGCGTGGGCCGCGGCGCCCACCACCCCCGGCTCGCGCCTTGCCGCTGACCCCCGCCCGCCGGCGCGGCGTCGAGCGGCTGGACGAGCCGGGGGTGGCGCCGGCCGACCGCGTGCGGTCGCTGCGCGACGTGGCGCGCTCCAACACCCTGTTCGGCGGGCGGCGCGCCGTGCTGCGCGAGGTGGAGCGCGCCTTGCGGGAGTGTGGTCCGCAGGGCAGTCTGCTGGACGTGGGCACCGGCCTGGCCGACATCCCCGCCGGCGCGGCGCGGCGGGCGCGCCGACGGGGCCTCGCGCTGACGACGATCGGGCTGGACCGGGCCGAGGAGCTGGTGCGTGAGGCCCGCCGGCGGGTGGACGCGGTGGTGGTGGGCGACGCCCTGCACCTCCCCTTCGCCGACGCCAGCGTCGACGTCGTGACCTGCTCGCAGCTGTTGCATCATTTCGCCGAGCCGGAGGCGCGCATCCTGATCGCGGAGCTGGACCGAGTGGCGGTACGACGGGTGGTGATCGGCGATCTGCGACGCAGCTGGCTGGCCGCCGGGCTCTTCTGGCTCGCCGCGTGGCCGCTGCGCTTCGATCCCATCACGCGACACGACGGCGTGCTGAGCGTGCTGCGCGGCTTCACGGCGGGCGAGCTGCGGAGCCTCGTGCGAGACGCCACCGGGGGCGCGGCGACGGTGCGCCGCGGGGCCGGCTGGCGGCTGACCGCCGCCTGGACGCCGCAGCGGCGCGCCCCGGCATGACGTCGCCGGCGGGCGCTGCCCGGGCGCCGTTCGACCTGGGTCCCATGCCGCTCGGCCGGGCGATGACGACGCTGGACGAGCGCATCGTCCGCGCCCCGCTGCGCGACGTCTTCGACCTGGCGCGACGGGTGGAGGAGTGGCCGATGCACCTGCGCCACTACCGCCATGTGCGCATGCGCACGCGCACGACCGACGGTGGGGGACTGGTGGAGATGTCCGCCAACCGGCCATTCGGCCCGCTGCAGTGGCCCACCTGGTGGCTCTCCGAGATGACGGTGGACCCGCTCGCGCCGGCCGTGCGCTTCCGCCACGTGGGCGGGATCACGACGGGGATGGACGTGGAGTGGAGCTTCCGTCCCGTCCCTGGCGGGACGCACGTCGAGATCCTGCACGTCTGGGACGGGCCGCGCTGGCCGCTCATCGGCATCTTCGCCGCCACCGCCGTCATCGGCCCGATCTTCGTGCACGGTATCGCCAGCCGCACGCTGGCCGGGCTGGCGGCGGTAGCCGAGCGATCAGCGATCAGCCCTCAGCGCCCAGCGGAACACCCTCGGGCCGGCCAGGACCGGCCCCCCGAGCGGCCGTTGCGCTGAGCGCTGACCGCTGACCGCTGATCGCTGATTGCTCTCCCCTCATCGCTCATTCCCATGCGTCGTCGCGTCGTCATCACCGGCATCGGAGCGGTCACCCCCATCGGCATCGGCCGCGAGGGGCTCTGGGACGGCCTGCGGCGGGAGCGCTCGGCGGTCGACACGCTGCGGCGCTTCGACCCGAGCCCGTTCCGCAGCCACAACGCCGCCGAGGTGCGCGACTTCGCCCCGGAGGACTTCCTCGAGAGCAAGCGCGCGCGGCGACTCGACCTGTTCGGGCAGTACTCGGTGAGCGCCGCCCGCATGGCGCTCGACGATGCGGGGCTCGACCTCGCGGCGGAGGACCGGGAGCGGATCGGCACGATGATGGGCTCGGCGCTGGGCGGCGTGGCCTACGGCGAGGACCAGTTCGCGCGCTACCTCAAGGAGGGGCTGCGCGGCGTGGACGCGATGCTCGCGCTCACCGTGTTCGGCGGCGCGTCGAGCTGCAACATCGCCATCGAGTTCGGGCTCTACGGCCCCAACTCCACCAACGCCATGAGCTGCGCCTCGGGCGCGATCGCCGTCGGCGAGGCGTTCCGGCAGGTGCGCGACGGCTACGCCGACGTGATGGTGTGCGGCGGGGCCGAGGCGCCGCTGGCGCCGCTCTGCTTCGGCGCCTTCGCGCTCATCCGCGCCATGTCCACGCGCAACGACGAGCCGGCGCGCGCCTCGCGCCCGTTCGACCGCGACCGCGACGGCTTCGTGATGGGCGAGGGCGCGGCGACGCTCATCCTCGAGGAGCGGGGGCGCGCCGTGGCGCGCGGCGCGCCGATCTACGCCGAAGTCACCGGCTACGGCACGACCAACGACGGCCACCACATGACCGCGCCGCGCCCCGACGGCGCGCAGGCCGCGCGCTGCATGCGCCTCGCCCTGGCCGACGCCGGGCTCGCGCCGCACGAGATCGACTACGTCAACGCGCACGGCAGCTCCACGCCGCTCAACGACCCGACGGAGACGCTGGCCGTGAAGCAGGTGTTCGGCGAGCACGCCTACCGCATCCCGGTGAGCGGCACGAAGGGCTACTACGGCCACGCCCTCGGCGCCTCGGGCGCCTTCGAGGCGGCCATCTGCGCCCTCGGCCTGCAGCGCGCGTGGCTGCCGCCGACGGTGAATCTCGACGCGCCGGACGACGCGTGCGACCTCGACCACGTCCCACGCACCGGCCGCACGGCGCGGGTGGACGCGGTGCTGAGCAACTCGTTCGGCTTCGGCGGGATCAACGCGAGCCTGGTGCTGCAGCGGGATGGATAGAGGGGAGGGACCAGGCACCAGGCACCAGGCACCGGGGGCATGACCTCGGAACGCCTCTCCGCCTGGTGGCAGGCCCTGGTCCCTCCCTGGTCCCTGGTCCCTGGTTCCCGGTCCCCCGCGGGATTACTTCTACCGCGTCCCCTCACACCAGGAGCCTCCCCGCATGCGCCACATGCTCCGGCACTTCGTCGCGGAGTTCATCGGCACGTTCGCGCTCGTCTTCATCGGCGGGCTCTCGTACATGACGGCGCAGGGCGTGAACGCGCCGGCCAGCGTCGCCCTGCTCATCCTGGCCCTGGCGCACGGCCTCATCTACGGCGCGATGATCGGCGCGCTGATGCGCGTCTCGGGGCACTTCAACCCGGCGGTGACCATCGGCTTCCTGGTCGCGCGACGGCTCGAGGGGATGCTGGCCGGCGTGTACATCGTCGCGCAGCTCCTCGGCGCCGTGCTCGCCTCCTACGTGACGAAGGCGGTGGTGCCGATCGCGCTCTTCACCGGCGCGCGCGGCGGCGGCCAGGTCATCTCGCTCAACATCAGCGGCGGCCAGGCGTTCACGCTCGAGGCGATCGCGACGTTCTTCCTGGTGTGGGTGGTGTTCGGCGCGATCACCGACCAGCGGCCGTCGCACGGCGTGGGAGTGGGCGTGGGGGGCGCGCTCGCGGTGGGGGCGACGCTGGCCGCCGCCATCCTCGTCCTGGCGCCCTTCACCGGCGCGTCGCTCAATCCCGCGCGCTCGCTGGGGCCCGCGGTGGCGACGGGGATCTTCGAGGGGCAGATCGTCTTCTGGACGGCGCCGCTGGTGGGCGGCGCGCTGGCCGGGTTGCTCTACGACCAGCTCTTCCTGCGGCGCGGGCCCGAGCCGGCGGACCACGGCGCGGTGGAGCCGTAGCCGTGGCCCAGCCGCCC
The DNA here is from genome assembly GCA_035761165.1 of Gemmatimonadaceae bacterium. GTDB lineage: Bacteria > Gemmatimonadota > Gemmatimonadetes > Gemmatimonadales > Gemmatimonadaceae > CALCHX01. Next base: position 6,494 of record DASTRO010000267.1, on the reverse strand, counting down.
GCCGTCTCGCTCGACGCCGCCCGCGAGCGCGCGGTGCAGCTGCTCTCCTACCAGTACGCCTCCGACCGGCTCTCGCTCGACGAGGTGGAGCGACGGCTGGAACTCGCCTACCGGGCGCGCACGCCGGCGGAGCTGGACGCCCTGCTGGCCGACCTGCCGCGCGACGACCACGCCCGCAGCGGCGAGCGCCCCTTTCACACGCTCGCCGCGCCGGGCGAGGCGGAGCGCGAGCGCCGGCTGCTCACCGTCTTCGCCGAGGTCAAGCGGCGCGGCGCGTGGACGCCGCCGCGGGCGCTGCGCGCGGTGACGGTCTTCGGCAGCACGATGCTCGACCTGCGCGAGGCGCGGCTGCAGCCGGGCGTCACCGAGATCGAGGCCCGCATCGTCTTCGGCGAGCTGACGGTGATCGTGCCACCCGGCGTGCGCGTGGAGAGCGAGGGGAACGCCGTCTTCGGCAGCTTCGACCACAGCGCGCCGGCGTGGGAGGCGCTGCCGCCGGACGCGCCGACGGTGCGGATCCGGGGGCTGGCGGTGTTCGGCGCGACGAAGGTGAAGGTGCGGCTGCCGGGCGAGGGGGCGATCGCGGCGCTGCGACGGCGGTGGCGGGAGGGCAGCGCGTGAGGTGACGGCGACCGACGTCGGCCGGTGGCCGCTACTGCGCGGCCAGCCCGTCGAACAGGCGCCCCACCGGATGGCGGAACGCAGGCAGCACGGGCTCGCCGGACAGGAGGTCGTCCCTCGTCAGGCGGATCGGCGCCGCGTCCGGCCGGTACACCGTGACCGCTCGCGTGCGCGGGTCCACGATCCAGACGAGCCGGACGCCGGCCGCCAGATACTCGGCGCGCTTCTCCTCTACTTCCCATGCCGCCTCGGCCGGCGAGAGCACCTCCGCCACGAGGTCCGGGACGACCGTGAGCGCGCCCGTCGTCGGCAGACCGCCGGCGAGGAGCCGCGCGGCCAGGACGACCGACACATCGGGACACCGCACGCTCTCCCGGTCGCGGAAGAGGCGGACGGCAGCCATCTCCGTGAACACGACGCCGGCCGACGGTTGGCCCGCCACGTCGAGCGCTCGGCCCAGCAACACGACGAGCCTGCCGCAGACCAGCCCGTGCGCGCCACCGGTCGGCGTCATCGGCCGCACCACCCCGTCGACGAGCTCGACGGGCTCGTCGTGGCTGAGGCGGGAGAGGAACTCGTCGACGGTCAGGAGCTCGGTCGTGGTACCCATGGGCCCTCCGGCGCACGAGCGGCGCAGGCCACGCGCGCTCTCACCGCGGAACGTACGCGCGGTAGGTCGGGGCCACCCAGCATCCCGCCGCCGGCGCCGACCTGCGAACACGGCAGCCCGTGCAAGCTGCCGTCCAGCTATCGCCCCTCCAGCTCCCCCGCCCGCCGCGCCGCGCGCGCCGCCACCGCGCGCAGCGGCGGCTCCGCCTCGCGCCAGAGCCGCGCGACCCGGCGGTACTCGGCCGCGGCCAGCACCGACTCTCCGCGCGCCTCGAACAGCTCGGCGCGGCGCAGATGTGCCGGCGCGAGCAGTGGCGCGGCGCCGTACTCGGCGCCGGGGCGCAGCGCGCGATAGAGTCGCAGCGCGTCGTCCGCCCGCCCCACGCGCCGCAGCAGCTCCGCGCGGACGAAGCGCTGGCGGGCGCTCCCGCCGGCGGCGGCGCCGGCGTCCAGCACCTCGGCCGGCGTCACCGGTCCGCCCGCCCACGCCACCGCCGCGCGGATCGCCGTGGCGGAGGGGAGCGTGGACCCGATCGCCAGCGCCTCCGCGCCGTCCCCGCCACAGGCCGCGAGCAGTGCCTCGAGATGGCTCCGCCACGACGGCGTGCTGTCCGACCACCGGGCCCACGCGGCGGCGGCGAGGATGGCCGGGCGCGGCGGGACGCCGGGCGCCTGCCGGAGGAGCTGCCGCAACCGCTCCGGCGAGTCGCACCGGCCGGTGAGGAAGGGGAAGGGCGCCAGCAGCACGCGATGCACCAGCGAGATCCCGGGCCGGAGCGCGTCGGCCCGGTCCAGCTCGCGCGCCGCCGCCGCCGGCCGGCCGGCGGCGAGCTCCAGATAGCCGAGCCCCACGTGCCCGTCCGCGCGCACCTCCGCGGGACGCACGGCCTCGGTCAGTGGCGCCAGCAGGGCGCGCGCGTCGGCGAAGTTCTCGGTGGCGAGGGCGGCCCGCCAGACGGTGAGCCAGACGCGGTTGTCCGGCGTGCGGGCCAGGCGGTCGAGCAGGCGTGCGCGCGCGGCGGCGTCGTCCAGCGCCAGCGCCCGGAGCGCCGCCATCTCCAGGGCGATGTCCCCGGTGCTCCGCGCCAGCACCCGCGCGGTGAGCGAGTCCACCGCGGCGCGGTCGCCCGCTGCCGCGGCGATGCGCGCCAGATGCTGCAGCGCCTCCTCGTGCTCCGGCTCGTAGAAGAGCACGCGCTCGAACGACGCCCGCGCCCGGGCCAGCGCATCCACGTCGGACGCGGTGCCGTGGAAGAGCACGTCGCCCAGCTGGTACCAGGCCTCGACGTCGTCCGGGTGGGTGGCGAGCACCCGGCGGTACAGCCGGATGGCCTCCGCCGACTGCCCCGCCATGGCGACCGCACGCGCCTCGAGCAGCAGGGCGTCGTGCGACGACAGGCGGTCGGCGTGGCGCAGCGCGAGGGGCATCGGATCGGGGAAGAGCGGCGCGCGCCCGGCCACGTCCCCCGCCACGGAGAGGCCGTACGCGGCGAGCGCGAAGGTGCTGTCCTCCCGCAGCGCCTGGGCGAAGAGGTCCACCGCCGCGTCGAAGCGTCCGGCGCGCAGCGCCTGCTTCCCCTGGAGGTAGAGCTTGAGCGCAGGGAGCGAGCGTGTGGTCTGGGTGGCGATCCGGTCGAGCCGCCGTCCCGGCCCGCCGAGGCGTCCCGCCAGCAGCCGGGCGGTCAGGGCGTCCACGAGCTGGAACGGATCGCCCGCCTCCCCCTCCGCCCGGGCGACGATCACCGGCTCGCGGCCACGCAGGCGATCGTACAGCGAGGCGCTCACCTGCAGCCGCTCGGCGCCCGCCACCACGGCGCCAAGCACGTAATAGCGTGCCGCGAGCCGGTCGGCGATCCGCGACGCCTCGGCCGGCTCCACCGCCGCACCGTCATGGTCGCCGTCGCGCGTCGCGCCGAGCACCGCGCGCGGGTCCACCGCGCGCAGCTCCCCTGCCCCGTCCAGCGTGGCGCTCAGCAGGTCCACCATCCCCTCGCCGAGGTAGGCGTACCGCGGCTGCCCCCGCACCGCGAAGGGGAGGACGGCGATCCGACCGGCGTCGGCCGCCGCCGACGCCGCCGCGGACGCCGCCGCGGGCTCCGGGCCGATGGCATGCCCCACCCGCAGCGCACCGAGAAGGGTGACGACCGCCAGGGCCGCGAGCGCGCCGGCGCCCCAGCGCCGGGTGCGGGTGCGACGCGCCGCGGCGCGTGCAGCGGACGGGGGCGCCGGGGGCAGCACCGAGTCGCGCTCGGGAGCGCCCGTATCGGGCGCGAGCTCCGGTGCGCGCTCCGGTGCGAGGGCGGGTTCGCCGGCCAGCGGGACCGGGCCGGGGGTGGGCGGCGGAGTGACGGGGCGCGAGGTGGCGGGCCCGGCCTCCGCATCGGCGGCCGGCACGCGCATCGCGTCGGCCACCGCGCGTGTCTGCGCCGACGGCGCGGCGTCGTACTCCCGGGCCAGGCGGGCGGCGAAGCCCTCGTACGCGCGCAGGGCGGTGGCCCGGTCACCGACGCGGCCGAGGAGGGCCATGAAGCGGCGCACCGCCTCCTCCTCGTCGGGCGTGAGCGCCAGCGCCCGGTGCGCCCAGCCCGTGGCACCGGCGGGGTCGCCGGCGGCCTCGGCGCGCTCGGCCAGCGTCCAGGCCGCCCGCGAGGCCAGCCGCGTCAGGCGCGCCCGCTCGGCGTCGAGCCACTCGTCCCAGCCGGGGGCGTCGGCCACCGAGAGCCCCGGCAGGAGCGGGCCGCGGTAGAGGTCGAGCGCCGCCTCCAGACGCCCCGCGGCGACCGCCGCCTCGAACGCCAGCACGTCGCAGGCGACGGCACCGGGGGCGATCCGCACCTCGTCCACCCCCCGCGTCTCGACCACCCCGGCGCCCAGCGCGCGGCGCAGGAAGGAGAGCCCGGTGCGCAGCGAGGCGCGGGCCCGCTCCTCGTCCGACTCCGGCCAGAAGCGGAGGAGGAGCGAGTCCCGGCGATGGAACCCCCGCGGCGACGCCAGGACCAGGTACGCCAGCAGGGCGAAGCGCTTGGGCTGCGCCAGCAGGCTGCGGACCTCCACCCCGTCGGCGCGGGTCAGCTTCGCGCCGCCGAGGGCACGGACGTCGATCACGATGGGGGAAAGCTCGTCTGGGAAGGCCGGATCACGGCTGCGTCACGCTGAGATTGCGCCACGCTCCGAAGATGACGTCTGTTTGCCCGGCTGCCAATGGCCGGGTCCGCCGCGCCACCCCGGTGGCGCGGCGCTCTTCGACACGGAGACCCACGGAGAAGCGGCATGGCAGTCCCCCCTCGCACGCTCACCCTGGCCACCATCCTGACGGCGGCCGTCCTGCTCGCGTCACCCCTGCCCGCGCAGGAGGTGCAGATCGCCGAGCTCACCCCCGGCACCGCCGTCACCGGCAGCGGCGACTTCACCCTGACCATCCACGGGGTCGGCTTCGTCCCCGGGGTCAGCCGCGTGTCCTTCGGCGGACGGAACCTCACCGACGCGCGGGTGACCCCGACGAGCATCACCGTCCGGGTGGCCAACAAGCTGATCACCGAGCGGGTCGCGCGGGACTTCCGCGACGACGGCATCGCCCGGGTCACGGTGTACGTCATCAACGGCCCCGGCTCCGTCGCGGACTACCCGAGCGCGCGCAAGGTCTTCTACGTCACCCGGCCCGGGGTGGCGGCGGCCACCCGCCCGCCCAACCCGACGGTCACCGCGGTCGGCCCCGACCCGGCACCGGTCGGCGGCACCCTGATCGTGCGGGGCGACCACTTCGACGCGCCCGCGCTCTACGCGCGGCTGCTCGCCAGGGACCCGGGCTCGCGCCTCTCCAGCTACCTGCGCGACGAGGACCTGACGCGCACGCGGACCGAGCTCCGGATCCGCCTGGCCGACGTGCCGCCGGGGAGCTACACGCTGCGCATCGAGGCCGAGGACGCCCAGCGGCACACCTATGCGACGATCGAGCGGCCGGTGGTGGTGGGCGCCCCCACCCGACTCGGCGCGCCGACCATCGCACGCACGGGCCCGAGCATCGTCTCCACGAATGGCGGGACGCTCACCGTGTACGGCACCAACTTCGCCGACGACGCCCGGGTGACGCTGGCGCCACCGGGTGGCGCGCCGCGGGTGCTCGCCCGGGCGCCGAACCGTACGGCGAGCCGCACGCAGCTGTCGGTGCTGGTGCCGGCCAACCTGCCGCCGGGTACGCACACGCTGCGCGTGGAGAACCCCGGCGCGGGCACACCGGCGGCCAGGCGGGCGCTGGTGGTGCGCCACCCGGGGCAGGTCGCCCGTCGCGCCACCCAGGGGGAGTTCGGCGGTGGCGCCACGGCGCCCGTCACGCCCCCCGGCCGTCGTCCACGTGGCGGTCGGCCCGGGCGGCCGAGCCCGCGGCCCCCGGCGGCCGCGCCCCGCTCGCACACGCTGGCGATCGTCGCCAACAGCAACCTGTGCCTCGTGCCGGACGCCGACCGGGACGGCGCGGTCGTGCGGCTGCAGCCCTGCTCGAAGGGCGGGGCCATGTACCAGCTGCAGAACGGCTACGTCCGCACGGCCGGCGACCGCTGCCTGGACTGGGGCACCGAGGGCGGGCCGATCCACCTCATGCCGTGCAAGGCCGGCACGCCGGACCGGACGAGCCAGCAGTGGTACTTCCACGGCAACAAGCTGGCGCAGAACGCCCTGAATCCCGGCATCTGCATGGACGTCGAGCGGGAGCAGACCCGGGCCGGCACGCGGGTGATCGCGTACCGCTGCAAGAGCTACGACAACCCCGCCACCAACCAGCGCTTCTACCCCGGCGGGCTGTTCACCTGGCTCCAGGTGCTGAGCGGCGCGAACCTCTCCCCCGCCGACCAGACCGAGCTCGCCCGGAGCGTCCAGCGCGGCGGTGGCGCCGCGGTGTTCAGCAACAACGCCCGCGTCATCTCGGCCGGCAGTGGCAACGTGATCGCCGCCGGCGGGGGCAACGTCATCGCGGCCGGCGCTGGGAACGTCATCGCCTCCGGGGGGGCGAACGTGATCGCCTCCGGCGGGGCGAACGTCATCGCGTCCGGCGGCGCGAACGTCATCGCCTCCGGCGCCCTGAACCTGCGCGCGGTGGGCGACCCGTCGACGCTCTTCCGCGGCTCGTCGGTGATCTCGGCGGGCGGGCTGAACGTGATCTCGTCCGGGGCGCTGAACCTGATCGGCGGCGCCGGCGGGAACCTGAACGCAAACCTGTCGCCGATCATCCGCCCCTGACCCACGATCCCGGCGGGGGGGGGGGGGGGGGG
>DASTRO010000266.1:0-2182 GCA_035761165.1 Gemmatimonadaceae bacterium | reverse complement strand
CGTCGTCAATCCCGGCCGGCAGGACGCGCCGATCCAGCACGGCCGCTTCGACGGGGACACGCGGGCGGTCCACCTCGAGGGCCTGTCGACGCAGGCCGACGGGCAGGTCGTTCCCTTCCGGATCACCGGACGGCTCGACGGAAGAACGCTCCGGCTGACCTATCGATTCGGAGAGGACGGCGGGACCGTGGATCTGGTCCGCGTCGAGGAGTACACGCCGCCCCGCCTGACGCTCGGCGACCGCCTCCGGGCCGGTCTCGCCGACCTGAGACGCTGGGTCGATGCGCGATCCCGCCCGACGCGGGACGCGAATGCCAGGCGCCTCCGCGACCGGGGAGAGTCCCTCGACACGATCGTCGTTCGCGACGCCGAGGCGGCGGACGTCCCGGCGCTCGCGGCGCTGCACGTCGAGCTGTGGAACGCCACCTATCACACGTCGCGCGGGCCGACCGTCGAGCTCCGGACGCGTCAGTGGGAGGCCATCTTCGCGCGGGTTCCGCGGCGCGACTTCGTCGTGCTCCTGGAAGACCGCAGCGGCCGCCTGATCGGGTTCGCGGCCGGCACGCCCCACGACGGTGAGTTCCGCGGTCAGCTGAGCAAGCTCTATCTCCGATGGGAGTACCACCGGCTCGGCCTGGGCCGGCGCATGATGCGGGAGGCGGCGCGCCGCTTCCTGGATCGCGGCGTCAACTCCATGATCCTCTTCGCCGAACGGAGCAATCCGACGATCGGCTTCTACGACCGCATGGGCGGCGAGCGGCTGCGCGACGAGCGCGGGCTGTTCACCGGCGCCTATGGCTGGCGCGACGTGCGGACGCTCCTGCACTGACGGAGCGTGCTGGTCCAGGCTGCGTCCCCCACACATCCCCCAGCCACCGAGCCGCCCGACATGCGCTCCACCCGCGTCCACCGCCACGTCAACGCCCCGCGCGCCGCGGTCTACCGCCTCCTCCTCGACCCCGCCGCGATCGCGCGGTGGAAGGTGCCCGACGGCATGACCGCCGACGTCCACACCCTCGACCCGCGCGAGGGCGGGGCGATCCGCGTCTCCCTCACCTACCTCGCCCCGACCGCCACCGGCAAGACGGCCGCGCGCACGGATACGTACCACGGCCGCTTCCTGCGCCTCGTGCCGGACGAGCTGGTGGTGGAGGCGGACGAGTTCGAGACCGACGACCCCGCGCTGCAGGGCGAGATGATCTCCCGCATCGCCCTCGCCGACGCGCCCGGCGGCGGCACCGACGTCGTCGGCGCGCACGAGCAGCTCCCGCCGGGGCTGAGCCTCGAGGACAACGAGACCGGCTGGCGGATGGCGCTGGCGAGGCTCGCCGCGCTGGCCGAGGCCGAGGCGGCGGGGGCAGGCGCGCATCCATGAGGGACGGGTGAGCGTGTCGCCCGTGCCCCGGCCAGCCGCGCGACCCCTCGTGCTGGCGAGCCGGCTCGCCGCCGTCTGGGCGCTCGGCTACGGGCTCTATCGCTGGTACTATGCCCTGGGCGGCACCGTCGGGATGCTGGGCACGCCGGCGGTGTCGCTGGCGGAGTGGCGGCGCATCAACGCCGTCGCCGGCGTGCTGCTCTTCGGCGCGGCGCTCCTGCCGCTCGTCGTCGTGAACGCGTGGGGCAGCCCTCGCGCCCGCCCCCTCCTGCTCGCGCTCAGCTGGACGATCGCCGTGGCGTGCGTCTCCCATGCGCTCATCGGCATCGGCCAGCGAGTCTCCAGCCTGGCCGGCGCGCTGACGATCCCCTATCCGTTCTGGCGCACCATCGACCGACGGGAAGCCGACCTGCAGGCGCTCTTCTTCAACGAGCCGTGGTTCCTCGTCGAGGGCCTCCTGTGGGCCGTCCTCGCCTGGCGCGGGGCGCTGCGCGCGTCGCCGCGACGACGGTGGTGGGTCGGCAGCGCGCTCGTCGCGACGGCGACCTCCACCGTCATCGGCCTCCTGAGCGCATTCGGCGTGATCGGCAGGCTGATCGTCGGGTGACGGCCGTGGCTCTCATCCATACGACCCGAGGCGCATGAAGACCATCACGTATCTCGCCGCGACGACCCTGGCCCTCGCCGCCTGCGCCACCGCGTCGAGCGCCGGCCGCGCCGACGACGGCTGGATCCCGCTCTTCGACGGCCGCACCCTCACCGGTTGGCGCGCCAGCGAGCACCCGGCCACCTTCCGCGTCGAGAACG
>DASTRO010000265.1:0-2935 GCA_035761165.1 Gemmatimonadaceae bacterium | reverse complement strand
CTCACGCCAGCGCGTCGCTCATGAGCAGGTCGTGCATCCAGTCCGTGGCCTCCCCGTGCTGACGGAGGACGGTCGCCAGCTGCGCCCAGTGGCGGATGCCGTGGACCAGCGCGTGGGCGACGATCTTCCGCGCGCTCGCCGACTGCGTGCCGGCGCTGATCGTCTGGAACTCCAGCCGGCGCGCCAGGTCGGCGGCGGTGGCGCCGGCCAGGTAGCGTTCCAGCCGCTCGCGCGCCGCGCGCCCGGCGGCGAAGAGCGTCTCGATGTCGGTCGTGCCGATGGCCTCGTAGGGCGTCACCGGCTCGCCGAGCAGGCGGTCGGCGTAGCGGCGCTCGACGGCGAAGATGTGCTGGAGCAGGCCGCGCACGGTGGCCGTGCGCCCCTCGCCCACCGGCAGGTCGAGCACCGTCGCGGGGCGCGCCGAGAGCCACCGGTGCCAGCGCTCGGTCTCGCCGGCGGTGTAGTCGAGCAGCTCGCGGAAGGTGAGCGTGGGCGTCGCGTCGGACGGCGGGTCGGGGCTCGGCATGCTCAGGCTCGCTGGAAGCGGATCGGAAGCTCGATGCGGCGACCAGACGTCGGGTGCGCCGCCACCGGAAGGGTGCACGGGATTAGGTTGACGGCACAATCAACCTGTCGCCCCTCCCGCGCCCCTCCCGTGACCGCTCGCTCGTCCCGCCCCTCGTCCCGCCCGGCCGACGCCCGGGCACCGCGCGCGGCGCCCGCCGGCACGCTCTCGGCCGCAGAGGCGGCGCGCGAGCTGGGCGTGCGGCAGCGGACGCTCTACGCATACGTGAGCCGCGGGCTGCTCCCCTCGCTGCCCGATCCGGACCATCCCCGGCAGCGTCGCTATCCGGCCGCGGCGGTGCGCCGCCTGAAGGCGCACCGGGCGGCGCGGCGTGACCCCGCGCTCGGCTCGCGCGCCGCGGCGCGCGGCTCGCTGGCCTGGGGCGAGCCGGTGCTGGAGTCGGCCATCACGCTCATCACGCCCGAGCGCCCGTACTACCGCGGCCACGATGCGCTCGCGCTGGCGGCGTCGACCGGCTTCGAGCGCGTCGCCGAGCTGCTCTGGCTTGGGACGCCACCCGTGGCGGGGCATGCAGGCTGGCCGGCCGGCGACGGAAGCGCGGGGGCGCCCGCGCCGGACGCGGTCGCCACGGCTGTCGCGGCGGCGTGGCGCTCCACCGCCGCCGACCGCGCGCTCACCCCCATCACCGCGGCGCAGGTCGCGCTGCCGATCGCGGCGGCGCTCGACCCGGCCTCGGCCGACCGCACGCCGGCGGGCGCGGCGCGCGCCGGACGCCACATCCTCGAGCTGCTCACGGTGCTCGCCACCGGCCCGACCGAGCGGAGCGGCGCCGGGGACGAGCGCGAGGCGGCCGCCCGCCAGGCCCGCGCCCCGGCGCCGAGCATCGCCGAGCGTCTGGCGAGGGCGTGGGCGCCGCGCTGCGACGGGGCGGTCGCGCTCTACGATGCCGCGCTCGTCCTCGTCGCGGACCACGAGCTCAACGCCGCCGCGCTGGCCGCGCGCGTGGTCGCGTCCACCTCGGGGTCGCCCTACGCCGCCGTCGCCGCCGGCCTGGCCGCGCTCCAGGGCACGGGGCACGGCGGGCATACCGCGCACATCTCGGCGCTGCTCGACGCGGCCGCCGAGGTCGTGGCGGAAGCGTCCGACGATCCCGCCGGCGACGACGACGGCGCGATCGCGGCGCTGCGGGCGATGGTGCGGCGCCGACGGCGGCGCGGCGAGCGGGTCGCCGGCTTCGGGCACCGGCTCTACCCTGCAGGCGATCCGCGCGCACGCTTCCTCCTCGAGCGAGCGCGGGAGCGGCTCGTCGTCCGACGCTCACCCGACGATGCGGCCGCTCGCACGGTGGAGCTGGCGCGGGCGCTGGCGCAGGCGGTGCGCGAGGAGAGCGGCGACCGGCCGACGGTGGACTACGCGCTGGCGGCGATCGGTCGGGCGACGGGGGCGCCGGCGCATGCGCCGCTCACGCTCTTCGCGCTGGGTCGCGCCGCGGGGCTCGTGGCGCACGCGATCGAGCAGTACGGGGCCGGGCGGGTGCTGCGGGCGCGGGCGCAGTACGTGGGGCCGGTGCCGCGCGAGGAGGGTTGAGCTTCCGTGTGCGCGCGATGCCGGAGGCGTGGGGCGCGATGGTCCCGGTGCGCGAGCGTGATCGACTGGAGGCCCCGGCAGCGCCTGGCAGGTGACCGCACGCGGGCGTACGTTGGGCCGCGGCTCGGTGCCCCGCGCACTTCCGCCGTTCGGCTCTCACGGCGGAGTGGAGCATGCGCCTAACGCCATCCGCCGCCGTCGCGTTCATCCTCGTCGCGGCCGTCGCGCCCTCCGCCGGGCTGCGATCGATCCGTGCGGCGCCGTCATCGACCGGCGCGGTGGCGCACGGGTGACGGGCCACCGGTCGGGGACGCCTCGCCGGAGGTGCAGCGACGGCGCATATTGTGCGCGCCAGGGCCGGCCCATGCCGCGGCGTGTATCCCCGTCCATCTCCGACACGGGGCGCGCGCCGCCGTCTCGGACGCGCTCCGGGCGTGACACGGACCGGTCGGACTCGCGACGCGCAGCGCGCGGGCAGCGGGTCGGCCGCCCACCTGCGAGGATCACTGCGTGGAGATCGAATTCAGCGGCGCCGCCCGCGAGGTCACCGGCTCCTGCCACATCGTGCGGGCCAACGGCCGCACCATCCTCCTCGATTGCGGCATGTTCCAGGGCCGCCGCCGCGAGGCCCAGGAGAAGAACCTGCGCCTCCCCCTCCCGGTCGACGAGATCGACGCCATCGTCCTCTCCCACGCCCACATCGACCACGCCGGCCGGCTACCGTACCTGGCCCGCGAGGGCTACGCCAAGACCATCTGGTGCACGAGCGCCACGCGCGATCTCTGCGCCGTGATGCTGGCGGACAGTGCGCACATCCAGGAG
>DASTRO010000264.1:0-3507 GCA_035761165.1 Gemmatimonadaceae bacterium | reverse complement strand
GGACGGTGCCCGCGTCACCTCCGGTGGCGGCTCGACCGCCGCCGTCCCACTCGCAGCGGGTGCGGCGGGTGCGGCGGGTGCGGTGGACGCAGCGGGTGCGGCGGATGGTGCGGCCGCGGTGGGCGGCTCCGGCGGCGCCGGCGGCTCCCGGTGCACCCAGACGCGCGGCCGTGGCAGCGCGACGTCCAGGCGGCGGTAGGCCAGCCCGGCGCCGGTCACCACCGTCTCGCACGGCACGAGCTCGCCGAGCATCGGGTCCGAGGCGCCGAGGAAGAGCCAGCCCTCCTCGCTGAGCGAGGCGAGCAGGCGGCGGGCGACGGCGGCCACCGTGGCGCGATCGAGGTAGATCAGCACGTTGCGACAGAGCACGACGTCCATCTCGCCGATCCCCGACGCCGCGCTCGGGAAGTCGTCGGTGGCCAGGTTCAGCGCGCGGAAGTCGGCCATCGCGCGCAGCTCGGGACGCAGGTAGAAGTGCGGACCACGGGCGATGAAGTAGCGCGCCACCGTCTCGGGGGCCACCCCCCGCATCGACCAGCGCGTGTAGCGCGCCCGCTCGGCCGCCAGCAGCCGCGGGCGCGAGATGTCGGTGCCGAGCACGCGCCCCGCGTCCCGCCAGCCGGCCTCGTACAACAGGATGGCCAGCGTGTACGCCTCCTCGCCGCTCGCGCACCCCGCGCTCCACGTGCGCAGCGGCCGCTGCGGCGAGCGCAGCCCACGGAACGTCGGCAGCACCTCGCGGCGGATGTAGTCCAGCTGCGCCGGCTCGCGGAAGAAGTACGTCTCCCCCACCGTCGTCTCGGCGAGGAGCGCGTCGAGCACGGCGGCATCGTGCTCGGCGCGGCGGGCCAGCCGCAGCGGGTCGGCGAGGTGCAGGTCGCGCATGACGCGCCGCATCGCCGCCTCGGCGGCCGGCTGGCGGTTGGGCGCGAAGCGCAGCCCAGCACGCTCGCCGAGCAGCGCGCCGACGCGGGCGAATCCGATGTGCGACCAGACGTCCGCGGCCACGGTGCGAGGCGAGCGCGGCTACCGCGCCACGTCCGGCGCGCCGGCGCGCTCGCCATCGCGTCCGGCCTCGCGCTCGGCGGCCAGGGCGCGCGCCAGCGCCTCCGCCTCCCCCTGTGTGAAGAAGGCTTCGAGGTCGGCGATGAGCACCAGCCCGTCGGGCAGGTGGGCGACGCCGGCCAGGTGCCGCATCGCCGGGTCGTCGGGCCGCGCCGCGCTCACCAGGTCGTCGTCGAGCGAGACGACCTCGGTGACGCGGTCGACGCGCAGCGCCACCGGGCGCTCGCCGGCGCTGGCCAGCACGAGGTGGTCGTCCACGGCGAGCGGCTTCGGGCGCATCTCGAAGCGTGCGCGCAGGTCGAGCACCGGCGTCGGCGTCCCGCGCACGTCGATCACCCCCTCGATGACGCCCGGCGCGCCGGCGAGCGGCGTGATGGCCACCGCCGCCACCGCCTCGCGCACCGGCGCGACGGGCAGCGCGAAGCGGCGCTGGTCGAGCGTGAAGAGGAGGAAGTCGGGCATGTCGGGAGTGAAGGGAGTGCGTGCGTGTGCCAGGCGCAAGGCGCTTGCCGGCTCGCGACGTCCGGCCTCCTCAGCGGGCGTCCCGGTACGCCGTGGTCCCTCGCGCCGGTGCTGGCATCGACGCGCATGGGGGACGCGGAGGCGGCGGAAGCGGCGCGGATCCTTCGGATCGCTCCCCGTGGCGCTCGGGCCCACCGCGCCAGCGGCTGGGATGCTGGGGAGGGGTGCGGCGCACGATCTCCGGCGCCGCACGGGCCACCCGGTCGGGCAGAGGGGCAGGAGCGGGCGCCGGCATGCTGGACGTATGCCCCCCTGCACTCCTGGCGCTGGCGCGAGGCGCCGTGGAGTGGAGCGGCGGAGCGATCCGAGGCATCCGGCTCCTCCGCCGCATCCGCGCTCCTCATGCGCGTAGATGCCCGCCCCCGGCAAACGGAGCCCCGGCGTACCGCGATGCCGTGATCGACGTCCGCCACCCGCACCCGATCCCCGGCCGCACCACGACGGCCCAGGAAACAGATGAGCCCGCGATGCGGCTATGTTTCACCGTCCCCCTCCCCTCCATCCCACCGCCGAATGCCGCCAGCCCGCCGAGCGCTCCCGTGCCCGTGATCATCCTCGTCGCCGACGGCGCGCGCCCCGACACGCTGGCTGCGGCGATGGACGACGGCACGCTCCCCGCCCTCGCGGCCCTTCGCGCCGAGGGCGCCTACCACGCGGTGACGTCCGCCTTCCCGTCGGTCACGGGGCCCGCCTACGCGCCCTTCCTCATGGGGCGCTACCCGGGGCCGGTGGGGCTGCCGGGGCTGCGCTGGTTCGACCGCGAGCGGCGCACGGCCAGCTTCCCGCACTACACGCGGAGCTACGTGGGCTCGGAGATGCGCAAGGTGGACCGCGACCTGGACCCGGCCGCGCCGACGCTCTTCGAGCTCGCCGACTCCAGCCTGGCGGCGCTCAACGTCATCGGGCGCGGGCTGCGCGCGCGGCACCGCCTGGGACGCGGCGCGCGCTTCGTGCTGCGCGCCGCGCGCACGCACTTCACCGGCAACGTGCGCGGCTGGCTGCAGATCGACCGCGACATCGGCGCCCGCGTCGTGCGGCGCGTGCTGCGCGAGCGGCCGGAGGTCACCTTCTGCGCCCTCACCGGCATCGACAAGACGTCGCACGCCGAGGGGCACGACGCGCCGGTGGTGCGCGACGCGATGCGGATCGTGGACGAGACGGCGGCCGCGCTGCGCGCGGGGCTGGAGCGCGCCGGCGCGTGGGAGCGCACGCACCTCTGGATCGTCAGCGATCACGGGCACTCCCCGGTGCGGCAGCACGAGGACCTGGCGGGGCTGCTGCACGCCTGGGGGCACGGAACGATCAGCCACCCGTGGGTCTTCGGCCGCGGGCGCGACGCGGCGGTGATGGTGAGCGGGAACGCGATGGCGCACCTCTACCTGGAGCTGGACCGCCGCACCCGTCCCTGGTGGCCGGAGCTGGCGCCGCGCTGGGAGGAGCTGGCCGGCCGGCTGCTGGCGCGCGAGTCGCTGGACCTGCTCCTGCTGCCGCACGGGCCACACCGCTGCGAGGTGCGCGGCCGCGGCCGCGGCTCGGCCTTCGTGGAGTGCGCGGGGACGGGACGCGGCGCGCGCTACAGCTACCGGCCGCACGACGGCGACCCGCTGGGCCTGGGGGGCGAGCTGCACGCGCTGGGCGACGCCGAGGCGTACGACGCCTGCGCGGCCACGGACTACCCGGACGCGCTGGTGCAGATCGCCCTGCTGGCCGGCGCGCCGCGCACGGGGGAGCTGGTGCTCTCGGCCGCCCGCGACTGGGACCTGCGCGCGCGCTACGAGCCGATCCCGCACGTCTCCTCGCACGGCGCGCTGCACCGCGAGCACATGCTGGTGCCGCTCCTCGTCAACCATCCGCCGCGCGGCGCGCCACGCCGGACGGTGGATGTGATGCCGAGCGCGCTCGCCGCTCTCGGGCGGCCGA
>DASTRO010000263.1:0-12097 GCA_035761165.1 Gemmatimonadaceae bacterium | reverse complement strand
CGGCCCCTCGTTGCGTCGGGCGAACCGTGGTGTCAGACGGGCGGTCGCCGCCGCCCGTTCCGCGCGCCGCCGCGCTCAGTCGCGCGCGTCGCTGTCGGCGACCGTCTCGCGGGCCAGACCGAGCGAAGGCGTGTCGGTGAGCTCGTGCAGCGGGACGACGTCCGCGAAGGGGCCGTAGAGCCGCGCGAAGTCCTCTTCACCGAGCGCGGGCCGCGCGACCAGCGCGAGGGCGGCGGCGAGGGCGGCCTTCTTCATGCGCGCGACGTCCGCGTGGTGCACGAAGCCGCTCGCCACGGCAGCCAGATCGCGCACGCGGCGGCTCGTCTGCATGGCGACGCCGGGCGCCTCGTCCATGATCTGCCGCAGGCGCGCCCGCATCTCCGCGCCGGACGCCGCCGCCGGAGCGGGGCCGAGGAGCTCGTCGTCCGCCTGCCGGGCCGCGTCCGCCCAGGTGCCGAGCGGGAGCCGGCGCAGGTGCTCGAGGAAGCCGAGGACGATCGGCGGCAGCTCGCCGCCGCGAAGGGACGTGTGGGGCGGCGTCGAGCGCGACGCGACGGGACCGTGGAGCTCCATGTCGTCCTCCTACCCTTCCGTGTGATGCCTGCGGGGTTAGCTGACGGGTTAGGAGCAGGAAGTCTCCCTCCGGCGTGACGCCGGATGCACCCCGGATTGCCTCGGGTCCCCCGCCCCGCGGTCGGTGCCGCGGGTTCGGCTGCAGTGGATCGGATCTGAATCGTACCATAGGCAAGACCCTCGCCGGGCGTCAAGCGAGGGCACGGGAGACGAGGCGGCACGACACGGGGCCCCCCCCGACCGCACGATGCCGCCGAACTCCCGCACGACCATCACCAGCATCCCGCCGCCGGCCGCATCGCGCTGCACGGCGCCAGACGCCAGGCGCCAGCCCCCCGACGCCGCTCGGCGTCGCGCGGCCCCGCCGTTCCCGACGCGGCCCACATCCCGCGCACCTCGCGCCGCGCGATCGCCCGGCCGCGCCCCGCGCCGGCGGTGGCGAGCCCGCGCCACTCGCGCGACGGGCGCGTCCTGCCGCCGCCCGCGATCCCAGCCCCTACGTTCAAGTAGCCGGCCGCTTCGTTCAATCCGCGCCGCCTCGCCGGGAATACCGTGCAGCCACGTTCCGTGAACGTCGCGGCACGTCGTCTCTCCCCGTCCGACCATCCATCGCGAGGCTCCCATGCGCATCACGTCCCCATACCGTCCGGCGCGCCGTCGCGCCGCCACCGCCGTCGCGCTCGCCGCCGCCGTCGTGCAGCTCGCCGGCTGCATGCTCTTCGCCCGCGCCCCCGAGGACCTGGACTACGCCCGCACGCGGACGAGCGAGCAGGGGCTCTATCGCGGCACCATCCGCCCCGAGGGCGACAGCATCCCGCAGGGGCGGCTGCACCGCTGGACGCTGCACCTCGAGACCGCTGCCGGCGAGCCGGTGGACGCGGCCACGATCGCCGTGGACGGCGGGATGCCGCAGCACGGCCACGGGCTGCCCACCAGTCCGCGCGTCACGCGGCACGCCGGCGGCGGCGATCACGTGGTGGACGGGATGAAGTTCAATATGAGCGGCTGGTGGGTCGTGACCTTCCGCGTCAGCTCGGCCGCGGGCGCCGACTCCCTCGTCTTCAACCTCAAGCTCTGACGCGCCGTCGCGCCCACCGGAGAGCTCCCATGCGCCCCACCCGTACCGCCCTCGCCGCCGCCGGCCTGCTCGCCCTGGTGCTGGCGTCCGCCGCCGCCGCGTACGCGATGTCCAGCGCCGGCGCGCGCTGGACGCCGGCGGAGCGCGCGCTGCTCCGCTCCCTCACCCTGGCCAGCCTCGGCCCGCTCCCCGCCGATCCCTCCAACCGCTGGGCGGACGACAGCGCCGCCGCGCGCCTGGGCCACCGGCTCTTCTTCGACACGCGGCTGAGCGGCACCGGCACCGTGTCGTGCGCCAGCTGCCACATGCCCGAGCTCGACTTCCAGGACGGGCGCGCCCTGGCGCGGGGCGTGGGCACCACCACGCGGCGCACCATGCCCGTGGCCGGCACGGCGTACAGCCCGTGGCAGTTCTGGGACGGCCGCGCCGACAGCCAGTGGGCGCAGGCCCTCGGCCCGCTGGAGAGCGCCGTCGAGCACGGTGGCGACCGGACGCAGTACGCGCACGTCATCGCCGCGTACTACCGCGAGGCGTACGAGCGGGTCTTCGGCGCGCTGCCCGCGCTGGATGGGCTGCCGGAGCGCGCCGGGCCGGTGGCGGACAGCGGGCGCGCCGCGGCGTGGCGCCGCCTCCCGCCGGCGCGGCAGGAGGAGATCACGCGCGTCTACGCCAACATCGGCAAGGCCATCGCCGCCTACGAGCGGCGCGTCCAGTACGCGCCGTCGCGCTTCGACCGCTACGTGGAGGCCGAGCTGGCGGGGCGAACGCACACGCCCGCGAGCGCGCTCACGCGCGACGAGGAGGCGGGGCTGCGTCTCTTCATCGGCAAGGCGCGCTGCGTCACCTGCCACAACGGGGCGCTGCTGACCGACAACAGCTTCCACAACACCGGCGTCCCCCTGCCGCGCGTCGCCCTCCCGCCCGACAGCGGACGCACGGTGGGGGTGCGGCAGGCCGTGGCCGCGGAGTTCGCCTGCACCGGGCGGTACAGCGACGCCGGCGCGGAGGACTGCCAGGAGCTTCGCTTCACCGTCACCGAGGGGCCGGAGCTCGTGCGTGCCTACAAGACGCCGTCGCTGCGCAACGTCGGTGGCCGCGCGCCCTACATGCATGCGGGACAGCTGGCCTCACTGGCCGAGGTGGTGGCGCACTACGACCGCGCGCCGGCGGCGCCCTTCGGGCACAGCGAGCTCGTGCCGCTCCGGCTGTCGGCGGAGGAACGGCGGCAGATCGAGGCGTTCCTGCACACGCTGAGCGGGCCACTGGTGGCGCCGGCCGGCTACTTGGTCCCGCCGGCCACGCCCTGAGGCGGTGGGCCGCTCCCCGCCCCCGTTGCTCCGGCGGCCGGCGGCGCGCGCGCACGCGCCACGTGGCGCGTCCGCGCGCGTCCCTCACTCCTCGCGGAAGGCGCGCGCGGGATCGATCCCCGCCACCCGCCGCGCCGGGACGTAGCACGCCACCAGGGCGACGAGCGCCAGCCCGGCGGCCACCGCGACCAGCGTCGGCGCGTCGAACGGCGACACGCCCACGAGCATGCCGGCCAGTGCGCGGCCGGCCAGGTAGATCCCCGGCACGCCGACCAGCAGCCCGAGCGCGACGAGCACCGCCCCCTCCCCGACCACGAGCCGCAGCACGCGCCCGTGGTTCGCGCCGAGCGCGAGGCGCACGGCCAGCTCGTGCCGCCGCCGCGTCACCGCACCCGAGACGACGCCGAACAGCCCCATCGCGGCCAGCAGCAGCGCGCCGAGGGCGAAGCCGCCGATCAGCACCGCGCTCAGCCGCTGCTGGCGCAGCGATTCGTCCACCACCTGCTGCATGGACCGCACGTCGGCGAGGGCGAGCTGCGGGTCCACCTGCCGGATCGCCGCCCGCACCTCGGGCACGAGGCTCAGCGGCGGCCGCTCGGTGCGCACCGCCCAGGAGAGCGTGGGCAGGGTGTAGTCCTCGTTGCGCACGTAGACCTGCGAGCGGCCGTCCTGGTGGATGTCGTACAGGCGCGCCTGCTCCACCACGCCGACCACCGTCAGCGTGTCGTCGCCGAAGGCCAGCGGCGCGCCGACGGGGCTGCCGGTGGGGAAGAAGTGCTCGGCCAGCGTACGATCGATGAGCGCCTCGCGCACGCCGGTCGGGCGGGCCTCCTGGAAGGCGCGGCCGGCGAGCACGGGGATGCCCATCGTCTCCACGTAGCCGGCGCGTGCGGTCATGACGTCCACCAGCGGCGCGTCCTCGTCGCGATCGCCGGTATTGCCGGGGGCGCCGGGGAAGGTGACCGGGGACTGGTTCGCATCGGCCGTCAGCGGCAGCGTCGAGGTCGCGCTCACCGCGGTGACGCCGGGCAGCGCCGCCAGTGCGCGCTGGATCCGGTCGTGCAGCGCATTCCCCTGCGCCTCCTCCGGGTAGCGGGACGACGGCACCGGGATGCGCAGCGTCAGCACGCCCGCCGGATCGAAGCCCGGATCGGCGCGGAGCAGCCGCTCGAAGCTCCGCACCACCAGCCCACCGGTGCTCAGCAGCACGAGCGAGAGGGCGACCTGCACGACCACCATGGCGCGGCGCATACGACCGTGCCCGCCGCCGCCGCGCACCGCCACGTTGTGCAGCAGCGCGTCCAGTCGCGCGCGCGCGGCCCAGAACGCCGGGCCCGCGCCGGCGAGCAGCCCCAGCACCGTGCCGACGCCGATCACCACTGCGGCCACCCCCCAGTCCACGGCGATCGACTCGCGGCGCGGCAGGTTGAGCGGGGCGAGCGCGACCAGTGCTCGCGTCCCCCACACCGCCACCAGCGCCCCGGTCACCCCGCCCATCAGGCCCAGCAGGCCGCCCTCGGCCAGCGTGGCCCAGGCGAGGGCCAGCGGGTTGGCGCCGAGGGCGCGCGAGATGGCGAGCTCGCGCTCCCGCTGCGCGGCGCGCATGAGGAGGAGCGCGGCCAGGTTCACGGCCAGCACGAGCACCAGGAAGACGCCCGCCAGGCCGAGCACGAGCAGCGCGGGGCGCACGCCGGCGACGAGGTCCTCCTTCACGGCCACCGGATACAGCCGCAGCCCCCGCTTGTTGAAGTCGCGCGCGTCGAGGGCGACACCGACGCGGCCCACGGCTGCGGCCACGGCCGCCGGCGAGCTGCCGGGGCGCGCGCGGATCAGCCCGGCGAAGGAGCCGTTCCCCGGGTCGGTCTCCGCGAGGTGGTAGTCGAAGGTGACGTAGGCGTCGGCGAGCTCGGGGTCGCCCAGGCTGGAGTGGCGCGCGAAGTGGAAGCGCGGGCCCATGACGCCGATCACCGTGAACGGCTGGTCGTCGACGCGGATCTCGGCGCCCACGACGCCGGGATCGCCGCCGAAGCGCTGCTGCCAGAGCTCGTAGCCCAGCACCATCACGGCCCGCCGCCCCGGCCCCACCTCGTCCGGCGCGAAGGTGCGCCCGATGACGGGACGCACGCCGAGCAGCGAGAAGAGGTCCGGCGTGGAGACCATCACCGCGATCTCCTGCGGCTCGTCGCGGCTGGCGCCGGTGAGCGTCACCGTGCGTCGCCGCAGCCCCACCGCTCCCTCGATCACGCCGCCGGCGGTGTCGAGCGCCGCGACGTCCGTCCCGCCCAGCCAGCCGCGGTCGAGGTCGAACCAGGTGTAGTCGCGCCAGACGAAGTAGAGATCGTCCGGCCGTTCGTAGGGGAGCGGCGCGATCAGCACCTTGTGCACGACGGTGTAGACCACGGCGAAGGCGCCGAGGCCCACGGTCAGCGTGCCCACCATGGAGAGGGTGAAGGCCGGGGCCCGCACCAGGCGGCGCACGGCGCGCTCCATGTCGCGCCCCCAGTTGCCGCTGCGCCGCCAGGCAACGGCCGGGCGCAGCCGCTCGCCCAGGCCGTTGCGCAGCGAGTCGGCGAGGGCGCCGAGCCAGACGCCGCCCAGCCGCAGCGGCCCCCCCCGCTGCAGCGCCGCACGGCAGCGGTCGCGGTAGGTCTCGACCAGCGACTCGCCCATCTCCTCGCGGAAGTCCGCGGGGTAGAGGCGCAGCACCATGCCGAGCCATCGCTCGGAGCGCCGCATCCACTGCGTCTCGCTCATACGGCCCCCGCCTCGAGGAGTCCACCGAGCCTGGCCGCGCGCGTCAGCGCCTCCAGGCGTCGCGCCTCGGCCCGCCCCACGCGCAGGCCGAAGGCGGTGATACGGTAGTAGTTCCGCCGCTCGTCGCCGGCGTCCGGCGCCGCCCGCCGGTCCGCGGCGTCGATCAGCCCCTGGTCCTGCATGCGCCGCAGGGCGCGGTAGAGCGTCCCCACGTCGGGGACGCTGGTCTCGCCGCGCGCCTCGGCGTCCTGGATGATCCCGTAGCCGTGCCGCTCCCCGGCCGCCAGGCTGAGGAGGATGTGGAATTCCACCGGCCGCAGGGGGAGGTAGCGGTCGACGGGGCGTTCGCGGTCCATGCCCACGAGAGTCTCCGGTCGTTGAATGCGCGGCACATATATGCGTGGCGCATATAGGGCGTCAAGAGGGAGGGGAGCGACGGGCGACGGGCGACGAGCGACGAGCGTGGAGCGAGGAGCGATGCGCGGTCCAGGAGCGGGGGCTCGGCTGCGGTGGCCGCTCCGGTGCCTCCAGGGGAGGGCGAGCGCAGGCGGATTTGCTTGACTGCGTCAAGCATCGTCGCGATCTTGGTTTCCGCACGGGGACAGGGATGCCATGAGGACACCGTCCGATCCGGAGACCTGATGTCGGAGCAGGCCGACGCGCCGGCCGCCGAGCGGCGGGACGGCAGGACCGAGGCGGACGCGCGGATCGCCGCCGTCCGTCGCTTCAACCGCTTCTACACGCGACGGGTGGGCGCGCTGGACGCGGGGCACCTGCACAGCCCCTTCTCACTCACCGCCGTGCGCGTGCTCTACGAGCTCGCCCACTGGGGCGATGCGGGCGACGGTGCGCCGACCGCGACCGACCTCGTCCGGCTGCTCGGGTTGGACGCGGGGTACCTGAGCCGGATCCTGCGCGACTTCCAGCGGCGCGGGCTGGTGGAGCGGACCCCTTCCTCGCGCGACGGTCGCCAGCAGCACCTGCGGCTCACCGCGACGGGACGGGCCACCTTCGCCGACCTCGACGCCCGCGCGTGCGACGACGTGGCCGCGCTCCTCGCGCCACTCGGCGAGGAGGAGCAGCACCGTCTGGTCGACGCGCTGCGCACAGTGGAGACGGTGCTCGGTGCGGGCGACGGTGGCGGAGCGATGCCGGCGGCGAGCGTGGCCGGTGCGCCGGCGTACGCGCTGCGGTCGCCCCGCGCTGGCGACCTGGGGTGGGTGGTGGCGCGGCACGGCGCGCTCTACGCCGCGGAGTACGGCTGGGACGAGCGCTTCGAGGCGCTGGTCGCGCGCATCGTGGCCGACTTCGTCGACCACTTCGAGCCGGCGCGCGAGCGCTGCTGGATCGCCGAGCGCGGCGGGGAGAACGCGGGCTCGATCTTCCTCGTCCGGCATCCGGAGCGCGAGGGGGTCGCGAAGCTGCGGCTCCTGCTGGTGGAGCCCTCGGCGCGCGGGCTCGGGATCGGCCGCCGCCTGGTGGACGAGTGCACGCGCTTCGCGCGGGCCGCCGGCTACCACACGATCACGCTCTGGACCAACAGCGTGCTCGTCTCGGCGCGTCGCATCTACGAGGCGGCGGGCTACCGGCTGGTGGAGGAATCACCGCACCACAGCTTCGGCCACGACCTGGTGGGCCAGACGTGGGAGCTGGCGCTCTGACGTGCGGGGCCGCGGGGCCGCCTATCCCTCGCGCACCCGGCGCGGCCGCGTGGGCGCGGCCGGCACGTCGACGCCGTCGTAGATCTCCGCCAGCGTGAGCATCGTCGCGAGGCAGGGCACGGGCACGACCGAGGCGCCGCTCGTCGCGCTCACCTCCTCGTGCCGCCACGCGCCACGCTCGTCGCGCCAGTGCCGTTCCACGCGCTGCAGCCCCTGCTCCACGAGCAGGTAGGCACGCAGCGCGGGCACGCGCGTGCACGCCTCCAGCTTCTCGCGCCGGTCGGTGCGGCGGGTGGACTCGGAGAGCACCTCGACCACGAGGCACGGGTGGCGCACGTAGACCTCGTCGTCCTCGTGCGGCTCGCAGTCCACGAGCACATCGGGGTAATAGAAGTCGTCGCCGATGCGGAGCTTGACGTCGTTGATGTAGACGTGGCACGGCCCTCCCCGTGCCATCGCCATGAGTCGCGTCAGGATGTCGGACGCGATCTGGTTGTGGCGGAGCGTGCCGCCGGTCGTGGCGTACACCTCGGCGGCCACGAACTCGTGCCGGACGGCGCTCGCCTCTTCGAGGCGGAGGTATTCCTCGACGCTCAGCGGGGGGTGGGCGGCCGGGTCCCTCATGCGCCGAGTATACGCCCGGCGCGAGCGGGCGCGAACGCGGTCGCGGCCGCCCCGTGTCGTCAGGCGCGGGCCGCGCCCTCCCGCTCGAGCAGCGCGCGCTTCCGCTCCACGCCCCAGCGGTAGCCGGAGAGGCCGCCGTCGCGCCGCACCACGCGGTGGCAGGGCACGACCACGGCGAGTGGATTCGCGGCGCACGCCTGCGCCACGGCGCGCGCGGCGTCGGGCATGCCGAGTCGCGTGGCGATCTCGCCGTACGTGGTGGTGGCGCCCGGCGGGATCTCGCGCAGTGCGTCCCACACGGCGCGCTGGAAGGCCGTGCCGCGCGCGTCGAGCGGCAGTGCCATCGCGCGCGTCGGCTGCTCGATCAGCTCCACCACGCGCGCCGCGAGCGCGCGCAGCTCGGCGCTGCCCTCGGACAGCGCGGCGCCGGCGAAGCGGCGCTGCAGGTCGCGCCGCAGCTCCTCGCGGTCGTCGCCGAGCAGCACGGCGCAGAGGCCGCGCGCGCTCGCCGCCACCAGCACCAGCCCCAGCGAGCACTCGGCGGCCGCGACCTGCAGGTCGTCGACGACGGGGGCCCGGGTGGGCGCTTCCATTGCGGTCACGGTGGTCATGGTCGAATCTCCCATCCTGGATGATCGTCGTCGCGTTCCGTCCACGCGAGCCAATCTAGGAATGGCCGGGCGGACCGTCTCGCCATTTCCGGACACGCCAGCCGGCGCGTCCGGTGGGGCTCGTGGCCCAGGGCGGGACGGTGAGCGCCCCGGCACAGGTGTCCGAAAATGGCCGGTGTCGGGCGGGGGGCGGCGTAGATTCCAGGCATGACCCACGACCCTGCCGCCCTCTACGCCGCCTACGCCGCGCGCGATCCCCGCTTCGACGGGGTGTTCTACATTGGGGTGACCTCGACCGGGATCTACTGTCGCCCCGTGTGCACGGCCCGCACGCCGAAGGCCGCGAACTGCCGCTTCTTCGACAGCGCCGAGGCGGCGGAGAAGGCGCGCTTCCGCCCCTGCCTGCGCTGCCGGCCGGAGCTGGCCCCCGGCCACGCGCCGGTGGACGACGCGCGTCGCGTCGCCAGCCTTCTCGTGCAGCGGCTCGACGAGGGGCTGCTGGACGACGGGGCGGGGCTGGAGCGCGTGGCCGCGCGCTTCGGCTGGAGCTCGCGCCAGATCCGCCGGATGGTGCAGCGGGAGCTCGGCGTCTCGCCGATGGAGCTGGTGCTGACGCGCCGGCTCCTCCTCGCCAAGCAGCTGCTGACGGAGACGACGCTGCCGATCACGGAGGTGGCGTTCGCCAGCGGCTTCGCGAGCCTGCGCCGCTTCAACGACGCCTTCCGCGGCCGCTACGGCATGCCGCCCACGCGCTTCCGCACGACGGCGGAGGGGCGCGCGGGCGCCGCCGCCGCGTCGTCCGACACGCTGACGTTGCAGCTGGCCTATCGCCCGCCGTTCGAGTGGGCGGGACTGCTGCGCTTCCTGGGGCTGCGCGCGCTGGCCCGGGTGGAGCGGGTGGAGGGGGACGCGTACCTGCGCACGGTGTGCCTGGGCGAGCATCGCGGATGGATCCACGTGCGCCACCTGCCGGAGCGTCGCGCCCTCGCGGTGGAGCTCTCCTCCGCCCTCACGCCCGCGCTGCCGGCGCTCCTCGGGCGGCTGCGCCACCTCTTCGACCTGAGCGCGCGCCCGGACGTCATCACCGCGCAGCTGGCGCGGGACGCCCGGCTCCGTGAGGCCGTGGCGCGCACCCCGGGGCTGCGCGTACCCGGCGCGTTCGAGGGCTTCGAGCTGGCGGTGCGCGCGGTGCTGGGGCAACAGGTGAGCGTGAAGGCGGCGACGACGCTGGCCGGGCGCTTCGTAGCGGCGTTCGGCGAGCCGATCGCGACGCCGCACGTGGGGCTGGACCATCTGGCCCCGACGCCGCAGCGCGTGGCCGAGGCGGCGCCGGAGGAGATCGCGGCGCTCGGCATCGTCCAGGCGCGCGCGCGGAGCATCGTCGCCCTGGCGCAGGAGATCGCCGCCGGGCGGCTGGTGCTGGAGCCGGGCGCGGAGCCCGAGGCGACGATGCGGCAGCTCGTCGCGCTGCCGGGGATCGGGGCGTGGACGGCGCACTACATCGCGATGCGTGCCCTGCGCTGGCCGGACGCCTTCCCCAAGGAGGACGTGGCACTGCGCAAGGCGCTGGGCGGCGTGACGGCGGCGCGCGCCGAGGCGGCGTCGGCAGCGTGGCGGCCGTGGCGGAGCTACGCCACGCTGCACCTGTGGGAGAACGCGGGTAGCAGCGGCTGACGCAGCGTTCCGGGTGGCCCGAGGTCGCTGGATCGAGGACGTCCTGCACCGCGAGCCCGAGCGGGAACGCCAGCCGATGCGGGCCTTGCTGGTCGGAGCACGCGGGCGACCGGGCCCCGGCGTCGTGCGGGCCCGGCGGGCCAGAGACGGCCGGACGAGGGGATCCCCCGACACCGGTCGTCAGCCACGCGGCACACCGGTATGCGCCGAGCGCGACACCGGTATCGTCTCGGGACATGCGCTCAGCAACGCGGAGCACGCCTTCCAGGACACCGGTGCCGCGCCCGGGCGCGGCACCGGTGTCCTCGATGCGCCGGCGCTCGGGACCGGGACGGCGCGTGCATGGCATCGTCGCGTGAACGATCGCCGAGCACGGTGCACCATGGGTCGAGGATCGGACTCTGTCGGGCGAGGGCGTGACGCTCCCGGTCACGCCGCCCAGCGCGGTCGCGGCGGAGCGGGCGTGAGCGGCCGCGTGGTGGTGCCGGCACCCGTCGCCGGCACTCGTCTGCGCCGGGGCGCGACGATGCGCCGCGGGCCGGGTGGGCGGTGCACGTTACGGTGGCGACGTCCTCGCCCCGAGCCGTGCATCGATCCGCCCGTCCTTCGAGTCCGCTGGCCCGCCGGAGCCCCGCCGGCCCACCGCCGCACCCTGCGGATCCGCCCGACGACTCCGACCCGTCCGGTGGGAGTAGCCGTGGTCCGGCGGGGCGGCCAGTCGTGCCCGATTCAGGGCCACCGCCCGGGTCTGCGGGCCCAGCACGCCTCATCCCGAGTCTCCGCCGGGCACTGCGGGTGCGGCACTACAGCCCGCGAACCGAGGAGGCCTACGTCGGCTGGGTGCTCCGCTTCATCCGATTCCACGATCGTCGGCATCCGATCGAGCTCGGGGCGCGGCATCTGGGTGCATTCCTGTCGCACCTGGCGGTGCATGGCCGCGTGAGCCGATCGACGCAGAATCAGGCGCTCAGCGCCGTGCTCTTGCTCTACCGGCACGTCCTGGACGCACCGCTCGCCGCACTCGATGACGTAGTACGGGCGAAGAGCCCCCGGCGGCTCCTGGTGGTGCTCGATCGGACGGAGGTCGATCGCGTGATCGCCGGGTGCAGCGGCACGCACCGGCTCGTGGTCGCACTCCTCTACGGGAGTGGGCTGCGCCTGATGGAATGCCTGACGCTGCGCGTGAAGGACATCGACCTTGCACGGCGGGAGATCACGATCCGAGGTGGGAAGGGCGGCAAGGACCGGGTGACGGTCCTGCCAACGGCGCTCCTCGGGCCGCTGGCCGAGCAGCTGCGGCGCACGCGCGAGCGTCACGATCGGGATCTGGCGTGCGGGGGCGGCGCGGTCACCCTCCCGGCGGCCTTCGGCCGGAAGTCTCCGGGGGCGGCACGCTCCTGGAGCTGGCAGTGGGCCTTTCCGGCCGCGCGGACCCATGTCGATCGTCGGACCGGCGAGCGGCGGAGGCACCACATGGATCCATCGGCGCTGCAGCGCGTCGTCCCCGACGTCGCGCGCCGCGCCGGGATCGCGAAGCGGGTGACCTGTCACACCTTCCGACATTCGTTCGCGACGCACCTGATCGAAGCCGGCTACGACATCCGGACGGTGCAGGAGCTGCTCGGGCACACCGACGTGCGAACCACCATGATCTACACGCACGTGCTGAATCGCGGCGCGGCTGGGGTGCGGAGCCCCCTGGATCTGTGCTGGCCGTCGGGCATGGGAGCGCGCACGCCGCGGTCCGACCGAAGTCCCTGGGTGCCACCCACCCGACGCCGGTAATCTTCCGAACCCGTGCGCGTCTGGTTCGCG
>DASTRO010000262.1:0-14278 GCA_035761165.1 Gemmatimonadaceae bacterium | reverse complement strand
CGGGTACTTCCACGCCTGCAGCCGCGGGTTGCCGACGTTGGTGGAGACGAGGTACATGTCGCGCACGCCGCGCCCGTCGTGCTGGAACGTCGCGATCTGGCGCGAGTCGGGCGACCAGGTGACCACCGGCGCGTCGCTGTGCGTCCAGCCGGCGTTGTTGGTGGCGTAGCCGAAGTCCTCCACGCCGTCGGTGGTGAGCTGCGTCTCGCGGCCCGTGGCCAGCTCGCGCATCCAGAGGTTGTTCTCCCGGATGAACACCGCCCGCTCGCCGTCCGGGGAGACGCTGGCGTTGGGCGGCACGCGCGTCGAGTCGGCCGCCGTGCACGCGTAGCGCTCGATGTCGCAGCGCCACTGGCGACGCCGTACGCTCACCGTGATCGCGCGGCCGTCTTCGGCCAGCTCGAAGCTCTGGAAGGGGAGGTCGTTCGCCTCCACGCGCGTGCCGGTGGCGGTGGCCAGCGCCGCAGCGAGCCGCGCCTGGTCGAATGCCGGCTCGCGCGTGCGGCGCGCCGGGTCCACGATGAAGAACGCGTGGCCGTCGGGCACGCTCACCCGGTACCAGAACCGCCCGTCGGGCAGCCAGGTGGGGCGCACGCCGGTGCCGGTGACGAGCGGCGCGGTGGTGGCGCCGAGGAAGCGCTCGGCGCGGGCGTAGTCCTCCGCGGTGAGCTGGCGCGGCTGCTGCGCGGCCAGCGGCGCGGCGAGCGGCGCGGCCAGCAGCAGTGGGGTGAGTCGGTGGAGTCGCATGAGAGTCGGGAGCGAACGTGAGCGACGCCGCGGCGCGCAGCGGCCGGCGGCGTGGTCGGGAAGGTAGGGCACGGATGGAGCGGGCGCGAGGCGCGCGCTCACGCCTCGGAGGCGACCGCGGTGTCGTACGCCTCGCCGGCCTCCTCGCGCACCGCGAGCAACTCCACGCCCTCGTAGATCTCGGCGAGGGTGAGCGCCGTCTCGGGACACGGGATGGGGACGCTCCCCTCCCCCGTCACCTCCGCACGCTGCCACCGCCCCGCGTCGTCGCGCCAGTGCCGCTCGACGCGGCGCTGGCGGTGGTCGACGACGAGATAGGCGCGGAGCGACGCGACGCCGCGGTACGCGTCGAGCTTCTCGCCGCGGTCGATGCGCGCCGTGCTCGGCGAGGTGACCTCGACGACGAGGCACGGATCGCGGAGCACGAGGTCGTCGTCACTGCCCGGCGTGCAGACCACCATCACGTCCGGGTAGTAGATGCGATCGCTGGCGACGCGGAGCTTGACGTCGGTCGCGATGACCTGGCAGCGACTACCGCGCGCGGCGGTCCCCAGCCGGATGATGAGATTCGTGACGATCCGCGCGTGCCGGCGCGTGACGCCCGACATGGCGTACACCTCGCCGGCCACGAACTCGTGCTTCACCGTGGCCGCCGCCTCGAAGCGCAGGTACTCCGCCTCGGTCATCGGTGGCCCGACGCGCGCGCGCTGCTCCATGCGAGACAGTATAGCACGCCGTCCGCGGGCAGAGCACGCCGCCGGCGGCCGCGCCAGGGGCCGGCGCTTCCCCTTGCGCATCTAAGGGACGGCTCCTATCCTCTCCCCTAGATCGAAATAGGCTCACCCGGCGCCGCCCCGCTCCCTCGCCGGCCGGCGCCTCACTTCGCATCCCGAGGAGGGCGCTGCGTGTTCGCCAAGGATTCCGGGCTGCTCCAGGGCACCCTCGAGCTGCTCGTCCTCAAGACCCTCTCCTGGGGGCCGATGCACGGCTACGGCATCGCCAGCTGGATCGAGCAGGCCACCGACGACGTCCTGCGCGTCGAGGAGGGCTCCCTCTACCCGGCGCTCTACCGCATGGCGCGCAAGGGCTGGATCGAGGCCGAGTGGGGGCTCTCCGAGAACAACCGCCGCGCCAAGTTCTATCACCTCACCGCCGAAGGCCGGCGCCAGTTCCGCGAGCAGACCTCCGGCTGGCAGCGCTTCGCCAGCGCCGTCACCCGGGCCGTGAGCACCAGCACCGCCCCGAGCTGGGCGAGGTGACCATGCGCGACCAGCCCCCTCGCAAGCGCGGCGCCCGCCTGCTGCCGCCGAAGCCCGAGGCCGAGGTGGACGACGAGCTGGCCTTCCATCTGGAGCAGCGCGTGCGCGACTACGTGGCCCGCGGCATGGACCCCGACACGGCCCGCCGGGCCGCCGAGGCGCGCTTCGGCGACGTCGGCGGCGTGCGCCGCGAGTGCGCCGAGCTGCTCGGCGAGGACCGCCGCGCCACGAGCCGGCGCGACTGGCTGGGCGACCTGCGGCAGGACGTGCGCTTCGGCGTGCGCTCGGCGCTGCGCTCGCCGCTCTTCACGCTCCTCGCCGTCGTCACCCTGGCGCTCGGGATCGGTGCCAACGCCGCGGTCTTCGGCGTCGTCAAGTCGGTGCTGCTCGACGCGCTGCCCTACACCGACGCGGACCGGCTCGTCCGCGTGTACGGCCGCTTCCTCGACGGCTCCAACGAGCGCGGACCGCTGAGCGCCGGCACGGTGCACGACATCGCCGAGCGGCAGCGGTCGTTCACGCAGGTCGCGGCGTTCATGACCACGCCGAGCGATGCCGTCTACGGGGCCGACGAGGGGCCCCGGGCGGGGCGCGCCGTCTGGGTGGAGCCGGCGCTCTTCCGGACGCTCGGGGTGTCGGCCGTCCTCGGGCGCACCTTCGTCGAGGGCGACATCGTCGGCGACACCGTCCGCTTCGTCGTGCTGCCCCACGCCACCTGGCAGCAGCTCTTCGGCGGCGACTCCGGCGTGGTGGGGCGCGACATCCGCATCAACGGCATCGCGCGCACGGTGATCGGCGTCCTACCGCGCGACTTCGTCGGGCCCGTCGGCGAGGCGGACTTCTACTACCCGCTCGACTACCGCCCCGTGCTCCGCGACCCGGTGAGCGCGCGCGGCTCCGGGTGGCTCGGCCTCGTCGGCCGCCTGAAGCCCGGTGTCACGGTGGACGCCGCGCGCCGCGAGCTCGACGCGATCGGCGAGGCGCTGGCGCGCGAGTACCCGCGCGACAACGGCAGCATCCGGCTGGCCACGATGTCGCTGCGCGACGCGATGGTGGGCGACACGCGCACGCCGCTGCTCGTGCTGCTGGCGAGCGCCGGGCTGGTGCTCCTCATCACCTGCGCCAACCTGGCCGGTGCGCTCCTCTCGCGCACGCTCACGCGGCGCAAGGAGTTCGCCGTCCGCGTCGCCCTCGGGGCGGGGCGCGGCCGCCTCGTGCGGCAGCTGCTCACCGAGAGCCTCGTGCTCGCGCTGGCCGGCGGCGCCGCGGGCATCGCCCTGGCGGTGGGCGGCCTCGCCCTGCTGCGCGGGCTCGCCAGCTCGGCGCTGCCCAGCTACGCCGAGCTGGCGCTCGATCCCGGCGCGGTGCTCGTCACGTCGCTCCTCGCACTGGCCACCGGGCTCCTCTTCGGCCTCGCCCCGGCCGTCACCGTGGGGCGCGCCAATCCGCAGGGCACGTTGCGTGACGAGGCGCGCGGCGCCAGCGAGAGTCGCCGCACGCGCTCGCTGCGCGGGCTGCTGGTGGCCGGCC
The DNA here is from genome assembly GCA_035761165.1 of Gemmatimonadaceae bacterium. Classification (GTDB taxonomy): domain Bacteria; phylum Gemmatimonadota; class Gemmatimonadetes; order Gemmatimonadales; family Gemmatimonadaceae; genus CALCHX01. Next base: position 10,742 of record DASTRO010000262.1, on the reverse strand, counting down.
AGATCGCGCTCTGCGTCAGCCTGCTCGTGGGCGCGGGGCTGCTCGCGCGCAGTCTATGGGCGATGACCGCCACGCCGCTCGGCTTCGTCCCCGACGGCGTGCTGGTGGCCGACCTGCAGCTCACGGGGCCACGCTACCGGGTGCCCGGGGCGGAGGCGCGCTTCCAGGAGGAGTTCACGGAGCGCCTGCGGGCGCTCCCCGGCGTGCGCCACGTCGCGCTCGCCAGCGCGCGCCCGGGGGCCGTGGGGAGCCGCAACGGCTTCACCATCGTGGGCCGGCCATGGCCGTCCGAGGACGTGCTGCCCTTCGTCCTCTACGCCAGCGTGACGGACGACTACTTCCGCACGCTCGGGATCCCGCTCCGGCAGGGGCGCACCTTCGGCCCGTCGGAGCGGGCCGACTCGCCGCCCGCCATCGTCATCAGCGAGGCGATGGCGCGGCGCTACTGGCCCGACGGGGACGCGGTCGGCTCGCGCATCCGCATGGGCCCCGACCCGAACTCGACGCCGATCGAGGTGATCGGCGTCGTCGGCGACGTCCGCAACGACCCCACCCGCCCCGATGCGGAGCCGATGGCGTACGGGTCCTGGCGCCAGTTCCCGTGGGGGAGCGGCATGACGCTCCTCGTCCGCGCCGAGCGCGACCCGCTGGCGCTGGTGGGCCCCGTCCGCGGCACGCTCCGGGCGATGGACCCGGCGCTCCCACTCGACGGGGCGATGACGCTGCGCGCGGCGGTGGGTGAGGGGCTCGCGGGGCGCCGGCTGCCGGTGATGCTGATCACCGCGTTCGGCGCGCTGGCGCTCCTCCTCGCCTCAGTCGGCGTCTACGCGCTGTTCGCCAGCATGGCGGCGGCGCGCGAGCGGGAGTTCGGCGTGCGCGTCGCCCTCGGCTCCAGCCGCGGCGCCATCGCCGCGCTCGTGCTGCGGCAGGGCGCGGTGTGGATGCTCCTCGGCCTGGCCGGCGGGGCGGCCGGCGTGGTGGCGGTCTCACGGCTGCTGCGTGGCCTGCTCTACGGCGTGCAGCCCTTCGACCCGGTCACGCTCGCCGCCACGGCCGTCATCCTGGTCGTCTGCGCCGCGGTGGCGCTCCTCGTGCCCGTGCGCCGCGCCACGCACGCCGACCCGATCGCGGTCCTGCGTTAGGCAGTGCCGGGCGCCGGCGAGCCCGCCCTCCCGGCGCCCGCCCCTCACCCGGCAACGCGGGCGCCCATCGGGTGCGCCCGCGCCGCCCGCCGCCGGGGAGCCGGCACGCCACGAGTGCCACGCCGAGCGCCAGCCGGCGAGGCGACGGCCCCGCCGCTCGTGGCCCGTGCCGCCGACATCCCCCGTCGAGGATCGCCCTTCGGCGCTCGGCACGGAAGTCGCCTCGGTGCGCGGGCCCGGGATCACCGACCGTGCATCATCCCCCCTCGCTGCCCGATCCATGCGCCTGCCCATCGACCGGCTCGCCGCTGCGCTGGCCGCCGCGCCGACCGCCCCACCCGCGGTGGTGGAGGCGGTGTCATGACGGCAACCCGTGCCACGACGCCGCGTCGCGCCGCCGCCCGGCGCCGGGCGGGTCGCCTCGTCCTCATCGGCGGCGGCGAGGAGCGGAGCCCCGACGGGCGCGTGCTGCGCCACCTGGTCGACGTGGCCGGTGGACGGCGGGCGCGCATCGTCGTCTGCGGCGGCGCGTCGGGCGAGCCGGAGGAGACGATGCAGGAATACCGGCGGGTCTTCACCAGGCTCCACGTGGCCGAGGTCGCGCTGGAGCCGCTGGGCGATCGCACGGCCGGTGAGGCACCGGCGCTGCTCGGGCACTTGGAGCACGCCACGGCCGTCTTCTTCACCGGCGGCGACCAGCTCCGGCTCGTCTCCCTGCTCGGCGGGACGGCGTTCGGCGAGCGGATCCAGGAGCGGTTGCAGACCGCGGGGCTCGTCGTGGCCGGCACGAGTGCCGGGGCGGCCGCCGTCTCGGCGACGATGGTGATCGACGGCCCGAGCGACGGGACCGTCCGCCGCACCGACGTCGAGCTCGCCCCGGGGCTGGGCTACTGGCGCGATACGGTGGTGGACACGCACTTCAACCAGCGCGGGCGCGTGAGCCGCCTGCTGGCGACCTTCGCGTCCAACCCGCAGCTGCTCGGCATCGGCCTCGACGAGGACACGGCGGTGGACGTGGAGCTCGGCCGGCGCTTCCGCGTCGTGGGCTGCGGGGCGGCGCTCGTCTTCGACGGGCGCGTGTCGCACACCAACGCGGCCGAGGTGGCGCGGGAGAGCGTGCTCGCCCTCTTCGACACGCGGGTGCACGTCCTCCCCGACGGCTACGGCTTCGATCTCCGCCGCAAGCGGCCGCTCCAGCCGCGCCAGCTCCCCCGTACCGGCGGCTGATCGCCGCGCCGCGCGCCACGCCCGCGCGGTGGGGCGGTGGCGCGGCGTCTGCACCAGCAGGCGCCTCCCACCCCGGAGCAGGAGGCCCCACCATGCGATTCCTCCCGACGCGCGTCCACGGCGTGCTCGACTACCTGGTGGGCCTGCTGCTCATCGCGCTCCCGTGGCTGCTCGACCTCGACCGCAGCGACGCCGGGACGTGGCTGCCGGTGGCACTCGGCGTGGGCTCGATCCTCTACAGCGTCTTCACCGACTACGAGCTGGGGCTCGTGCGGCGGCTCGCGATGCCGGCGCACCTGGCACTGGATGCAGTCGTCGGCGTGCTGCTGCTCGCGGGGCCCTGGCTCTTCGGCGCGGCCGACGACGTCCCGCGCTGGCCGTTCGTCGGGCTCGGCCTGTTCGCGATCGCCGCGTCGCTGGTCACGCACACCGTCCCCGGCGACCGGCGCGCCGCCGCCGGCTGAGCGCGTCGCCTACCTTCGCCATCGTCTCGGGCACTCTCACCCTCCCGGAACGGGCGGAGGTCGCGGGCCCGGGCGGCACGCCCCCGCGCCGACCCGAGGGTGAGCAAACGGACGGACAGGACGCAGGGCTCCATGGCGCGCCGGCGGCGGGGAGCGCATTCTATTGCACGCGCCGTCGACCCAGCCGACGGCGTCCCTCCCTGCCGCCCCACCCGCCCCACTCTCTCCGAGACCGAGGCCCCGCCCCATGCGCGACCTCCGCTACGCCGTTCGCACGCTCGCCCGCAGCCGCGGCTTCACCCTCGCCGTCGTGCTGACCCTCGGCCTCGGCATCGGCGCCAACACCGCCATCTTCAGCGTCGTGCGCGGCGTGCTGCTCCGCCCCCTCCCCCACCGCGAGGGCGACCGGCTGATGTACCTCCGCCAGTCGGTGGAGGGGGCGGGCGGCGACAACATCCTCTTCTCCGTCCCCGAGATCAACGACTTCCGCAACTCCGCGAAGACGCTGCGCGGCATCGCCGAGTACTCGCCGATGACCTTCAGCCTGGTGGGCGAGGACGACGCGGTGCGCATCGACGTCGGGCTCGTCACCGGCAACTACTTCTCGGTGATGGGGCTCTCGCCGGTGCTCGGCCGCAGCTTCGACGCGGGCGACGACGGGCCGGGCGCCGCACCCGTCATGATGCTGACGCACGACTTCTGGCAGGCGCGCTTCGGCGGCGACAGCGCCATCGTCGGCCGGTCGCTGCGTGTCGGTGGGCGGGCGGTGACGGTGGTCGGGGTGCTGGAGCCCGCGCCCTACTTCCCCGGCCGCATCGACGCGCTCATGAACATGGTGAACAGCGAGCACCACCTGAGCGCGACGATGGTGACCGGGCGCACGCACCGCATGACCGAGATGATCGCGCGCCTCGCGCCCGGCGCCACGGTGGAGCAGGCGCGCACCGAGGTGGCGCAGATCTCCCAGCGGGTGCACGCCGAGTACCCGGAGGCCTACGACGCCGCCTCGGGCTACCGCGTCACGCTCACGCCGTTCAAGGAGGTGCTCGGCGAGAACGCGCGGCTCACGCTCTGGCTCCTCATGGGCGCGGCGGCGTTCGTGCTCGTCATCGCCTGCGCCAACGTCGCCAACCTGACGCTCATGCGCGGCGTGCGGCGCGAGCACGAGCTGGTGGTGCGCGCCGCGCTCGGCGCCGGCACCGCGCGGCTGCGGCGGCTGCTCCTGGCCGAGAACCTGGTGCTGGCGCTACTCGGCGGCGCGCTCGGCCTGCTGCTCGCCTTCGGCGGCGTGGGGATGCTGACCACCTTCGCGGCGCGCATGAGCCCGCGCGCCAGCGAGATCCGCGTGGACGGCGCGGTGCTCGGCTTCACCGTCGTGCTCGTCCTCGTCGTCGCCGTGCTGCTCTCCTTCGCCCCCACGCTCGCCCGCGAGGGGCGGCTCGGCGCGGCGCTGGTGGGCGGCGGGCGGCGGTCCACCGGCGGCGTCAAGCGGCAGCGGCTGCAGCAGGGGCTGGTCGTGGCGCAGATCGCCGTCTCGGTGATGCTGCTCACCGGCGCCGGGCTGCTCGTGCGCACCATGCGGCAGCTGGCCGAGGTGGACACCGGGCTGAAGCCGGACCACGTGCTGACGATGGAGGTGCCGCTCGACTTCGGCGCGCAGAGCGACGCGGCGGCCATCGCGCTCTACGAGCAGGTGCAGAGCCGGCTCGCCGCGCTCCCCGGCGTGCGCCAGGTGGCCTTCGGCTCCACCGTGCCGCTGCGCGCGGCCGGCTTCCAGCTCGACATCAAGGCCGAGGGGCGCCCCGTCGCGCCGAACGAGCCGATGCCGCGCGCCGAGTACCGCACGGCGAGCCCGGACTACTTCCGCACCGCCGGCATCCCGCTGGTGCGCGGCCGCGAGTTCGGCTCCACCGACCGCGCCGGCTCGCCGCGCGTCGTGATCCTCAACCAGACGCTCGCCAAGCGCCTCTTCGGCGATCGCGATCCCATCGGCCAGCGGGTGGCGTGGACGGGCGAGGTGCTGCAGTTCGTCCCCATCTCCGGCGACTGGCGCACGGTGGTGGGCGTGGTGGGCGACACGAAGGACGGCGGGCTCGACGCCGAGCCACTGCCGGTGATGTTCATGCCCTTCGCGCAGGAGTCCTTCCCCTCGGGCGGCTTCGTCATCCGCGCCGGCGGCGACGCGGCGGCCATGACGCCGGCGGCCACGCGCGTCGTGCGAGAGCTCGCACCGCAGCAGCCGATCGAGAACGTGCTGACGCTGGACCAGATCCGCGACGAGAGCGTGGGTCCGCGCCGGCTGAACGCGCGGCTCGTCTCCTCCTTCGGCGTGCTGGCGCTGATCATCGCCGCCATCGGCATCGCCGCCGTGCTGGCCTTCTCGGTGGCCGCCCGCACCGGCGAGATCGGCATCCGCATGAGCCTCGGCGCCGACGCGGGGCGCGTCCACCGGATGGTGCTGCGCGAGGGCGGCGTGCTGGTCGCGCTCGGCCTCGGGCTCGGCGTGGCCGGCGCGCTCTGGATCTCCCGCCTCATGCGCGGGTTGCTCTTCGGCGTCGCGCCCAACGATCCGGCCACGCTCACCGTGGTGGCGCTGCTGATGGCCGCCGTCGGCGTCGCGGCGTGCTGGATCCCGGCGGTACGGGCGGCGCGCGTGGAGCCGGCGGAGGCGCTGCGGGCGCAGTAGGCGGCAGCACCGGCCCGGGCGACGGTCAGGAGTGCCGCGGCGCGCTGCCGAGCGCGCGCGCGGCCACCTCCTCCATGTCGTGCGGCACCTCGAAGTGGCGGAGCGCGTGGCGGGCCAGGCTCACGGCCAGTTCGCGCTCCCCCATCAGCGCGCGCTCGGCGCCATGCGCCTCGAGGAACGCCCGCTCGGCGTCGCTGTGCGTGCGCACCACCACCTCCACGTCGGGGTTGAGTCGGTGGGCGAGCGCGAGGATCGCCCGCGCCTGGAACGCATCCGGGGCCGCGACCACCACCAGGCGCGCCCGCTCGAGGTGCGCGGCACCCAGCACCTCCGGGCGCGTGGCGTCGCCGTAGATCACCGGCAGCCCGCGCGCGCGCAGCGCCTCGGCCGTCTCGCGGCTCTGCTCCACGATCACGTACGGCACGCCGTGGCGCGCCAGCTCCGCCGCCACCGGCGCGCCCACGCGCCCGTGCCCCACGATCACCGCGTGGCCGCGCAGGCGCTCCTCGTCCACGCCGGGCGGGAGCATGGAGAGCTCGCCCACGGGGCGCTCCAGCGCGGCCGCCAGCCCCGCCCGTCGGCGCAGCCACCGCTCCACCGGCTCCACCACGCGGAACGCGAACGGGTTGAGGGTGATCGAGAGCAGCGCGCCGGCGACGATGAGGCTCTGCGCCGCGGCGGGAAGCAATCCGAGCGAGACGCCCAGCGCCGCGAGGATGAAGGAGAACTCCCCGATCTGCGCCAGGCTGGCGGAGATGGTGAGCGCCGTGTGCAGCGGATAGCGGAAGCCGAGCACGATGGCGAGCGAGGCGAACGACTTGCCGAGCAGGACGATGAGGACCACCGCCAGCACCTGCAGCGGCTGGCGCAGCAGGATGAGCGGATCGAAGAGCATCCCCACGGAGACGAAGAAGAGCACCGCGAAGGCGTCCTGCAGCGGCAGCGCATTCGTCGCCGCGTCGTGGCTGAAGTCCGACTCGCTGACGATGACGCCGGCGAAGAAGGCGCCCAGCGCGAACGAGACGCCGAACAGCACGGCCGCGCCCACGGCCAGCCCCAGCGCCACCGCGAGCACCGCCAGCGTGAAGAGCTCGCGCGAGCCCGTCCGTACGACGCGGCCGAGCAGCCACGGCACCGCGCGTCGTCCGATGCCGAGCATGAACAGGATGAAGGCCGCCACCTTGGCGAGCGTGATCGCCAGCGCGGTCAGGACGCCGTGGCCCGCCGAGACCGCGGCGGCCGGCACGCCGGCCGCCGCGCTGGTCGGCGGCCCGGCGTCGGGCGGCCCGGCGATCGCGGGGAGCAGGACCAGGGCGACCACCGTGACGATGTCCTCGACGATGAGCCAGCCGACGGCGATGCGGCCGTCCACCGACTCGAGGATGCCGCGCTCCTCGAGCGCGCGCAGCAGCACCACCGTGCTCGCCACCGACAGCGCCAGCCCGAAGACGAGCCCCGTCCCCCACGGCCACCCCCACAGCCGCGCGACGCCCGCGCCCAGTGCCGTCGCGACCACGATCTGCGCGATCGCCCCCGGCACGGCGATGCGCCGCACGGCCAGCAGGTCGGCGACGGAGAAGTGGAGCCCGACGCCGAACATGAGCAGGATGACGCCGAGCTCCGCCAGCTGCGACGCCAGCCCGGCGTCGGCCACGAAGCCCGGCGTGAACGGCCCGACGGCGACCCCGGCGAGCAGATAGCCGAGGATGGGCGGCAACCGCAGCCGGGTGGCCAGGAGTCCGGCGACGAAGGCGAGACCGAGGCTGGCGGCGATGGTGACGAGCAGCGCGGTCTCGTGATGCATCGGCGGGTGGTGCGGGGCGGCACGGAGGGGGCGGCCATGGATGGCCGGCCGCGGCGGCGTGGCGTCTCCCAAAGTAGCGCGACGCCGGGTGGTCGCGGCACCGGCCGACGACCTGTGGCCGCACACCCGCGGTCCGCTCCCAGCTCTCCCGTGTGCGGTACGTCGGCTTCCAGGGGAACGGCCGCGCACCGCTCCTGGACACGTCGTCGGCGCCCTCGCGCGTGACCGTTGCATCGAGCCAACGCTCACCGCCGGACGAGAACGGTGCGGGGTGGGATTACGCGCTGCGTACCGGGTAGCGCAGGTGCGTGACACCGACGCCCGGGATCACCGTCGGGTTGCCGAGGACGGCCGGCGTGCCGGCGAGGTGGTCGAAGAGTCGCACCCCGGCGCCAAGGAGCACGGCCGCGATGTCGACATGGATCTCGTCGAGCAGGCCGGCATTCAGGCACTGCTGGATGGTGTCAGCGCCGTGGACCCCGACGGCCTTCCCGGCGGCGGCGGCTTTGGCCTGGGTCACGGCGCTCTCGATGCCGTCGGTCACGAAGTGCACGGTCGAGTCGGGACGCGGCCATCCGGCGGGGATGTGGTGCGTGAGGACGAATGCCGGTCCCCAAGCGTGGTTTCCGCCCCAGCCGTGGGCGACCTCGAACGTGCGTCGCCCGGTGAGCACGGCACCGAGTCTGGACCAGAGACCGCGAAGGTGCTCGGCGCTCGGCTCGGACACCCTGAACGTCATGGGGTCCGACCCACCAGCCTGGAATGCGACATCCCCCGACGTGAAGTACCAGTCGAACACTTCGGCCACACCATCGTCGGGGTCAGCGACGTAGCCGTCGAGCGACATGGACATGATGGCGACAACCTTCGACATCGCGACGCTCCCTTTCGAGACGTGGAGATCGTAGCGGCCCGGTGGCTGCCCGGCGCCGCGCCGGTGGCCCGGCATCCATTCAGACGGCGCACGGCGGCACGACTCATCGGTCGGGGTGGGCGTGCCGACCGGCGCGGGCGCCTCGCACTGTCGCCGTCACGGTGGAGGGATCGGACATGCCTGCATCACCCGCAGATGCAGGGCACCGTCCTGGTCCACGGCCACCTGGTACCGGCGGCGCGATCTGCTCGTGAGCGCCGGTGTTGACCTCCGGCTCGGTCACTCCACATACCTCAAGGTGATCAGCCATGCCAAGGTGACGACCGACACCGTCGATGCGACCACCTTGGCTCGACTGCTCCGGAGTGACCTGATCCCGGAAGCACACGCAAGGGCGTAGCCCTGGTCAGCCCCGAGTGGCGGGAGGCCCGCGATCTCCTCCGTGCCCGGCTGCGGCTCGTCGGTCAGCAGGTGCGCTGCACGAACACCCTCGCCGGGCTGCTCGCGCAGTACAACGTCACCACGCGGCCGCTCCGCCGCCGCTGGTCCAGCTGCGGACGACGATGCTCGCCGAGCGACAGGCGCGTCTCGCGACCCAGGCACCGCGTCCGGGGGCTGCGCTCGATCCGCTCCTCTCGATCCGCTCCTGATCCCCACCCCCGAGGTGCAGCGTCGGGTGCGGGTGCCGGGGATCGGTCGGGTCGTCGCCTACACCATCGTGCTCGCGATCGACGGTACCGATCGCTTCCCGAGTGCTCGCGACTTCGTTTCCTGCTGCCGCCTCGTCCCCGGCGCCGGCAACTCTGGCGGCGGGAGCCGCCACGAGCACACGAAGGACGGCACCCGCCATCTCAAGCTCCCTGCAGCCATGCGGCGGTGCGCGCCATCCGATGCTTCCCCGCAATCCGCACCTTCTACCGTGCCACTGCACGCCGGAAGCCGCCGACCATCGTCCGCGCGCTCGTCGCCAAGGAGCCGGCCTGGATCGTCTACTTCATGCTCCCGACCCAGAAGCCCTTCAATGGCAGGTTCGAAGGACAACCGCTGCGTCGTACGAAGACGCCGCAGTGGCCACGCCTGGTGAACCCGCCCGTCGAACTGGCGCCGCCTGCACCGCAGGCGTGAAGCTCCGCCGCGTTTGATCGGGGCGCCAGCTGTCGCGCCGCCGAACAACCTCTGGGACCGGCCGCCCGACCGTGAGCCCGCAATGGTGTTTGGCCGCCACTCAGGCGACCGCGACGAGGCGAAGGCGAGCGCCGACACCGACAACAGCATGGAGCCGAGCCACCACGGCGGGACGGAGCACACCTCCGTCACCAGATCTCGCCCGCTCTCGTGCGCCGAAGCCCTCGAATGGCGTCAGCTGTCCCGCTCCGGGGGCCGCCGTCCTCCGGTCCCGACCCGCCGGGCAAGGTGCTCGGCAAGACCAGCCCGTCCCACCCCGTCGGGCACCGAGCGCCGCCAGGCGAGCCCCTCCTCGAAGGTCGCGACGGGCAGGAGCATGCGAAAGCGCTCCCCAGCTTCAATGCCGATTCGCGCGAACTCGCGCCCGAGCGCTTCGCCTCGTGCCACGATCTCCTCGGGCGAGAGCTCCTCTTCGGGTGGGTCTTGCTCGTCCATCGCTGCCCTCTTCCGCGATGGCCATCGTGGAGACCTAACGCCCCGGTTCATCCGCCAGGCCTCGGCCGGCCAGGCACGAGGGCCCTGCCACCGGTACGCCCACCCGGGGCGCACCACCTGATGCCCGCGGCCCCGTCAGGTACAACGCCTCGTCACGCGCAGCTCGAACATCGGCGGGCATGGCCGGTCCTTCGCGGACGCCTGTCACTGGGGATCAAGCGCTGCGAGTGTCGCGACGGCGATCTCTTCCTGGCCGCGCCGCAGCTCCGTGGCGTTCACCTCGAAGGTGGACCGATCGATCTCTGAGGTGAGCAGAGCGGCGAGCTCCGCGTCCCGCTCTCGATGTAAGCCGAGCAGCCGATCCCAGCCTGCGCGGCTGCGAAGGTCGACCCGCGATTGCTCGGCCGTGATACGGCTGGTCACCTCTCGAGCGGCCGTCTGTTGTGCGGCGGTCAGTGTGATACCCCTGAACAGCCGAGCCACAACGCCCTCGACGAACTGCTCCGGCGAGTCAGCGGCGCGTACCACTTGAGGGGCGCGCATGGCATTCCTCCGCAGAGTTGAGGTAGCCAGCCGTACGTGCGCATTGCCTGGAAGGTGTCCACACAACGCCCCAGCCAAGATGCAAGCGCATCCGACAGGAGCGCGAGGCGCAACCTCGCCCCACTCAGAAGATCGCATGTCAGCTACAGCGTCAGCTAGGCAGCTCACGATAGGACTGCGATGCTGCCACCGCCAAGCCACCAGATCGGGAGGAGCACCATGCAAACGATCTGTGCCCGGACCGACCTTTCCCCCGTCCTGAGGACAGGCGGCTATGGGTCGGGTGAATGGACTGGGCGCCCACACATCACGGCGAACTCCGCCGGTGTCCGTCTCGCAAGGCTGCTGTGGGGGCGAACCGCGTTGTAGTCGCGCCGCCACT
>DASTRO010000261.1:0-8306 GCA_035761165.1 Gemmatimonadaceae bacterium | reverse complement strand
CAACAGGCGAGCGTCCAGGGTGTAGCGGCGCGCCAGCTCCGCGGGATCGGTGGCCGGGTCCATGGCGATGCGGCCGAGCAGCCAGCAGGCGGCCGGCGACAGCGCCACGCCGGCGCGCGCCGCCATGCGCTCGAGCAGCCGCCGCTGCGTGGCGCGATCGCCCAGCAGCACCAGCCCACGCTGCACCTGCACCAGCGGTGCCGTGTCGCGCGGCACCGCGAACGCCTCCCCCACCCCCGTGCCGCCCGCCGCCACCGTCTCGCGCAGCGCGCGCTCCTCCAGCAGCCAGGTGAGCAGGAACGACACCGCGCCCACCGCCGCGGCCACCAGGAAGACCGTGTTCAGCGCGTCGGTGAAGGCGCCGAGGTAGGCCTCGCGCAGCGCCGGCGGCAGCGCCTGCAGCGCGGCCGGGCCGACGTGCGCGCCCGGACCGCCGGTCGCCGCTGCCTCGGGCGGGAGCGCGCGCGCCAGGTTGGCCGACAGCCGCGCCGCGAACACCGCGCCGAGCACCGCCGTCCCCACCGAGCCGCCGATCGAGCGGAAGAGCGTCGCGCCCGACGTCGCCACGCCGAGGTCCTCGTAGTCCACCGCGTTCTGCACGGCCAGCACGAGCACCTGCATCACCATCCCCATCCCGAGCCCCAGCACCAGCATGTAGCCGTACGTCGCCAGCGCGCTCGTGTGCGCGTCGAGGCGCGAGAGCAGGTAGAGGCCGAGCGTCATCACCGCCGTGCCGACGATGGGGAAGCGCTTGTAGCGCCCCGTGCGGCTGATGAGCTGCCCCGAGACGATGCTCGTCAGCAGCATGCCGCCCATCATCGGCAGCAGCTGCAGTCCCGAGGCGGTCGGGGAGGCCCCGCGCACCGTCTGCAGGAAGACCGGCAGGTAGGTGACGGAGCCGAACATCGCGAAGCCGACGATGAGGCCGATGCCGCTGCTTACCGAGAAGACGCGGTTGCGGAAGAGGTGCGGCGGCAGCACCGGCTCGCTGGCGCGCCGCTCGACGACGACGAAGGCGGCGAGCGTCACCGCGCCGACCGCACCGAGGGCGAGCACCGGCGCCGAGGTCCACGGATAGGTGAGTCCGCCCAGGTCCGTGAGGAGGACGATGGCGCTGAGCGCGACGGCGAGCAGCGCCGCGCCCGCGTAGTCCACGCGGTGCGTGGCGCGCGTCGGCGAGGGCGGCAGGACGAGGGCGAGCACGACGAGGGCGAGGATGCCGAACGGCAGGTTGATGTAGAAGATCCACCGCCACGACAGGTGCGTCGTGAAGAAGCCGCCGAGCAGCGGGCCGGCGATGCTGGCCAGCCCGAACACCGCGCCGAAGATCCCCTGGTAGCGCCCGCGCTCGCGCGGCGAGACGACGTCGCCGATGGCCGCCTGGGTGCTCACCATCAGCCCGCCGCCCCCGACGCCCTGCAGCGCGCGAAAGAGGATGAGCTGGAGCATGCTCCGGCTCAGCCCGCACAGCGCGCTGCCCAACAGGAAGACGACGACGGCGCTCTGCAGCACGCGCTTGCGCCCGTACAGGTCGCCCAGCTTGCCGTAGAGCGGGGTGACGACGGTCTGCGCCAGCAGGTACGCGGTGACGACCCACGCCAGCCGCTCGAGCCCGCCCAGCTCGCCGACGATCGTCGGCAGCGCGGTGGCGACGATCGTGGAGTCGAGCGCCGCCAGCAGCATGACGAGCAGCAGCCCGCCGACGATGGCGGTGCGGCGACCCTCGGCGACGGGGACGGGGCCGGCAGTGGCGGCGGTGGCGACAGCGGACATCGTCGTGCCCGCGGGTGCAGCAACCGTACCCGGCGCACCGCCACGGTCGTGCGGCGGCTGGCCTCCGCCTCGATCGTCCGCGGTCGCGCGCGGCGTGGGACGTGCACCGCGCGGCTCCCGGTGGCGTCCGCCCGCCGACTACCCGGCCGGCGGTGCGTGACGCCGGTCGGACGGCCGCGCACCGCGCCAGGAGCGACACGCATGCAGACAGGCGAGCAGCAGCAGCAGGACGGCGGGAACGGCACGGCGCGGTGCGCGGTGCGCGTCCTCATCTTCGGCGCGTCGCTCCGCGACGGCTCCCTCAACGACCGCCTCGCGTCGCTCGCCGCCGACGTGGCGGCGCAGATGGGGGGCGAGGTGGACCGGGCGCGCATGACGGACTTCGACTGCCCGTCGTACGACCAGGACCTCGAGCGAGAGGGGGAGATCCCCGAGGGCGCGCAGCGGCTGCGCGACCGACTCGTCGCCGCCGATGCGTTCATCGTCGCCGCGCCCGAGTACAACGCGTCGCTCCCCGGCGTGCTGAAGAACGTCATCGACTGGGCCTCGCGCTTCCGGCCGCAGCCGTTCAACGGGAAGCAGGGGCTGCTCCTCTCGGCGTCGCCGTCGATGGTGGGCGGGAACCGCGGGCTATGGGCGCTGCGCGTGCCGCTCGAGCACCTGGGCGCGCGCGTCTACCCGGACATGTTCTCCCTGGCCCAGGCGCACGAGGCGCTCGGCGACGACGGCCGCATCCGCAACGCGATGCTGCAGCAGCGCTTCGAGGGGACGATCGAGTGCTTCCTGGACCTCGTCGAGGCAGCCAAGCACTACCGCACGCTGAAGAAGCAGTGGGTGGAGTTCCTGGGCGAGCAGCCGAACGCGGCGATCGACCGGGTGGAGGAGACGCCGGTGGGGGCGGGGTGAGGGGGAAGGGCGAGCGGCGAGCGGCGAGCGACGAGCGGCGAGGACGGGTGGCGAGCGAGGCGGGGCTCCGATGTACGTCGGAGCCCCTCGTGCGCCTGGCCGGGCGCGCGGCGGCGGGGCGGCGGGCGTCTGGCGTCGGGCCTCTGGGGGCGCAGCGAGAGGCGACTGGCGGCGTGGATTCGGTGCCGGTCGCGCGGGCAGCCGGTGGTATCATGGTTTCGGGGGGGGGCCCCGCGCCGCGATCTCTCCCGTCGGCAACAGCCCCCGCAGCGCCCCTCGGTAGCGAGCGGTTCGCCTCGTCCATAAGATTCGCGACCGGCGCCCCACGGGCGCTGCCGGCCGCGTTTCCTCCCCGGAGATCCCCATGTCCCTCCGCTCGTTCGCGCTCTCCTCCCCGGCTCGCGCGCCGCGCGCGCGCCTGCCCCTGCTCGCTCTCGCCTCCGCGCTCGTGCTCGCGCCGCTCGTCGCGCCCCCGGCCGCCCAGGCTCAGGGGCGCCGTGGTGGCGCCGACGCGCAGCCGCCTGGCGCGCGGGGACGTGGCGCGGGCGGCGACTCGGCGACGGCACGGCGTGGCGACTCGCTGCGCGTGGTGGAGGGAAAGCCGCCCGTCGTCACGCACCACACCATCACCCTCGGCGGCGCGCCCCTCCAGTACACGGCGCACACCGGGATGATGCCCATCCGCAACGAGCGGACGGGCGTCACCGAGGGGAACATCTTCTACGTCTACTACGCCAAGGACGGCGAGCGGGCGGCCACGCGCCCCATCACCTTCGTCTTCAATGGCGGCCCCGGCTCCTCCACCGTCTGGCTGCACATGGGCGCCTTCGGCCCGCGCATCGTGCACCTCAACCCCGACGGCACCAACCCGCCACCCCCCTACCGCTACGAGGACAACCAGCACACGCTGCTCGACCAGACCGACCTCGTCTTCCTCGACCCGGTGGGCACCGGCTACAGCCGCGCCACCCGCCCCGAGTTCGGGCCCAACTTCTGGGGGCTCGACGAGGACGTGCAGGCGGTGGAGGAGTTCATCCGCCTCTTCCTGGTGAAGTACGAGCGGTGGGGCTCGCCGAAGTTCCTGGCCGGCGAGAGCTACGGCACCACGCGCGCCGCGCACCTGTCGGGCGCGCTGACCGACGACGGCATCGCGCTGAACGGCGTCGCGCTCATCAGCATGGTGCTCAACTTCGAGGCGTCGTCGCAGGCCGACGGGAACGACGTGGGGTGGGCGAACTTCCTGCCGACCTATGCCGCCACCGCCTGGTACCACAAGCAGCTCCCGCCCGACCTGCAGGCGCAGCCGCTGGAGCAGGTGCTGCGCCAGGCGGAGCAGCTGGCGGACGGCCCCTACCTGCTGGCGCTGCACAAGGGCGCCGGGCGCCTCCCCGCCGCCGAGCGGCAGCAGATCGCCGAGCAGCTGGCGCGCTTCACCGGGCTGTCGCGCGAGTTCATCCTGCAGAACGACCTCCGCGTCCCGCTCGGCCGCTTCAACACCACGCTGCTGCGCGACGAGCAGAAGGCGGTGGGACGGCTCGACTCGCGCTTCACGACCTTCCTGCTGGACCCGGGCGCGGACCGGCAGTTCGACCCGAGCGACGCGTCGATCCGTAACTCGTTCACGCCGGTGCTGAACGACTACGTGCGTCGCGAGCTCGAGTACGAGAACGAGAACGTCTACTACATCCTCGGCGGGGGCATCGGCCCGTGGCGCTACCCGCAGCGCAACGGCTACGCCGACGTCACGCCGTCGCTCGAGCGCGCCTTCGCGAAGAATCCGGCCATGCGGCTCTACGTGGCCATGGGCTACTACGACGCGGCCACGCCGTACTGGGCGGCGGAGTACACGCTGGCGCACCTGAACGTCGCCCCCGAGGTGCGGGCGAACAACATCACGACCGACCATTTCACGGCCGGCCACATGGTCTACATCGACGCACCGTCGATGGAGAAGCTGCGGCAGGACCTGCGCGCGTTCTACACTGGGGCGGTGCGCGGGGCGGCAGCGGCGGATCGGTAGGGGAGCGACGAGCGACGAGCGACGAGGGGCTCCGGAGCAGGTCGGGGCCCCTCGTCGCTCGTTCCGGTTCTGAAATGGGGCTGGGAGGGTCGGGAAGGGCGAGCGACGAGGGATGAGCGGGTGAGGGGGCGAGGGAGCGGGGTGAGGCGGAGTGGATCTCTCGACGCAGGCGGCCGGCGACTGGCGAAGAGGGACACGCGGCGGAGTGCGCCGACCGGCAAGGATTCGATGCGGGGTGCGCGGCCGCTCGCCCCCATCGTGGTAGTCGGGGGGGGGCCCCGCGCCTGGTGCCGCCGCGCCACCGCGATCCCGACCCGCTCACCGCTTCCCGCTCACCGCCCCTGCACGCCCGACGCTCGACGCCCCCCGCCCGGTTGAGCAGCCCCCAATGCGCGAGAGGCCTCGATGTCCCGTCGGGCCCCCTCGTCGCTCGTCGCTCGCCCCCTCGCCGCTCGTCGCTCTCCTTGACAGCTTAGGCGAGTGACCCCACTGTACTCCTAAGTGGGCTAGGAGAACCCGGCACCGGCGGCGACCGACCGCGCCGGCCACGGGCCTCCGCCCCGGCACCCCGGACCTGGCGAGGTACGCGGTGAACCCGGTCGGTCGACCGGACGGTGGCCACCTGCCGCCGGCGCTCGCTGCCCTGTTGTGGGAGTACAGATGCTGACGATGATCTCGGGCCTCCTGGCGCGCGGACGCTCGCTCTGGCGCGCCCTGCGCGGCCACGCCGCCATCGAGACGGACATGGCCGAGGAGTTCCGCCTCCACCAGGAGCTGCGCGCCGCCGATCTCGTGCGCGCGGGACTCGCACCAGCCGAGGCGGCCCGACGGGCCCGCCTCGAGTTCGGGAGCGCCGAGCGCTACAAGCACGAGGGGCGCACCGCGCGGGGGCTGCGGCCGTTCGACCGGATCCACATCTCCTGGCTGGACCTCAAGCTCGGCTTCCGGATGCTGGTGAAGTACCCGGGGCTGACCGTCGTCGGCGGGCTCGCCATGGCGTTCGCCATCTGGGTCGGCGTCGTCGTCTTCCAGCTCGTCAGCATGTTCGCCCATCCCACGCTCCCGCTGCCCGACGGCGATCGCCTCGTGCAGATCCGGAACTGGGACGTGGCGGCGAACCGGGCGGACTCGCGGGCGTTGAGCGACATCATCGTCTGGCGCGAGGGGCTGCGGTCGGTGACGGACCTCGGCGCCTTCCGCGACGTCGAGCGCAACCTGATCATCGGCACCGGAGCCGGGGAGCCGGTGCACCTCGCGGAGATCACCGCGTCGGGCTTCCGGATCGCGCACGCCGTGCCCCTGCTGGGCCGCCCCCTCGTCGAGAGCGACGAGCGAGCCGGCGCGCCGCCCGTTGTCGTCATCGGCCACCGCGTGTGGCAGACCCGCTTCGGGGGGGCGTCCGACGTGATCGGCCGGACGGTGCGGCTCGGGGACCGCTATGCCACCGTGGTCGGCATCATGCCGGAGGGCTTCGCCTTCCCGATCTCGCACGAGATCTGGACGCCGCTCCGGCCGGACGTCCTCGAGCACGCCCCGGGCGCGGGGCCCGGCATCACCGTCTTCGGCCGGCTCGCCCCCGGCGTCACCCGCGAGGAGGCGCAGGCGGAGCTGACCGCCTTCGGCCAGCGCGCGGCGGCCGCGTCGCCGACGACGCACGAGCACCTGCGGCCACAGCTCCTGCCGTACACGACCGTGTTCTACGAGCCCACCGGATCGGAGCTCGGGATGCTCGTGTCGGTCAACGTCTTCATCGTGCTGCTGCTCGTGCTCGTCTGCGGCAACGTGGCGCTGCTGCTCTTCGCGCGGGCGGCGGCGCGGGACGGCGAGCTGGTGGTGCGGAGCGCCCTCGGCGCGACCCGCAGCCGGATCGTCACCCAGCTCTTCGCCGAGGCGCTGGTCCTCGGCGGCGCGGCGACCGTCGTCGGGCTCGCGGCGGCCCAGCTGGGACTCCGGCTCGGCCTGCAGTTCCTCGAGCTGAATCTCGGGCGCCTCCCGTTCTGGTACGAGGCCACGCTGTCGCCCCAGGCCATCCTCTACGCCGGTGGACTGACGCTGCTCGGCGCGGCGATCGCCGGCGTGATGCCCGCGCTCAAGATCACGCGCGGGCTCGGGTTGCGCCTGCGGGAAGGGACGGCCGGCGGCGGCGGCCTGCGCTTCGGCGGGGTGTGGACCGCGGTGATCGTCACGCAGGTGGCCTTCACGGTGGCCTTCCCCGCGCTCGTCTTCGTCGAGCTCCGGGAGCTGATCCGCGCCCGGTCGTACGACGTCGGCTTCACCGCCGAGGAATACCTGTCGATGCGGCTCGAGATGGATGCGGCGGACGTCGCGAGCGCCGATACCGCCGCGGCCCGGACGGCGTACCAGGTACGGTTCGGCGCGGCGCTCGAGGAGCTGCGCCGCCGCATGGCCGCCGAGCCGGCCATCGTCGGCGTGACCTTCGTCGATCGGCTGCCGCGCATGTATCACCCCGAGCGTTGGGCAGAGGTGGAGGCGCTCTCGCCGGGCGCCGCCCAGGCTGCGGAGGCCAGCGCTGGTCAGGCTGGTGGGCCGGTGACCACGCCCCCACGGTACACGGGGGACGTGGTGAGCTTCGCGTCGATCGATCCGTCCTACTTCGACGTGCTGGAGACGCCGATCCTCGCCGGGCGTGGCTTCCGCCCCGTCGACCTCGCGCCCGACGCGCGGGTCGTGATCGTGGACCAGGGCTTCGTCGACGACGTGCTCCAGGGGCGCAACGCGGTCGGCCGGCGGGTGCGCTTCACGGACAGCCGGCGACCGGACGCGGACTCGGTGGCCGACGCGCGGCCGTGGTACGAGATCGTCGGCGTCGTGAAGGACCTCGGCATGCGCCACCCGATACAGCGCGACCCCACCGCCGGCGTCTACCTCCCGGCCGCGCCCGGGAGCACCGGTCCGCTCTACATGATCGCCCACGTGCGGGGGGATCCGCTCGCGCTCGGCCCGCGGGTGCGCGCGCTCGCCACCGCGGTGGACCCGACGCTGCGCCTCTCGGAGCTCCAGCGCCTGGACACGATCGCGGACGAGGTCCTGTGGGTCCTCAAGCTCTGGCTGCGCGTCACGGTCGCGCTGAGCGCGATCGCCCTGCTGCTCTCGCTGGCCGGGATCTACGCGGTACTGGCGTTCACCGTCGCGCGGCGCACGCGCGAGATCGGCGTGCGCGTGGCGCTGGGCGCGAGCCGGCGGCGGATCGTCGCCGCGATCTTCCGGCGTCCGCTCACGCAGATCGGCCTCGGCGCCGCGCTCGGCGGCAGCCTCATCGCCGTCGCGGCATTCGCCACGCCCGAGATCGAGCTGCCGCCGAGATACGTCGCGCTGCTCGTGGCGTACGCGGCGTTCATGGTGGGCGTGTGCCTGCTCGCCTGCGTCGTCCCGACGCGGCGCGCGCTCCGCGTCGAGCCCACGGAGGCGCTGCGGGCGGACGGATGAGGCGAGCGACGAGCGACGAGGGGCTCCGATGTGAGATCGGAGCCCCTCGCGCGTTCGGCGGGCCACTCAGGCCAGCGGAGAGGCGTCGAGCGTCGAGCGTACAGAGGCGTCGAGCGTCGAGCGTACAGAGGCGTCGAGCGGTGAGCGTGGAGTAGAAGCC
>DASTRO010000260.1:0-5682 GCA_035761165.1 Gemmatimonadaceae bacterium | reverse complement strand
TCCACCCCAGCTTCTCCGGGCCTGGCGCGAGGCGGGATGGGATGGGTAGTGACCCACCCCCAATCAGTTCCGGCCCTGGCGCACGGAGCCGTGGAAGAGAGCGGAGCGATCCGACGCATCCGGAGCCTCCGAAGCATCCGCGCCCCTCATGAGCGTTGATGCCCGCCCACCGCCCACGGAGCCCCGACGTACCCAGGAGCCGAGCCGCGGCCGTCGCGGCGTGATCCGCGGCTGCCGTTCAGCTCGTCGTCGTGACGGGCGCGTGCAGCCAGCCCCGCAGCGCCTCGTACGGGTCCTCGTCCTCGTGTGCCTCGACGAGCGCCGTGATGCGCGCGATCGCGCGGCGCAGGTCGCAGCCCTCGCGCGCGTACACCGCCTCGAAGAGCTCCAGGTCCGTGAGGTAGATGCGACGGGCGAGGAGGAGGGCGTTGTTGAACTGCGTGTAGCGGAGGAGGCGCGGGTCGATCGTCTCCAGCTGCGGCCCGACCTCCGTCAGCAGCACGGTGCGCATGCGCGCGTAGACCGTGTCGCGCGCCGCCAGCCGCGCGCGCCGGGCCACGTCGTCGTCGCCGGGATGCGCCGCGAACGCGGAGTCGAGCGTGCGGTAGACGCGCGTCCAGAACGCGCCCAGCCGTCGCTCGTCGCGCCAGCGGCGCGCCACCTCGCGCGCGGATGCGCTGTCGCCGCGACTGCGGAAGAACCACTCCGCACCGCGGGCGCCCACGAAGTTGGCGAACGACTCGTTGAAGATCGCCTCGCCGGGCGCGTAGAAGGTGTTGTGCAGCAGCTCGTGGATCACCGTGTCGACGAGGCTCAGCGAGTCCGCACGCAGCGACGTGGAGAGCAACGGGTCGTTGAACCACCCCAGCGTACTGAACGCCGACGACGGACGCAGGTAGGTGTCGTAGCCGCGCGCTTCCAGCCGCCGCGCCTCGTCGCGCGCGTCCGCCACGTCGAAGAAGCCCTTGTACGGCACGCGCCCCACCACCGGGAACCACCACGTGTGCACACGCAGGCGGTCGCGGGCCGCGGCCGAGACCAGCACCACCAGCGTGTCGCGCTCCAGCGCCGTGTACCGCGTGAAGCTCTCCCCGGCGTCCAGCCGCACCGAGTCCACCGCGAAGGCGCGCGCCTGGAGCACCAGCCGCAGCTTGGCGCGCGTTGCCGCATCGGTAGCCGGGTCGGCCACCAGGGCCGCGATCGGGCGGCGGTGCCAGAGGATCTTCCCCTCCTCCCACGCCGCCCGCACCAGGTAGCGGCCGGTGCGCGTCGCCGCGAGCAGCACGACGCCGAGCACGACCACCGCCGCGAGCAGCCGCGCCAACCGGCGCCGCCACACGCGGCCGCGCCCGCCGCCGCGCATCCTCAGGGCAGCCGGAAGATCGTCACCTGCGCGCCGAGCCGGGGGTCGAAGTCCGAGCCGGTGCTCGGCGTCAGGCTCACCCGCACGCGGCCGTCGCCCGACGCCGTCCGCAGCTCGTACCAGGTCATCGTGCCCGGGCGCATCGAGCCCCGGAGCGCATCGTCCCTGTGCAGCACGGTGGCCTCGATCGGGAAGGGGCGCGTGACGCCCTCCGTGTTCGTGTCGTAGAGGCGCCGGAAGATCTGCCGCAGGTCACGCGACAGGAAGCGGTAGCGCGCCGGCACCGCCCCCGGCGGGGTCGTCGACAACCGGTCGACGGCGTACACCGCGACGCCGAAGTCGCCGAAGAGACGCGCGAACGGCTCCCCCGCCTTGTCCTCGACGTTGGCCACGCCGGTCAGCCGCGTCTCCACCAGCCGCCGGAAGATCCCGTCCCCCTTCTGGTCGCCGAGCCAGCGCAGGAAGAGCCAGGCCGCGCCGCGCTCCTCGAGCGTGCCGTCGCCGGTGAAGAGCGTCATCGACGTGCTCGTCGAGCGCGCGAGGTAGTCGTAGGCGTCGGTGATGTTGCCGATGATGAACCCCTGCGACGAGTCGGGAAAGAGCTGCTCGGTGGTGGAGCGGCACGGCGGCGTGAGGACGTTCTCGCACTCACGCTCGTACAGCAGCGAGCCCAGCTCCTCGGCGATGTGGCTCAGCCCCTCGTTCAGCCACAGCTCCTCGTCGCGGCCGCCGCGCACCAGCACGTGCTGGCCGTACGAGATCATGTGCTGCATCTCGTGGATGAACGTCGCCGGCACGTACTTGAGCACCTCGTCCACCGGATGCGCGCAGCTCCCCGTGCTCCCCCGGGGATCCGGCACCATCGCGTAGAAGACCTCCCCCTTGTTCGAGTTCTGCTGCGACGGCAGCAGGTCGAGCCCGAAGAAGAAGCCCGTGACGAAGCCGCTCGCGTCGCACTCGCTCGCCGTCGTCAGCTTGTTGACCACCGGCGTCATGAGCACCACGACGCGGTCGTTGCGGTCGATGTCGGTGACGCTGCCGAAGGCCTCCACGTCCGCGGGGAAGAGCTTCGCGTCGAAGAGCCCGCCCAGCCCCTCGATGTCCTCCGCCGACAGCCCGTCGGCCGGCGCCGTCTCGTCCACGTAGATCAGCACGTTGTCGCCGATGTAGCGCAGGCGGCCGGTGACGCCCGTGTAGCGGCTGCCGTCCAGGTCGGCCAGCACGCGGAAGCTGCGCGCGCTGTTCAGCGTCAGCGCCGCCAACGGGGGCGCCTCCAGCGGCGGGTGCGCGCCACTGGCCGCCCCGATCGGCGCCAGGTCGCGCTCGCGCAGGCGCAGGGCGCGGTCGAGCCGCTCCTGCGGCCTCAGCGCCGCGGCGCCGGCGGCCGATGCCGCGCGGCGCGCGGCCGTCGCGGTGGCCGACGGGGCGCCGATCGTGAAGCCGGGCGTGAGCGTCAGGAAGGTGCTCGGCACCGCGTCGCTCGTCGCGTACTGCGGCACCACCAGGTAGCGCGCCCCGCCGCCGAGCAGGCTGAGGCACTGCGCGGCGCGCGCCGCGGGCACCGTCACCCCTTCGAACGGCTGCAGGCTCGGCGCGACCTCGGACGCGGCGTAGACCGCGGGCACGACATTGGAGGCCACCATGTCGGTCACGTTCACCACGACGCTGACCTCCCCCGGGCTCACGCACGCCGGGGCGCGAATGCGGATCTCCGTCGGGCTCGACGCGAGGATGGTCGCCCGCACGCCACCCACGTACACCGCCAGCCCGCCCGCCGCGCTCGTCAGCCCGCTGCCGGCGAGCTGCACCACGTCGCCGGGCCCGAAGGTGGTGGGGGCCACGGACGAGAGCACCGGCGCCTCGAGCGCCGTGACGGGAATGAGCGCCTCCACCGGCTCGGTGCCCTCGCGCCGCACCCGGATCTGCGCCTGCCCCACGGCCCCGAGCTGCACGTCGGCGCGCACCACGCCGTCCGGCCCGCTCGCCGCCGCCTGCTCCGGAAGCGTCAGCCCCGCCGGCGCCCCGGCCGCGACGGTGAGCATCACCTTGACGCCGGAGACGGGCGTCCCGGACGGGTCGGTCACGGTGACCAGCGGGACGGCGAGGAGCCGGCTCCCCGCTGGTCCGGCGACGGCCGAGCCGCCCACCGGGACCAGCTGATAGGTCACCTCCGGCGGAGGGGTCGCACCGTCCGTGTGGCATGCGGCCAGCACGAGCGCGAGAGTGAGCCAGCGAACACGACGGAGCATGACGGAGTCTCGACGGGGCGGACGGGCGGAGGGCGAGCGGCGCCGGCGTGCTCGCCGCGCCGGCTTCACGGACTTCAGCTAACCTAAACTGAAGCAACCAGTTACAGCAACCACCCGGAGCCGCCGCGGCTTTGACACTGACCGGGAGCCGCTGCTATTATCCGGGTCTGATGTCCTTCGTTCATCTGCATTGCCACTCCGAGTATTCCCTCCTCGACGGGGCGAACCGGATCGAGACGCTGATCAGGCGCGCCCAGGAGCTGGAGCAGCCGGCGCTCGCGATCACCGATCACGGGAACATGCACGCCGCCTGGGAATTCCAGGAGAAGGCCAGGAAGGCGAAGCTCCGCCCGATCCTCGGGATGGAGGCCTACGTCGCGCCCGGCGACCGCCGCCTGAAAGCCAGACCCGCGCCAGGCGCCAAACCCTACTACCACCTGGTGCTGCTGGCGAAGGACGCCACCGGATACCGGAATCTGGTGAAGCTCTCCTCGCTGGCCTACACCGAGGGGTTCTACGTCAAGCCGCGCATCGACCGCGAGCTCCTCGCCCGCCACGGCGAGGGGCTCATCGTCTCCTCGGCCTGCCTGGCGGGCGAGGTGGCCACCCACCTCATGGCCGACGACTGGGATCGCGCGCGGGAGGCCGCCGCCTGGTACGCCGAGCTGTTCGACGGCCGCTACTACCTCGAGGTCCAGGCCCACGACTCCGAGGGCCAGCGGGAGCTGAACGGCAAGATCTTCCGCCTCGGCGAGGAGCTCGGCCTGCCGGTCGTCGCCACCAACGACGCGCACTTCCTGCGGAAGGACGACCACGACGCGCACGACGTCCTGCTCTGCATCGGCCTCGGGAAGGACCGGGCCGACACGGACCGGATGCGCTATGACGAGGGATTGTACTTCAAGTCGGCCGAGGAGATCCGTGAGCGCTTCCGCGACCGGCCGGACGTTCTCGAGAACACCCTCCGGATCGCCGACGAGGCCGCGGTCGAGTTCGCGAAGAAGTATCACGTCCCCTCCTTCCCGCTCCCCGAGGGGATCGCGACCGAGAACGACCTCCTCGAGAAGCTGGCGCGCGAGGGCGCGGCCCGCCGCTATGGCGACCCGCTGCCGGCGGAGGTCGCCGAGCGGCTGCAGTACGAGCTGGACGTCATCACCAAGACGGGCTACGCCGGCTACTTCCTCATCGTCGCCGACTTCATCCAGGCGGCGCGCGACCGCGGCATCCCGGTCGGCCCCGGCCGCGGCTCGGCCGCCGGCTCCCTGGTCGCCTACGCGCTCGGCATCACCAACGTCTGCCCGCTCAAGTTCGACCTCCTCTTCGAGCGCTTCCTGAACCCGGAGCGCGTCTCGATGCCGGACGTCGACGTCGACTTCTGCTTCGAGCGGCGCGGCGAGGTGATCGAGTACGTGCGGCAGAAGTACGGCCGCGAGTCGGTCTGCCAGATCGTGACCTTCGGGACGATGAAGTCGCGCGCCGCGGTGAAGGACGTCGGCCGCGTGCTCGGCTTCACCCCGGCCGAGACGGACGCGCTGGCGAAGCTGATCCCGAACGCGCCGAACTTCTCCCTCACGGTGAAGGAGGCGATCGAGCAGATCCCCGACGTCAAGCGCCTCTACCAGGGCGACGAGCGCTACCGGCAGCTCCTCGACTACGCCAGCGCCCTGGAAGGGCTGTCGCGCCACACGGGGGTGCACGCCGCCGGCGTCGTCATCGCCCCGGGCCCGGTGGACGAGTACGTCCCCGTCTGCACGCAGAGCTCCAAGGGCTCGGGCTCGAACGGCGACGACGAGCAGGTGGTCGTCAGCCAGTACGACATGACCTGCCTCGAGAAGGCGGGCATGCTGAAGATGGACTTCCTCGGCCTGACGACGCTCACCGTCGTCACCGACGCCGTGAAGTCCATCGCCAGCCGCGGCGGGCCACAGCTCGACCTCGACGCGCTGCCGCTGGACGACGAGGCCACCTACCGCATGCTCCGCAGCGGGCGCACGGCCGGCGTCTTCCAGTTCGAGTCGCCGCTCGCCACCGACGTGCTGCGGCAGATGCGCTGCGACCGCTTCGACGACC
>DASTRO010000259.1:0-17287 GCA_035761165.1 Gemmatimonadaceae bacterium | reverse complement strand
CGGGCGCGCCGCGGCTACGCCGGCGGCCGGAACTCCGGCGGCAGCTCGCGCTGCAGGGCGGCGAGGTCGGCGGCGCGCTCCAGCGTCGTCACGAAGGTGTAGCCGGGGAGCGAGACGACGACCAGCGAGTCCACGCCGTGGAGGACGACGGGGCCGCCCTCGGTGTGCACCAGGTTGCCGGAGCTCTCCGAGAAGTGGGCCGGTCCCACCGCGCCGTTGCCGTGGTCGTCGAGGGCGCGGGCGCGGCGCAGCGAAGCCCAGGTGCCCACGTCGTCCCAGACGAAGTCGCCCGGGGCGACTACCAGGCGCCGGCTGCGCTCGAGCAGCCCGCGGTCGAGCGAGATGTGCTGCACCGCGCCGGCGAAGCCCGGCAGGTCGCCGGCGGCGAGTGCGGCGAGGCCGGGCGCGATCTCGGGGACGAGCGCCAGCTCGTCGAGCACGACGCGGGCGCGCCAGAGGAAGGTGCCGGTGTTCCACAGCGCTCCCTCGGCGATCAGCGACTCGGCCAGCGTCGGGCCGGGCTTCTCGACGAAGCGGACGACCCGGCAGGCGCCGTTCTGCGCCGTGCCGGCGCTGCCGTCCACCGGGTCGCCGGGGAGCAGATAGCCGAAGCCCGTCTCCGGCCGCGTGGGGCGCGCGCCGACGACGACGAGGGCGTCCTGCTGCGCGGCGATTCCCGTGGCCCGGCGGATGGCCCGGCGGAACTCCTCGGGGAGGCCGATGGCGAGGTCCGCGTGCACCGTGCAGAAGACGGAGTCCGGCCCGGCGCGGCGCGCCACCTCGTGCGCCCCCCAGGCCAGCGCCGCCGCCGTCCCCATCGGGTGCGGCTCGACCAGCATGTTGCCCGCCGGCACGTCGGGGATGGCCTCGTGCAGCGCGTCGGCGATGTCGGCGCTGGTGACGACGAGCACGCGCTCCGGCGGGACGAGCGGCCGCAGGCGCTCGACCGTGTCGGCGATCAGCGGGCGCTCGTTGACCAGGGCGAGCAGCGGCTTGGGACGCGAGATGCTGCTCAACGGCCAGAAGCGCGAGCCGATGCCGCCGGCCAGCACGACGACGTAGAGCGAGGCCTCGGTCTCGAGCAGCGCCTCGGCGCCCGGCTCCTCGCCCGGGAGCGTGCCGACGCCGGTGTCGGCCGACTCGAGGCCGTCCGGCGGCGGGGGCAGTGGGTCGTCGGCGCCGGGGGTGAGCGGGAAGAGGGCGGAGGGCGGATGGTCGGCGGGCATCCGGGGAATGGTAGGGCGGGAAGAGAGGGGAGAGAAGAGCGGCGGGCGGGGAGCGGCGAGCGGCGGGAGTACGGGGGCGGGGATCGCGGACGGGAGGATCAGGGAGCGGGGAGCAGGGAGCAGGGCCGGCGGGAAGGCCCTCGGCGCGGGGGCCCCCCCCGACTACCACGATCGCGCCGAACCCTGGGGCGACCAGCATCGCATTCCCGCGACGCGCACCGCATCGCCGCGTCGTGCTCCGCGATCCTGGCAACCCACCGCCCCGCCGGCGGGACTATCGGTACGCGGCGGGACCCGCCCCGGAGACCACGATGCGACGCGCCTCCCCCGTCCTGTCCGCGCTCGCCGCCGCAGGTGCGCTGGCCCTGCCGGCGGCTGCCCAGCGCGCCGCCGCCCCCGTCACCCTCACCCTCAGCCGTCCGGACGCCGAGTACGCCGAGCCGTTCACCGCCGTCGCCGGCGTGCGCGAGCTGCGCGACGGCCGCGTCATCGTCGCCGACCGCACCGAGAAGACGATCCAGCTCCTCGACCTCGCCACCGGCGAGGCGCGCCGGATCGGGATCGAGGGGGGCGGGCCGAACGAGTACCGCGTGCCCACCGCGATCTTCGCCATGCCCGGCGACAGCACGCTCGTCTTCGACCTCGGCAACACGCGCTTCCTCGTGCTCGCGCCGGACGGCACGCCGGTGCGCACCTTCTCCACGCTCGACCCCACCTCGGGCGACCTGCGCCTCCTCATCCCGCGGGCGGGCGACGGCGCGGGGAACCTGTACTTCCTCGACCGCGGCCTCGGCCGCCGCGACGGCGGGCCTGTCGAGGCGCCCGACTCGGGCACCGTCCTGCGCTACGACCTGAAGACGAAGGCACTCGCCCCCGTCGGCCGGGTGGCGCTGCCGCCGATGAACGTGAGCGCGTCGGGCGGCGCGAGCGAGCGGCGCGTCATGGTGCGCATGAGCACCCCCTTCGCCGCCCAGGACGACTGGACGGTGGGGCTCGACGGCCGCCTCGCCCTCGTCCGCCACGAGCCGTACCGGGTGGAGTGGCTGGCGCCCAACGGGCAGCGCGTGGTCGGCCCGACGATCCCGTATCGCAAGCTCGCCGTCACCGACGAGGACAAGGCGGAGTACCGCGAGCGGCAGCGCTCCGCCACCGCGGTCGGCATGGCGGTGCGCGTCGGCGGTGCACCCGGGCAGCGGGGCGGGGGCGGGGGCGGGGTGACGGTGGCGCCCTCCGCCATCCGACCGCAGGAGCCCACCGACTGGCCCGAGTTCAAGCCGCCCTTCGTCGCCAACGCCTCCACCGTCGGCCCGGACGGCCGGCTGTGGGTGCTGCGCAGCCGCCCGGCCGGCGACGACGTGCCGACCTACGACCTCTTCGACGGCTACGGCAAGCCCGCCGGCACGGTGAAGCTCCCACCCGACACCCGCCTCGTCGGCTTCGGCCGCAACTCGGCCTACGTCGTGCGGACGGACGAGAACGATCTGCAGTATCTGCAGCGGTACAAGCTGTTCTGAGCGAACAGCGCTGAGCGCTCAGCGATCAGCGGAACACCCTGAGGGCGAGCGCTCAGCGCTGCGCGAACGGCGATCAGCGAAACACCCCCGGGCCGGCCAGTACTGGCGAGTCCGAGGGTGTTTCGCTGAGCGCTCAGCGCTGTTCGCTGTTCGCTGTTCGCTGTTCGCTAGTATCCCGGATTCTGCCCCAGTCCCGGCGCCGTCACCCGCTCGCGCTGCGGGATCGGGTAGAGCAGCTGGAAGGTGCGCTCCGCCGGGATGCCGAGCACCGCGGCGGCGCGGCCGGTTCGGATCAGGTCCGGCCAGCGGTCGCCCTCCAGCGCCAGCTCCACGCGGCGCTCCTGCCAGATGGCGTCGAGCACCTCCTGCTGCGTCGACACGTCCACGCCGAAGACGTGCGGCTCGAGGTCGGCGCGCACGCGCAGCTTGTCGTACTCGTCCACCGCGTCCTCCAGGCGATCCAGCCGCGCCAGCGCCTCGGCGCGGATGAGCACCACCTCGCCGAGGCGGAGGACGTGGAAGTCCTCGCCGCCGATCGTCGTCGGGAACTTCGTGCCCTGGTAGTCGCCGTCGTCCTCCTCCAGCGTGAGGGCATGGCGCGCGTCGCCGGCCTCGAAGGCCGCGTCCAGGCTCGCCGTGGGCGCCGCCTCCCAGCGGCCGTCGAACAGGTAGTAGTAGCCCAGCTCGTTGTACTCCTGCGGCGAGAAGCTGACGCGGAAGATGTCCTCCGGCGTGTCGTCGCCGTCCGGGGTGAAGAGGGCGCCGAAGTCGTCCGCCAGCGTGTAGCCCATCTCCTCCACCGCGTCGGCGGCGGCCAGCGCGCCCGCCCAGTCGCCCCGGTAGAGCAGCACGCGCGCACGCAGCGCGCGCACCGCGCCCAACGACGCCTGGCGCGTCTGGCTGTCGTCCGTCATCAGGTTCTCGGCCTGCGTCAGGTCGGCCAGGATCTGCGTGTAGACCTGGTCGGCCGGCGTGCGGGTGAACTGCGCCGCCTCCTCGGCGCTGGCCACCGGGGCGAGCGGCATCGGCACGTCGCCCCAGAGCTTGACGAGGTTGTGGTAGTGCAGCGCGCGGAGGAAGTACGCCTCGCCCAGCACCTGGTCGCGATCCTCCGCCTCCATGTCGGTGAGGGTGGGGACGCGGTCGATGAGCAGGTTGGCGCGGGCGATGGCGTCGTAGATCGCCGTCCAGGCGCCGCTGATGGCGCTGTTGTCGGCCTGCAGCTGGTTGCGGCTCACCGAGCCGAGGTACTGGAAGGTGCCGACGTGCTCCAGGTTGTCGGCCGACAGGTCGCCCAGCATCGGGAGCGTGATGCCGTAGTAGTCCAGGCTCTGCAGCGCGTCGTAGGCGCCGGCGAGCGCCGCGTGCGCGGTGCCCGCGTCCACGATCGCGCGCTCGCTCGGGATGCGGTCGGCCGGCTCGGTGGCCAGCGTCGAGTCGCAGGCGGCGAGCGCCGCGGTGACGAGCAGCGCCGGCAGGAGGGAGCGGAGTCGCATGGGGATCGGGGTCCTCGCGGAGGGCGGGTGGTGGCGGGTCGTGTGGGTCATGTCGCTCACCACGCCGCGCTGGTGCCGATGCTGAACGTCCGGGCCAGCGGATAGGCGTAGTAGTCCGTGCCGAGGACGAAGTTGGAGCCGGAGCCGGCGCTGTTGACGTCCGGGTTGTAGCCGCTGTAGTCGGTCCACGTGTGCAGGTTGCGGCCGGAGACGTAGAGCCGCGCGCCGTCCAAGCCGAGCCGCGCTGCCCACCGCGACGGCAGCGTGTAGCTCAGCGTCACCTCGCCGAGGCGCAGGTACGAGCCGTCCTCGATGAAGCGGCTGGTGATGAGGTCCGCCCCCGACGCGCAGTCGTAGCTCATGCGCGGCACGTCGGTGACGTCACCGGGCTGGCGCCAGCGGGCCAGCACGTTGGCGGTCTTGTTGTCCCACGTGCAGGCGCCGTCGTCGGTGAAGATGCGCATCATGTTGAAGACGTCGTTGCCGACGCTGAACTGCAGGAAGGTGCGCAGCTCGAAGCCCCGCAGGCCGAAGGTGTTGGTCAGCCCGCCGAAGTAGTCGGGGTGCGGGCTGCCGACGATGGTCCGGTCGTCGGAGGTGATCTCGCCGTCGCCGTCGACGTCGGCGATGATGGCGTCGCCCGTCTCCGGGTCCACGCCGTCGAAGCGGTACATGTAGAAGGCGCCGAGCTCCTCGCCGACGGCGACGATGCTCGTCTCGCGGCCGTTGATGCCGCTGATGACGGGCTGCCCGCCGTAGAGCGCCGTCACCTCGTTGCGGTTGAGGGTGACGTTGAGGTCGGTGCTCCAGCTGAAGTCGCCCGCCGCCGCCGGGCGCACGTTGCGCGTCTGCAGGCTGAGGTCGACGCCGGTGTTGCGGATCTCGCCGACGTTGTCCCAGATGCTCGTGAAGCCGCTGAGCGCCGGGATGGGGCGCTGCACCAGCAGGTCCGACGTGTTGCGGCGGTAGTAGTCGGCGATGACGCCGACGCGGCCGTCGAGGAGCGTCAGGTCCAGCCCGCCGTCGAACTCGTGCGTCGTCTCCCAGCGCAGGTCGGGGTTGGCGAGCGAGGTGGGGGTGATCCCCGGCGTGCCGACGTAGGACACGCCCGACGCCAGGCCGAGCGCGGCGAAGTCGCCGATCCCCTCGTTGCCGGTGATGCCGTAGCTGGCGCGCAGCTTGAGGGTGGCGCCGAGGTCGCGCAGCCCGCCGGCCCACGACTCGTCGGAGAGGAGCCAGCCGGCGGAGAGGGCGGGGAAGAGGCCGTAGCGGTTGTCGGCGCCGAAGCGCGACGAGCCGTCGGTGCGCAGGCTGGCGCTCAGGAGGTAGCGGTCGCGCCAGCTGTAGGTCGCGCGGCCGAAGACGGAGACGAGGTTGTGCTCGGTGGCGCTGCCGTCGTACTCGGTGACGATGGCGGCGTTGCGCACGTACTTCTCGAAGCCCGAGGTGAAGCCCTCGCCGCGCACGAAATTGAGCTCGCTGCGGTTGTACTCCACGCTCGCGCCGCCGGTGAGCGAGAGGGTGGCGGCGTCGCCGATGCTCGGGTCGGCGGTGAGGAAGCTCTCCAGCACGTAGCGGTCGGCGCTCGTGTGCCCCGTCTTGCCGACGCCGTCGGCGCTCTGCGCGTAGGTGTTGTCCACGCGCGGGGACTCCCACTGCGCCTCGTCCACGCTGAGCACGTCCATGCCGACGCGGCCGGTGAGCGAGAGCCACGGGCCGAAGCGGTACTGCGCCTCGACGTTGCCGAGGGCGCGCATCGTCTCCAGGGTGGTGGAGTTGAGGTCGGCGAGGGCGACCGGGTTGGAGTAGCGCAGCCCCTCGTCGTCGCCGGCGTAGGCGCCGTCGTCGAGCACGATGGGGCGCATGGGCTGCATGCCGATGGCGTTGGTGACCACGCCGTCCAGGCTCCCGTCGCCCTCGATGCGGTCGTTGTCCTCGCGCGTCAGCGCCACCGAGGTGCGGAACGACAGCCGGTCGGTGGCCGAGAAGTCCACGTTCACGCGCCCGGCGGCGCGGTTGTACGCCGAGCCGACGACGACGCCGCGCTGGTCGAAGTAGGAGCCGGAGAGGTAGTAGCGCGTGCGGTCGGTGCCGCCGCTCACGCCGAGCTGCACGTCGCTGATCGGCGCGCTGCGGAAGACGGCGTCCTGCCAGTCGTAGCTGCGCGCGTCGTCCTCGCCGACGACGAACGGGTAGTCCTCGGGATCGTAGCCGTCGTTGGCCGCGCTCTCGTTGAAGATCTCCACGTACTGCTGCGCGTTCAGCAGGTCGAGGCGCCGCTCCGCGCGCTGCGTGCCGGTGTAGGCGTTGAGCGTGATGCGCGAGCCGCCGGCCTGGCCGCGCTTGGTGGTGATGAGCACGACGCCGTTGGAGCCGCGCGAGCCGTAGATGGCGGCGGCGGCGGCGTCCTTGAGCACGTCGATGGACGCGATCTCGTCGGGGTTGAGGCTGCTGATGGCGGTGACGTCCTGCCCGCCCATGCCGAGCTGCGCGTAGTCCTCCTGCAGCACGGGCACGCCGTCCACGACGTAGAGCGGCTGGTTGCCGGCGTTGAGCGAGGCCGGCCCGCGCACCCGCACGGTGATGCCGTTGCCCGGGTTCCCGGCGTTCTGCACCACCTGCACGCCGGGGATCTTCCCCTGGATGGCGGCGTCGAGCCCGGCCACCGGCGCGTTGGCGATCTCCTCGCCGCGCACCGAGGCGATGGCGCTGGTGACGTTGGCGCGCTGCGCGTTGCCGTAGCCCACCGAGACGACGGCCGAGAGGACGGTGGGCACGGGCTGCATGGCGATGTCGGCGGTGACCGTGGCGCCGTCGCCGACGGTAACCTGGCGCTCGGCCGGGGCATAGCCGAGCCGCATGACGCGCAGCGTGACGGTGCCGGCGGGGACGCGCAGCGTGTAGGCGCCGGCGTCGCTGGTGACGGCACCGCGCGTGGTGCCGACGACGGTGATCTGCGCGCCGGGCACGGGCTGCCGGCTGGTGGAGTCGACGACCGTGCCGCGGATGGTGCCGAGCGCCTGCGCGAGCGCGGCGCGCGGCAGCATCGCCGTGGCGAGCAGGGCCGCGAGGAGCGCCGCGACGGACGCCGTGGGTCGTGACCGACGGAATCGCTGCATGGGTGGGCCTCCGGGGTGGAGTGAGGGACCAGGGACCAGGGACCAGGGGCGCGGGGACGTCGGGGTACGGGGGGCAGCGATCCGATGACGCGAGCCAGGGAGGCGGGTGGCATCGTGTGGTTCGGGGGGGGCCCCCCGCGGCCGCGATGCCCGCGATGCCGCAATGCCCGCGACCCGCTCGCGCTACCGGCCTCACCCCTCCGGCAGCCGTGCCTCGCCGGTGCGGGGGTCGAAGGTGCTGCCGGCGGGAAGGAGGTGGAGGCGCACCGCGGCGGCGCCGAGCCGCGGTGCGCCGGGGGGCGTGATGCGGGCGTCGCGCGCGTCGTAGACGATGACGGCGCTCGCCCCCTCCACGCCCCACCGGCCGTCGGGATCGACGCGCAGCGCGGTGCCCTCGTCGATCCCGACGCCGAGCATGGTGGGGCGCTCGAGCACGACGCTGAGCAGCCGGTTGTGCCGCTCGCGCCGGAGGAAGTGCTGGTCGACGATCGCCCCGGGGAGGAAGCCGAAGCCCGGGGCGACGACGATGGCGTGCCGGGCGACGCGCGGGAACTCGTCGCCGAAGTAGCCGCTGGTGTCCTCGCCGGCGCGGACCTGGTCGCCGGTGATCATCGAGTCGCTCATGATGGCCGCCCCGGCGCTCGTCCCGCCGACGACCGCGCCGGCCCGGTAGCGGGCCTGGATGGCGCGCAGCGTCGCGGTGCCCTGGAGCACCCTCGTCAACCGCGCCTGGTCACCGCCGGGGAACCAGATCCCGGTGGCGCCCTGGACGAGCCGCACGACCGAATCGCGCTCCGCCTGCTCGCGCGTGAGGTTCAGGACGAAGGCGTCGGCGCCGAGGCCGCGCAGCTCCTCGGCCTTCTCGCGTCCGGACTCGGCCGCCTCCGCGCTGGCCATGGGGAGGATGGCGATGCGCGCCCGCCCCGGCCCGCCGGCGAGCTCCACGAAGCGCTGGACGAGCGCCCGCGGCTGCGTGCCGCCGCCGACGATGAGCAGCGTGCCGGCGGGGTGGCCGGTGGGTCGGGCCGCGACGGCCGGGACGGTCGGAGCCGCGGGCGACGGGGTGGCGCGCGGGCCACCGGCCGACGGAGCGGCGCAGGCCACCGCGACGAGGAGAGAGCAGGGGACGAGGAGGCGAGCGTGCACCGGCGAGGGCTCCGGACGAGGGGTGGGAGGGCCGGCGCGGCGACGGCCGCAGCCGATGGGCGGGAACGCGGCGGCTACCCGTCCGGCGGGGCGCCGAGCTGACGGGAGACCTCCGCCGCCGCGTCGCGCACGGCGGTGGCGAGCGGCTCGATGTGGCCGTCGTCGAGCCGTGCGATCGGCCCGCCGACGCTGATGGCGGCCACGACGCGGCCGCTGGCGTCGGTCACCGGCGCACCGATGGCGACGAAGCCGGGCTCCAGCTCCTCGCGGGCGACGGCGTAGCCCCGCCGCCGTACCTCGGCCAGCTCGCGCGCGAGGTCGGCGGGGACGGTGATGGTGCGGGGGGCGAGGCGCGGCAGCGGCGGCGCGTCGGCGCCCGGCTGGTCGGCAGTGCGCGACGCGCCACCGGTCTCGCGGGCGGCGAGCAGCACCTTGCCGGTGGAGGTGGCATGGGCGGGCCAGCGGGTGCCGATCTCCGGGGCGGTGCTGACGAGATAGCGGCCGCGCACCTCGTCGAGGATGAGCACCTCGTCGCCGGCCAGCGTCTCGAGGGTAGCCGTCTCGCCGGAGGCGGCGGCGAGCCGCTCGAGCACGGGACGGGCGGCCACCTGCAGCGTGGTGGCGCGGCGGGCGACGCCGCCGAGGCGGATGAGCGACGGCCCGAGCCGGTAGGTCTGCCGCTCGGGGTCGCGGGTGACGAAGCCCTCCAGCTCCAGCGTGCGGAGCAGGCGGAAGACGGTGGCCTTGCTCATGGCGAGCCCGGCGGCGAGCTCGGTGAGCCCACGCTCGAGCGGCGGCCGTTCCAGCGCCCTGAGGACGGCGAGCGCCCGGGCGACCGCCTGCGTTCCGGTGCCGCGCGGCGGGGCGTCGGTTTTGGAACGGCGGTTCATGGCGCGAAACTCGGGGCGGGGGCAGAGGGCGTCAAGAGGGTCGAGGCTGGGGCTCCGGCGCAGGCCGGAGCGCCGCGAGCGGTGGGCGGCGGTCCGCTCGGCGGTTCGACGAGGCGTACGGCGGAGAGCGTCGAGCGTACAGGGGCGTACCGCGGGAGCGTCGAGGGGGCGCCGCGGCAGGGCTGGGTCCCGCGCGCCGTGGGCGGGTCCCTCAGCGGCGCCGGGCGTCTGGCGGCGGGCGTCTGGGGGCGTGCAGCGAGAAGCGTCTGGCGGCGCGATTCTGGTGGTGGGCGCGGGGGCGGGCGGCGGTATCGTGGTAGTCGGGGGGGGCCCCCCACGCGCCGGGCCCCGTCGCGCCCCCGCGATCCCGTCCCCGCCAGACGCTCCACGCTCGGCGCCCCTGTACGCCAGACGCTATACGCTCGCCCCTCGACGCCCCTCCCGTCGCGGATTCATCCTCCCCCCGACGACACACCCTCGTCGCGCCCCGTCACCCAACTCACGATCCACCATGCCCTCCCCCCTCCGCCTCCTCGCCACGCGCTCGGCCTCGGCGCTCTGCCTCCTGCCGGCGGCGTGCGCGCCGGCCGCGGCGCCCGAGGTCGAGCCGCGGGTACAGGCCGCCGTCACGGCGCCGGCTCCCGATGCGCAACAGCCGCCGCTGCTTCGCGTCATGAGCTTCAACCTGCGCTACGACACGCCGAGCGACGGCGTGAACGCCTGGCCCAACCGGCGCGACTGGGTCGGGGCGCTCGTCCGCTTCCACGAGGCGGACGTGGTGGGCGTGCAGGAGGCGCTCGTCGGCATGCTGCGCGATCTCGACGCGCGGCTCCCCGGCTTCGACCGCGTCGGCGTCGGGCGCGCCGACGGGCGCCAGGGAGGCGAGTTCAGCGCCATCCTCTACCGCACCGCCCGGCTCGCGCTGCTCGACAGCGGCACATTCTGGCTCTCCCCCACCCCCGAGGTGCCGGGGAGCAAGGGGTGGGACGCGGCGCTCGAGCGCATCGCCACCTGGGCGCGCTTCCGCGATCGCGCCACCGGCTGCACCTACCTGCACCTCAACACGCACTTCGACCACGTCGGGGAGTCGGCGCGCCAGGAGAGCGCGCGCCTCATCCGCCACCGCCTCGCCGCCCTCGCCGCCGGCGACCCCGTGATCGTCACCGGCGACCTCAACACCGACCCACGCTCGGCGGCCCATCGCATCCTCACGCGCGACACCATCGCCGACGCCGTCCCGCCGCTCGCCGACGCGTTCTTCGCCAGCGAGACCGGGCACTACGGCCCGACGTCGAGCTGGACCGCGTTCACGGCGATCGAGCCGGACCGGCGCATCGACTACGTCATGGTCTCGCGCGGCGTGCGCGTCCACTCGCACGGCATCCTGCCCGACAGCTGGAACGGCCGCTTCCCCTCCGACCACCTGCCGGTGCTCGCCACCGTGGAGCCGTGCGCGGGACAGTGATGCGCTGCGGGATCACGGAACTGCGAACGGCGGAGCGGCTGACCGCGGAGAGCGCGGATGCGGCTGCGCGCGAACGGCCGCGGAGAGCGCGGATCGTTTCGCGACCGTCCACGGCTCCTCGCGCCGGGGTCGAAACTGGATGGGGGTAGAGATCGGGACCATCCCACCCTTTCGCACCGGGGCCGGAACGGCGGCTCACGGAAGCGCGGAGAGCAGGGAGGGCACGGAAGAACAGCGCTTCATCCTGCCGTCGTTCCTCCTGTTCGTCCGGTTCATCCTGTCTTGGCTGCTGCTCGCTGCGCTCGCCGACAGGACGGAAGGATGGGGGAGAGTCGTTGGCGGTGGGGACGGGGCGGGCCCCGGCGCGTGACTCTGGTGAGCGGAGGGGTGGAACGAGCATGGCCCCACTCCCGCTTCTCACATCCTGATCGAGAGGAGGCGTGGGCCGTCCCCGATCGATCCGCGTTCTCCGCGGCCGTTCGCGGCGCAGCCGCATCCGCGCGATCCGCGGCATGCAGTTCCGCCGTTCGCAGTTCCGCCGTTCGCAGTTCCGCCCTTCGCAGCTCCGCGGCTCCCGGCCGCTACGTGCGCGCCAGGAACTCCCGCACGCCGCTCATCAGCATCTCGATCGCGACCGTGATGAGGAGCATCCCCATCAGCCGCTCCAGCGCGGTCAGCCCGCGCTCGCCGAGCACGCGGCGCAGGCCGCTGGCGAAGTAGAGGATGACGCTCGTCGCCAGCCAGGCGAGGAGGACGGCCGCGAGCCAGGTGGGCCAGCGCCCCGGCTCCTGGCTCATGAGGAGCAGCTCGGTGGCCAGCGTGGACGGGCCGGCCGTGTAGGGGATGGCCAGCGGCACGATGAACGGCTCCTCGTGCACGTCCTCGCGCAGCGGCCGGTCGGCGGTCGGGAAGATCATCCGCACCGCGATGAGCAGCAGGATGACGCCGCCGGCCGTCGTCAGCGCCGGCGCTGACACGTGCAGCAGCGCGAGCAGCCCGCGTCCGGCGAAGAGGAAGACGACGAGCACGCCCAACGCGATCAGCAGCTCGCGCACGATGACGTGGCGTTGACGCGCGGGCTCCACGTGGCGGAGCGCCGTGAGGAACATCGGCACGTTCCCCAGCGGGTCCATCACGAAGAAGAGCAGCACCGCCGCCGAGAGCAGCGTCACACCGCCCGCATCTCCCGCGCGTCCGGCCCCCCGCGCACCTCCCCGGCCTCGTGTACCTCGCGCACCTCGCGCACCTCGCGCAGCTCGTGCGTCCGCCGTGCGCGCCCCACGGCGAGCGCCGCCGCGCCCACCACCGGGGCGTGGTTGCCCAGCACCGCCGGCACGAGCTCGACGCCAGCCGCCGCCGCCAGCGCCCGCTCGCGCACCACCGCGGCGGCCAGCGGCACCAGCTCGGCGAAGCCGTC
The DNA here is from genome assembly GCA_035761165.1 of Gemmatimonadaceae bacterium. Taxonomy (GTDB): domain Bacteria; phylum Gemmatimonadota; class Gemmatimonadetes; order Gemmatimonadales; family Gemmatimonadaceae; genus CALCHX01. The sequence continues at coordinate 5,014 of DASTRO010000259.1, read as the reverse complement.
CACGATGCCGCCGCCGAGGATGATGCGCGCCGGGTTGAAGGCGTTCACCAGGCTGACGAGCCCCGCGCCCAGGTAGGCGCCCGTCTCCTCGACGATGCGCACCGCCAGCGGGTCGCCGGCGGCACGGGCGGCCCCCACCGTCTCGCCGGTGATCGCGGTCGGGTCGCCACCCGCCAGACGCAGCAGGGCGGCACCGCCCCGCTCGTCCGCGCGCACCGCCTCGCGCGCCCGCTCGGCGATCGCCCAGCCGCCGGCGTAGGCCTCCAGGCAGCCGACGTTGCGACAGTGGCAGCGCCGCCCGCCGGCGACGAGCGTCATGTGCCCGAACTCGCCGGCGATGCCGCCCGCGCCGTCGAGCATCCGGCCGTCCACCACCGCGCCGCCGCCGATCCCGGTACCGAGAAAGAGGACGACGACGTCGCTGCAGCCGCGGCCGGCGCCGTGGCGCCACTCCGCCCAGGCGGCGGCGCGCACGTCGTTGGCGACGACCACCGGCAGCGCCAGCGCCGCGCTCAGCTCCGCCCCCACCGGGGCGCCCGCCCAGCCGAGGTTGGGCGCGCCGAGCACCGTCCCGTCGGCGCCGATCTGCCCGGCCACCGACACCCCGGCCGCCACCGCGCCGCCCAGCGCGTCGCCGAAGGCGCTCCGGGCCGCCGCCGCGATCTCCGCCACCACCACCGACGCGCCCCGCTCCGGCAGCGTACGCAGCCGGCAGGAGTCGAGCAGCGCACCGTGCCCGTCCACGAGCGCGATCTCCACCTTCGTGCCGCCGATGTCGATGCCGAGCGCCAGCCCGTCCGCCGTCGTCCGCTCCATGTGTCTCCGCCACCGTGGATGTGCGCCCAAGATAGCGCACGCCGCCGCGGAGATCGTGCCGCGAACGGCGAACGGCCTGCCGCGGATCACGCGGATCCTGCGGATCGCTCCGGTGTCCGTCGGGCCTCCGCGCGCCGTGGGCGGGCATCAACGCTCATGGGGAACACGGATGCGCCGGAGGAACCGGATGCGTCGGATCGCTCCGCTCCCTTCCACGCCTCCTCGCGCCAGGACCGGAACTGATCGGGGGTGGGCTCCTCTCCCCCACCCCTCCCCTCGCCTGGTCCGGTGCATGGAGCCGGAGGGGCTGAGGAGCCCACACCCCAATCATCCCGGCCCCGGTGCACGGCGCCGTAACCGGCGCGAGGAGCGATCCGCCGTCTCCGGATCATCCGCCGCATTGCCGTTCCCCGGCCGTTCCGGGCCCGGCGCGCGGAGCCCCGCCCCGCGCCGCGATCGGTCCGCGTGCGCCAGCGCCGCGCGGCGGAAACCCGCGGCGGGCAGTTGCCGTTCCGCCGTTCCCGGCCGCGACTCAGGGCGTGTGGAGCGTGACGGCGAGCCCGCCACGCGGCGACGGGACGAGGGTGACGTCGGAGAGCCAGCGGTCGAGGCGATTGCCCGGGTGGCGCCACAGGTAGCGTGAGGTGGCGAGGCCGGCGAGGGTGCCGAGCCCGGCCCCGACGATGACGTCGCTCGCCCAGTGGTCGCCGACGTAGAGGCGGGAGAGGCCCACGGCGCCGGCGGTGCCGTAGGCGAGCGGCGCGACGAGGCGCACGTGGCCGGGCCAGAGGTGCCGCGTCTCCTCGGTGGCGGCGGCGGCGAGGGCGAAGGCGGCGGTGGTGTGCCCGGAGGGGAAGGAGGTGCGGTTCCCCTGCGAGAAGCCGCGTCCGGCGACGAACTCGTCGGCGTCACCGGGATCCACGTACGGGCGCTGCCGGCCGGTCGCCCCCTTCACGATGCCGGCGGCCATCGCCGCGACGGCCACCGCGGCGGTGGCGTGGCCTCCCAGCGTCGTCAGCGAGGGCGAATCGGTGGCGCGCCCCAGCACGTACGTGCCGAGACCGAGCACCGCCACCCCGGGCCCGCCGAGCAGGTTGAAGACGTCGGTGCCGCCGCGCGCGCCGTCGATCCGCTGCACGTGCGGCTCGTGGAGCTCCAGGGCGATGGAGCGGTCTACCGGGAGCAGGGCGAGCCCGGTGGCGGCCATCGCGCCGAGCACCCAGCGCTCGCGCGTGGAGACGAGCGGCGCCGCCGCGGGGGCTGCGGTCGGGAGCGTGGTCGGGAGCGTGGTCGGGAGCGTGGTCCGGGGCGTGGCCACGGTGTCCGGCGCCTGCGACCGGAGGGACTGCGGGAGGACGGCGGTGGCCGTCACGAGGAGGGCCACGGCCCAGGGGGTCGTCGACCGGGTTGCGCGCACGGGAACGCTCCGGGTGGGGAAGGATGGAATATGGCGTGCGGGAGCTGACGGGAGGATGAACGACGCCGACCGGGCGCGTCGGGGCGACGGATGGCTTTCGCTCGCGCGGCGCGCATCGCATATCAGACCTCGTGGGCGGCGCGCCGGCGGGCGACGCCGCCTCCGGCTCCAGTGGAGGCGATGATGACCGACGAGAGGCAGACCCCGACCGGCGACGCGGCAGACGCCGCGCCGGCCGCGCCGGCCGCGCCGGCCGCGCGCGGCGCGGAGATGGAGAGGCGGGAGATGGACGTGGCGGCGCCGCTGCCGATCGAGCCGGCGCCGGGCGCGCCCCCCGGCGCGACGATGAACTCCGGTGGCGTGCCCGACGCGGGCGCCGACCCCGCGGCGGCGTGGAGCCCCGGCGCCAGCGTCAGCGCGGCGAGCGAGCGGGGGAGCGAGGTGGACGATCGCGCGAGCGAGGCCGGGGAGCGCGGCGGCGGCCCGCCCGGCGGGCAGGAGCGGCGCACGCAGCCGCGGCCGGCGCGATGAGGGTCCTGCTGGCCGCGCCGCGCGGCTACTGCGCGGGCGTGGAGATGGCGCTCGGCGCGCTCGACGCGACGCTCGAGCGCCACGGCGCGCCGGTGCACTGCTACCACCAGATCGTGCACAACCGCCACCTCGTGGCGCACTACGAGGCGCGCGGCGTGATCTTCGTGGACACGGTGGACGAGGTGCCCGCCGGCGGCGTGCTGGTCTTCAGCGCGCACGGCGTGTCGCCGGCGGTGCGCGCGCAGGCGGCGGCGCGCGGGCTCACGGTGATCGACGCCACCTGCCCGCTCGTCCACAAGGTGCACGCCGAGGCGCGCCGCTACGCGCGGCGCGGCGACACGATCGTCTACGTCGGCCACGCCGGCCACGACGAGGCGGTGGGCGTCACCGGCGAGGCGCCCGACGCGGTGCGGCTGGTGGAGCGCGAGCAGGACGTCGCGCGGCTGGTGGTGCCCGACCCGTCGCGCGTGGTCTACCTGACGCAGACGACGCTGAGCGTGGACGACACGCGCCAGGTGCTGGTGGCGCTGCGCCGCCGCTTCCCGCAGCTGCAGGCGCCGTCCCAGGAGGACATCTGCTACGCGACGCAGAACCGGCAGGAGGCGGTGCGGCGCCTGGCGGCGCAGGCCGACGTCGCCCTCGTCGTCGGCAGCGTGAACAGCTCGAACTCGAAGCGGCTGTGCGAGGTGGCGGCGTCGCAGGGCGCCCGCGCCTATCTCTTCGACACGCCGGCGGAGATCGACCCGACGTGGCTGGCCGACGCCGAGACGGTGGTGCTCACCGCCGGCGCCAGCGCCCCCGAGTCGCTGGTGGAGGAGACGCTGGCCTGGCTGGTCGCCCGCTTCGGCGCCACGGTGGAGCGCCACGTCCTGCTGGAGGAGGACGTGCACTTCAACCTGCCGCCCGAGATCCGCGCCCCCGCGCCCGCACCGGCACGATCGTCGTAGTCGCGGCACGGCGGGAGCGGCCGACCGCGGATCTCGAGCGGCACGCAGGCGCAGTCCCGCGCGTACCGCGCCGCCGTCAGCGGTCCGGCGGCCGGTAGCGGACGTCGAGCGCGTCGAGACGGCGGAGGTGGACGGCGAGGCGGCGGCGGAAGTCGGCGAGATCCTTCTCCGCGGCCGGCGTCCACACCACCTCGGCCAGCGCCGCCAGGCGCGGGTAGGCCATGTACTCGGCCTGCTTCGGATCGGGGATGTACTCCGTCCACAGCTGTGCCTGCGCGCCCAGCACGTGGCGCGCGGCGGCGGCGTCCAGCTCGGCCGGCACCGGCTCGTAGAGGTAGACGCTGTCCAGCGGCAGGAAGCCGCCGATCGCCATCGGCTCGCGCGCCACGTCCCTCGACTGATAGTGGTCCAGGTAGGTGGAGCCGTTGGGCGCCATCACCACGTCGTGGCCGGCGCGCGCCGCCGCGATGCCGCCGGCCGTGCCGCGCCAGCTCATCACCGTCGCGTTGGGCGCCAGCCCGCCCTCCAGGATCTCGTCCCACCCCACCAGCCGCCGGCCGTGCGCGGTGAGGAAGTCGTCCATCTGGCGGATGAACCAGCTCTGCAGCGCGTGCTCGTCCGCCAGCCCCAGCTCGCGGATGCGCGCCTGGATCTGCGGGCTCGCCTTCCACAGCGTCTTGTCCGCCTCGTCCCCGCCCACGTGGACGAACGGGCCCGGGAAGAGCTCCAGCACCTCCGTCAGCACGTCCTGCATGAACGCCACCGTGCCCGGCTCGGCGTTCAGGATCTCGCTGTAGACGCCCCAGCGCGTCCCCACCTCCGGCGGCTGCTCCGTGACGCCGAGCTGCGGATAGGCGGCGATGGCCGCCACGGCGTGGCCCGGCATCTCGATCTCGGGGACGACGGTGACGTGGCGCGCCGCGGCGTAGGCCACGACCTCGCGCACGTCGTCCTGCGTGTAGTAGCCGCCGTGCGGCGTCTCGTCGTAGCGCCACGCCGTGCTGTCGGCACTCACGCGCCGGCCCACCAGCGTCCGCGTCCTCCACGCGCCCACCTCCGTGAGCCGCGGGTACTTCCGGATCTCGAGGCGCCACCCCTGGTCGTCGGTGAGGTGCCAGTGGAAGGTGTTCAGCCTGTGGAGCGCCATCAGGTCGATGTACTTCTCGACGAACTCCCTCGGCATGAAGTGGCGGCTCACGTCCAGGTGCGCGCCGCGCCAGGCGAAGCGCGGCCGATCCTCGACGTGCACGGCCGGGATCGTCCACGCCGTGCCGCCCACCGGCGCGGCGCGGAAGACCGCCGG
>DASTRO010000258.1:0-13252 GCA_035761165.1 Gemmatimonadaceae bacterium | reverse complement strand
GCGCCAGGAGCCCGCCCCGCACGCGCTTGAGGTCCAGCGCGCCCGGCTCCCACTCGGCGCGGCCGGCCAGCACGCGCAGGTTCTTCTTCCGCGCCAGGATCTCCAGCGCCCCCTCGGAGAAGGACGGCGCCACCAGGCACTCCACGAACAGCCCGGCGATCGCCTCCGCCGCCGCCTCGTCCACCGGCACGGTAAACGAGATCACCGAGCCGAACGCCGAGACGGGATCGCAGGCGAGCGCGCGGCGGTAGGCGTCGAGCGCGCTCTCGCCGAGCGCGAGCCCGCAGGGCGTGGTGTGCTTGACGATGGCGCAGCAGGTCTCGCCGGCGAACGCGTCGGTGGCCAGCAGCGCGCCCTCGAGGTCGAGCAGGTTGTTGAAGGAGAGCTCCTTGCCGCCGAGCTGCCGCAGCCCCGCGAGGCCGGCGTCTGGACGCTCGACGTAGAAGGCGGCGCGCTGCTCCGGGTTCTCGCCGTAGCGCAGCGCCTGCTGCCGCTCGAGGCCCAGCGTGAGGCGCGCCGGCAGCGCGTCGCCCGCCTCGCGGGCGAACCAGCCGGCGATGGCCGCGTCGTACCCGGCGGTGTGCGCGAACACCTTGGCCGCCAGCTCGCGGCGCAGCGCCGCGCCGCCGCCGTTCGCTCCGCCGTCGCCCGCGCCGCGCACGGCATGGAGCACGCGCGGGTAGTCCGCCGGGTCCACCACGACGTACACGGCGGCGAAGTTCTTGGCCGCCGAGCGCAGCATGGACGGCCCGCCGATGTCGATGTTCTCGATCGCCTCCTCGGGGGTGACGTCGGCGCGCGCGACGGTCTCGCGGAAGGGGTAGAGGTTCACGCAGACGAGGTCGATCGGCGCGATCCCGTGCTCGGCGATCGCCCGCATGTGCGCCGCGTCGTCGCGCCGTGCCAGCAGGCCGCCGTGCACGGCGGGGTGCAGCGTCTTCACGCGGCCGTCGAGCATCTCGGGGAACCCGGTGACGTCCGCCAGGTCGCGCGGCGCCAACCCGGCGTCGCGGAGCGCCCTCGCGGTGCCGCCGGTGGAGACGAGCTCCCAGCCGAGGTCGGCCAGGCCACGGGCGAAGTCGACCAGTCCGGACTTGTCGGAGACGGAGAGCAGGGCGCGGGGCATGTTCGCGATGTGGTGGAATGCGTCAGAGGCGGAGAGCGCGCTCGATGGCGATCGCGGCCGCGGCGTCGTCGTCGAGGGCGAAGAGATCGGGAGCCGAGTCGGAGCGGGGGGCGGGCGGACCGCCGGCATCGACGCGACCGGCACCGTCCACGCTCACCCGGCCGGCAGCAGCCAGCGCCACCACGCGCGGTAGCAGCAGGTGCTCGGCACGCAGCACGCGTGCGGCGAGCGACTCGGGTGTGTCGTGGTAGAGCACAGGCACCGGCCACTGCGCGATGATCGGGCCGCGGTCGTACTCCTCGTCCACGAAGTGGACCGTCGCGCCCGAGACGCGGGCGCCGCTGCGCAGCACGGCTTCGTGCACGCGTCGGCCATACATGCCCGGGCCGCCGAACGCCGGGAGCAGCGCCGGGTGGACATTGATGATGCGTCTGCTCCAGCGCCGCACGACGGCCGGTGGTACGAGCTTGAGGTACCCGGCGAGCACGACGAGGTCCACGCCGCGCTCGTCCAGCAGCCGAACGAGTGCCGTGCCGTCGGCATGGTCGTCGAGCGCCAGCGCCTCGACGCCGCACGCCCGTGCGCGATCGAGTGCTCCGGCCTGCGGGCGGTTCGACGCGACGAGCGCGACGTCGAACCCGCGGGCCGGGCCGAGTCGAGCCTGATAGTCGAGGATCGCCTGCAGGTTGGTGCCGCCTCCGGAGGCGAGCACGGCGATTCGCGCGGTCATGCGCGCAACGTAGCGGCGCGGGTTGGGGCGACCAAGGGTGAGGAGACGCGCGTCACGGGTGCCCGCATGCCGGGTGCCTTCGGCTGTCATGACGGGACAGGATGGACGGGATGAACCGGATGGCATCGTGCGATGTCGGCCATCGCGCCGCGGCGCCACCATCACCACCGCTCCACGGCTGGACCCCCAGCGTCATCCGCTCCTCCCCGTCCTGTCCGTCCCGTTCATCCCGTCCCGCTCTTCGCGTGACCCGCGAGGAAGCGCGAGACGGCGTCGGCGAGCGACCGGGTCACTGCGGCCTCGCGCTCGGCGCGGACTCGATCGTCGTCCGGCGTGTCCGCCGACGGCACGAGGATCCCCATGCCGCCCAGGCGCAGCGCCGGCGCCACGTCGCGCCAGCGGTCGCCCACGTAGAGCGAGCGCGCGAGGTCGAGGCCGTGCTCGTGTGCCGCGCGCTCGTAGAGCAGCACCCCCGGCTTGCGGCACGCGCACGGCCCGGTCACCGCCGGGTGATGGGGACAGTGATAGGTGGCCAGCAGCGGCACGCCGGCCTCGCGCAGCACGTCCGCGACGCGCTCGGCCACGCGCGCGTACTGCGCCTCGGTGAAGTACCCGCGCGCGATCCCCGACTGGTTGGTGACGATCACGATCGGCACCTCGGCGGTCGCCAGCCGGCGGAGCGCGTCGGCGGCGCCGGGCACCAGGCGCACGTCCTCCGGGCGAGCGAGGTAGTGCACGTCCTCGATGATCGTGCCGTCGCGGTCCACGAACGCGGCCGGGCGCGGCGCGGGCACGGCGTCGCTCACGCCAGGGCCGCGCACAGCGCTTCCGCCAGCGCGGCGTCGTCCGCCGGCGGCACGCTGCGCAGGTCGACGAGCAGGCGGCCGTCGGCGACGCGCGCCACCACCGGCGGACGGCCGGCGCGCAGCCGCTCGACGAGCACCGCGGCGTCACCCGCCGGCGCCACGGCCCACGAGGACAGGCGTGCCGTCGGGAAGGCGCCGCCACCCACCGCGCCCTCGCTCGGTACCACGGTGGCGGCGTGGCCGGCCCCGGCGAGCGTCGCTGCCACGCGCGTCGCGCGCTCGTGCAGCTCGTCGGCCGGGGCGGTGAGCATCGCCAGCGCCGGGATCTCGCGCCGCGCCCGGGCCGGATCGCGGTAGAGCGCCAGCGTCGCCTCCAGCGCGGCCAGCGTCAGCTTGTCTACGCGGAGCGCGCGCGCCAGCGGGTTGGCGCGCAGTCGCGCGACCAGCTCCGGCCGCCCGAGCACGATCCCGGCCTGCGGGCCGCCGAGCAGCTTGTCGCCGCTCATCACGACGAGTGACGCACCGCTGGCCACCGCGTCGCACACGGTCGGCTCGCCCGCCAGGCCGAAGGGGGCGAGATCGAGCAGCAGCCCGCTGCCGAAATCGTGCACCAGGGGGACGCCCCGCGCGTCGGCCAGCGCCGCCAGCTCGGCGAGCGACGCCTCGGCCGTGTAGCCGCTGATCGCGAAGTTGCTGCGGTGCACCTTCACGATCGCCGCCGCGCCGGCGTCGAGCGCGGCCACGTAGTCGGCCGCGTGGGTGCGGTTCGTCGTGCCCACCTCCACCAGCCGCGCGCCGCTGCGCTCCATGATCTCGGGCACGCGGAAGCTGCCGCCGATCTCCACCAGCTCCCCGCGCGAGACGGCCACGCCCGCGCCGGCGGCCAGGGAGTTGAGGGCGAGCACCAGCGCCGCCGCGCAGTTGTTGACGACGAGCGCGTCTCCGGCGCCGGTGAGCTCGCGCAGGAGCGCCGCGCAGTGCGTGTAGCGCGAGCCGCGCTCGCCGCGCGCGAGGTCGTACTCCACGTTCGAGTAGCCGGCCGCGCACTCGTGCACGGCGTCGAGTGCCGCGGCGGCCAGGGGCGCGCGCCCGAGGTTGGTGTGCAGCACCACGCCGGTGGCGTTGAGCACGCGTCGCAGCGACGGCTGCCCGCTGCGGGCCAGGACCCGCTCCACCCGGCGCGCCCACTCGGCCGGGTCCTCGCCGCGTCCGGCCGCGGCCAGGTGGCCGGCGCTGGCAGCGCCCTCACGGGCGTCGGCGATCGCCTCGCGGAGCGCATCCGTGACCACCGCGCGCGGATGCAGGGCGGTGAGCGCCGCGAAGGCCGGCGAATCGAGGAGGGCGCCGACCGCGGGAAGCCGCCGGCGCGGGTCGGGCCCGCCGGCGCCCATCACGCCGGTGGGCGGCCCGGCGGCCGCCCTGACGGTGGGGCGGTGGGCGGCGGTGCGGCGGGCGGCGGAGTGCCTGGAGGCGCGGCCGGCGGGGCAGGGGGTGGTGGCGCCGGCGTGGTGACCGTGCGGTCGCTCGTCCCGGACACGCCGAGCAGGTTGCGCGCCTCCACCAGCTCCACGCGGTAGCGCGTCTCCGGCGCGAGGGGTCGTGTCAGTCGCACCACCAGCTCGCGCACCGGCGTCGGTCGTGACGGCACCGGACGCGCGCGCGCCACGCTGTCCGCCCGCAGGCTGTCGGCGCGGGCGCTGTCCGGGCGCACGCCGGGGGTCGGCACCACGGATGGCGGCGGCGCCGCCGGCGGTGCGGCCGGCGGAGGCGCCGTGTCGGTCGCGGGCCGCGCCGCGCTGTCGCGCTGCAGGGCGCGCAGGCTGTCGGCCACGGCGCGCGGCAGCACCGCGGCCACCGCCACCCGCGCCGAATCGGGTCCGTAGACGCGCACCAGCGACGTGTCGATCGACTGGTCGACGGCGAGCGGCTGCGACAGCGCGATAGCGAGCGTCACGCTGTCGCTCACCGTGACCGTGGCGATGCGCGGCGCCGTGGTGTCGTGCACGAACGCGTACAGCTCCACCCGCGCCGAGTCGCGCAGCGTGACCGAGGTGGTGTCCCACGCCTCGCGACTGTCGACCGCGAAGTTCGCGTTGCGGTCGTCCACGCCGCGCACGAGCACCGGGCCGGCCGGTACGAAGGGGAGCGCGAACCGTCCGCCGGAGTCCGCACGCACCATGTAGCGGACGGTGTCGCCGGCGCTCGCGCCGCCGCCGCGCGGCAGCACGAGCGCCTGCACCAGCGCGGCGGACACCGGCCGTCCCTCCGCCCAGTCGAAGACCACGCCGGCGATGCGTGTGTCGGGGATCGCGCTGCCGGTGGAGAAGACGGTCGTGGTGCTGGAGTCGAGCGCGTTGTTGCGCAGGTCGCTGATCCCCGGCAGCAGCTGGACGACGTAGACCGTGTTCGGCCGCCAGCCGCGCCGCGGGCGCACGCTGATGGCGTCGCGGTGCCAGTCCACCTCCGGCTCGCCGTCGCGCGGCGAGACGAGCACCAGCTGCGCCAGCGTGCTGGCGCCCGACGGACGCTCGGAGATCACCTCGTCGAAGCGGAAGACGACCTCGTCGGGGCGGACGTTCACCGCGCCCGAGTCGGGAGTGACCCCGACGACGATGGGCGGGGTGGGGTCGGGCGGGCCGCCCGGCGGGGGCGCCGGCTGCGCGCAGGCGCCCACCGCCGCCGCCACCGCCAGCGCGCCGCCGAGGGCGCGCGCGCCGGCGGCGGTCACCCGCCGCACAGCGCGCCCACCTTGTCGCGCAGCTGGTCGCGCCGGGCGCTCCACTCCACGGCCTTCTGCCGCTCCCCCTCCACGACGTGCGCCGGCGCCTTCGAGACGAAGCGCTCGTTGGCGAGCCGCTGCTGCAGCGCGCCGAGCTGCTTCTCCAGCTCCGTCAGCTCGCCGCGCAGCCGGGCGCATTCCCTTTCCAGGTCCACCAGCCCCGCGAGCGGCACGACCACCGTCGCGCCGCCGGGCAGGAGGACGTGCGCCGCCGCCTCGTGCGGCGCGTCGTCCGACACGCGCACCTCGCAACGCGTGAGGCGACCGATGAGCGGGGCCTCCTCGCGCAGCACGCCCGTGCCGTCGGCGTCGTCGCCGGGGACGATCACCGCGTCCACCTGGCGCGACGGCGGGATGTTGTAGTCGGAGCGGACCTGGCGCAGCGCGCTCACCGCGGCGCGCACGAGCTCGAACTCCCCTGCCGCCGCCTCGTGCGCCGTCGTCCCGTGGGCCGGCCAGGCGGCGCCGGCCAGATACGCGCCGCGCGCGCGCCCGGGCAGCCGCTGCCAGAGCGCCTCGGTGACGAAGGGGATGATCGGGTGCAGCAGCCGCAGGGCCTGGTCGAAGGCGTGCACCAGCACCGCGCGCGCGACCTCGGCGTCCTCCCCGCCGTCGGCCAGGCGCCCCTTCGCGCTCTCCACGTACCAGTCGGCCAGCTCGTTCCAGACGAAGCGCCGCGCCGCCTCGGCATAGTCGTTGAGGCGCAGCCCCACGTGATGGTCCGCCTCCGTCCACCGGCCGGTGAGCGGCCGGGCCGGCCCGAGCGCCGCGTCGCACTCGCCGACGGCCACGGCCAATCGGGCCAGGATCCAGTGGTCGGCGCGCGTGAGGGCGCGTGCGTCCACGCCGGCCAGCGGGCGCACCGGCGCCGAGCCGACGTTGCCGAGCAGGACGCGGCCGATGTTCCAGAGCTTGGTGACGAAGTTGCGCCCCGGGGCGAACGACTTCTCCAGGTCGTCCGGATCGAGCACGATGTCCACGCCCAGCCCCATTCCCGCCACCACGGTGTAGCGCAGCGCGTCCGCGCCCACGCGCTCCACCACGTCCAGCGGGTCGATGCCGTTGCCCAGCGACTTGGACATCTTGCGCCCCTGCGTGTCGCGCGTGATGCCGTGCAGGAAGACGGTGTGGAACGGGCTCTCGCCGACGAAGAAGTAGCCGGCCATGATCATCCGCGAGATCCAGAAGAAGAGGATGTCGGGGCCGGAGACGAGGACGTCGGTGGGATAGAACGCCTGCAGGTCGGCGGCGTCGGTGTCGGGCCAGCCGAGCGTGGAGAGCGGCCAGAGCCACGACGAGAACCAGGTATCGAGCACGTCCTCGTCCTGGCGCACCGCGCCCCCGCACTTCGCGCAGGCGGTCGGGTCCTCGCGGCTGACGATGGTCTCGTCGCAGGCGTCGCAGTACCAGACCGGGATGCGGTGCCCCCACCAGAGCTGCCGCGAGATGTTCCAGTCGCGGATGTTCTCCAGCCAGTGGACGTAGGTGGCCTCGTGGCGCTCCGGGCGGATGCGCAGCGCGCCCTCGCGCAGCGCCTGCAGCGCCGGCCGGGCGAGCGGCTCCATGCGCACGAACCACTGGTCGGAGAGGCGCGGCTCCACCACGGTGTCGCACCGGTAGCAGTGCCGCACGGCGTGCTGGTGCGGCTCCACCTTCACCAGCCGCCCCTCGGCCCGCAGCCGCTCGACGATGCGCTCGCGCGCGGCGAAGCGGTCCAGCCCCTGGAGCTCGGCCGGCACGCGCCCGGCCGCGTCCTGCACCTCGCGGACGACGCCCGTCTCGTCGATCACCACCGGCATCAGCAGGTCGTGGCGCTTCCCGACCTCGAAGTCGTTGGCGTCGTGCGCCGGCGTGATCTTCACCACGCCGGTGCCGAAGGCGGGATCCGTGTACGCGTCGGCGATGACCGGGATCTCGATCCCGGCGACGGGCAGCCGCACGCGGCGCCCGACCAGCTCGCGGTAGCGCTCGTCGTCCGGGTGCACGGCCACGGCGACGTCGCCGAGCATCGTCTCGGGGCGCGTCGTGGCGACGGTGAGGCTGCGCGTCGGGTCGTCGGCCAGCGGGTAGGCGACGTGATAGAGCTTGCCGGCGGTGTCGTGAAATTCCGCCTCCTCGTCGCTGAGCGAGGTGAGGCAGCGCGGGCACCAGTGGATGACGCGGTGCCCGCGGTAGACGAGCCCCGCCTCGTACAGCCGCACGAACGCCTCGCGCACCGCGCGCGAGAGCTCCGGGGAGAGGGTGTAGCTGGTGCGCGTCCAGTCGCACGAGGCGCCGATGGCCCGCAGCTGCTCCAGGATGACGCCCCCCGTCTCCGCCACGAAGGCGGTGGTGCGGGCGACGAACGCCTCGCGCCCCACGTCGAAGCGGGTCAGCCCTTCGGCCGCGAGCTGTTTCTCGACGACGTTCTGCGTGGCGATGCCGGCGTGGTCGGTGCCGGGCACCCAGAGCGCCTCGTCGCCCGCCATCCGCCGCCAGCGGATCAGCACGTCCTGCAGCGTGTTGTCCAGGCCGTGCCCCATGTGCAGCACGGCGGTCACGTTGGGCGGCGGGATGACGATGGTGAAGGGCGTGCGGTCGCCCCCGGCGCGCACCGAGCGCGCCGCGTGGGCGGTGAAGAGGCCGGCCTGCTGCCAGCGCGCGTAGAGGTCGGCGTCGGTGGCCGCGGGATCGTAACGGTCCGGCAGCTCGGTGGTCGAGGACGGGTTGGTCATCGTCGGCGCAAGTTAGTGGGGACGAGATTGCGGAGTAAGGCGAGCACGGGCGTGCGGCGGCCCGGACGCGAAGAGGGGCCGGCTCGTCAGAGCCGACCCCTCTCGGTCGTCCGGTCGCGGCGCCGAGCGATGCGCTCAGCCGCCGCGGCCCGGGAGGTCGCCGCGTCCGGGTACGTCCGGACGGCCGGCCTCGGGGTCGGCGACGTGGTCTCCCTTGGGTACGCCCGTCGGCGCCACCGGCGCGCCGCCGGTGCGGTCACCGCGGCCGGCGCCCCGGCGCGCGCGGCGCTCGGCGATCCCCTCGAGGTCGTCGGCCGCCTCGCGGATCGCCTCCTGGGTATCCGTCCACTTCTCCTCCAGCACGGGCTTCGGGTCGGCGTGGCGATCCACCTCGGCCGAGGTTCCCTGGCGCCGCCGGCCGGTCCCGACCTGCTGCCCCTCCCACTGTCCTCCCATGCGTCCCTCCGGGTTCTCGCTCTCGTAGCGATCGGCGGCGTCCGCCAGCTCCTCCTCCTCCTCGCGGACGGTGAGCCGGTTCACCACCGTCTCCACGTCCGGCACGCCGCGCGTGACGGTCATGGCGTGCGCGATCTCGTCGGTGCTGTGGACCCAGCCCGTGAGCTCGATGATGCCCTCGCCGAGGGCGCCGATGTCGATCGCGCGCTCGCTCAGCACGGGGTCGTTGCGGAACGCCTCGAGCACGCGCTCCTCCAGCTCCTCCTCCGGGGACAGCTCGGCTTCGAGGTCGTCGTACTCCTCCTCCTCGTCGTACGCCGTCTGCCCGCGCCGGTAGCCCTCCTCCTCGGCCGCGCCCCGTCCGAGCCGGTCGCGGACGCGCGAGCCGATGGCCGAGAGGCCGCCGACGCGTTGGGCGAGGAGGACGCCGGCGGCGAAGCCGGCGAGCGCACCCGCGGCGAGAAACATCGCGCCGCGAGACGCCGAATCGTCGTCGCGGTAGCGGAGATGTGCCATGGTTCCCTGTGGCGGAAGGTGTTGCGGAACGATAGCTTCCGGCGAGCGGAAGGTCGAGCGGCCAACGCTCGACCGCGCAAGAAGAAGGCCACCTGCGAGGGCGTGCGCCGGCCGGTGCACGCCCTCGCGCCAGCACTACGGACGGGATCAAATAGGATGAGCGGACCGGTGGACGGCAAGCGGGACGGTGCGGGCGACGGCGCGCGGATGCTCGCGCTGCGCCTGCCGAACGGGGACGTGCGCGAGGTGCCGTACGGCACGCTCCCGCGCGACGTGGTGGCGGGGATCGGCGAGCGGCTGCTGCGCGACGCGGTGGCGGTGGACGTCGACGGCACCGTGCAGGACCTGGTGACCCCCCTCCGCCGCGGCGGTGCCTTCACCGTGCTCACCGCCAGGGACCCGCGCGCCCTCGACGTGCTGCGCCACAGCTGCGCCCACGTGCTCGCCACCGCCGTGCGCCGCCTCCGTCCAGAGGCCAAGATCGGCTTCGGCCCGGCCATCGAGGACGGCTTCTACTACGACTTCGAGGTGGACCGCCCGTTCACGCCCGAGGATCTCGCCGCCTTCGAGGCGGAGATGCGCAAGGTGGCGGCGGAGAAGCTTCCCTTCGTGCGCGAGGAGGTCTCCAAGGAGGAGGCGGCTCGCCGCTTCGCCGACGACCCGCTCAAGCTCGAGCGGCTGGCCGAGCTGGGCGACGACGAGGTGATCTCCACCTACACCGACGGGCCGTTCGTGGACCTCTGCCGCGGCCCGCACGTGCCCGACACCTCGGCGGCCCGGCACTTCAAGCTGACGCGCACCTCCGGCGCCTACTGGCGGGGCGACGAGAAGCGCCAGATGCTGCAGCGCATCTACGGCACGGCGTGGTTCCGCAAGGAGGACCTCGACGCCTACATCCACCGGCAGGAGGAGGCGGCGCGGCGCGACCACCGCGTCCTCGGCCAGGCGCTCGACCTCTTCTCCACCGACCAGCGCGTGGGGGCGGGGCTCATCCTCTGGCACCCGAAGGGGGCGATCGTCCGCAACGAGATCGAGACCTTCGAGCGGGAGCTGATCCTGCGCCACGGCTACGAGCTCGTCTACACGCCGCACATCGTCAGCGAGAAGCTGTTCGAGGTCTCCGGCCACCTGCAGAGCTTCGGCGCGAACATGTTCGGGGCCATGGACGTGGAGGGCGCCCGCTACCGCCCGAAGCCGATGAACTGCCCCGGGCACATCTGCATCTACCAGGCGCACCAGCGCTCCTACCGCGAGCTGCCCATCCGCTACGCGGAGTTCGGCACGGTCTACCGCTACGAGCGGAGCGGCGTGCTGCACGGCATGCTGCGCGTGCGCGGCTTCACGCAGGACGACGCCCACGTCTTCTGCATGCCGGAGCAGGTGGAGACGGAGCTCGGCCGGCTGCTCGACCTGGTGGACGAGATGCTCGCCGTCTTCGGCTATCCCTACACGATCGAGCTCTCGACGCGCCCGGAGGAGTCGCTCGGCACGGCCGAGCAGTGGGCGGAGGCCGAGCGGACGCTGGCCACCGTGCTCGAGCGGCGCGGCCAGGAGTACACGATCGACGAGGGGGGCGGCGCGTTCTACGGGCCCAAGCTGGACTTCAAGCTGATCGACGCCATCGGCCGCAAGTGGCAGGGCCCCACCGTGCAGCTCGACTTCAACCTGCCGGAGCGCTTCGGGCTCGAGTACATCGGCGCCGACAACGCCGCGCACCGGCCCTTCATGCTGCACCGCGTGCTCGTCGGCTCCATGGAGCGCTTCATGGGCGGGCTGATCGAGCACTACGCCGGCGCCTTCCCGGTGTGGCTCGCCCCGGAGCAGGTGCGCGTCATCCCGATCGCCGAGGAGAACGCGGAGGTCTGCCGCCAGCTGACCGAGCGGATGACGCAGGCCGGCATCCGGGCGCATCTCGACGCGCGCACCGAGACGCTCAACTACCGCATCCGCGACGGCGAGCTGATGAAGGTGCCTTACATGGCGGTGGTCGGGAAGCGCGAGGCGGAGGCGGGGACGATCGCGCTGCGCGTGCGCGGCACGGGGAAGAAGCAGGAGATCGTGGACGCCGGCGCCTTCATCGACCGCGTGCGTGGCGAGATCGCCTCGCGGTCGCTGACGCCGGGCGGCGTGGGACACTGAGGGAGACGCGAGGCACGGGACGCGAGACGCGGGAGGGCTCCCCGCGCGACCCGGACTCCCCGCGCCGTGTCTCGCGACCAGGGTCTCGCGTCCCGCGTCCCTCCGTTGTTCCCCCTTCCGCCCCGGGATAACTTCCGCTGTCTCGTGGTCGCCGGCCCCGACCGGGGCCGCGACGACGCACGTGTCTCCCACCGATGCAGGGGCAGATGGCGGATCTCTCACGACAGCCGGTGATCGTCTCGGCGGCGCGGACGCCGATCGGTCGCTATCTCGGCGGGCTCGCCGCGCTCACCGCGCCGGAGCTCGGCGCGGCGGCGATCCGCGCCGCCGTCCAGCGCGCGGGCGTCGACGCCGCGGCGCTGGACGAGGTGATCATGGGGCAGGTGCTCCAGGGCGGCTCGGGCCAGGCGCCGGCGCGCCAGGCGATGCTCAAGGCGGGGGTGCCGGCCAGCGTCTCCGCGGTCACCGTCAACATGGTGTGCGGCTCCGGGCTCCGCGCCGTCATGCTCGCCGCGCAGGCCATCCGCGCCGGCGACGCGCGCCTCGTCGTGGCCGGCGGGCAGGAGTCGATGTCCAACGCGCCGTACTACGTCTACGGCATGCGCGGCGGCGTCAAGCTCGGTGACCAGACGCTGGTGGACGGCATGATCAAGGACGGGCTCTGGTGCGGCAGCTGCGGCGTCCACATGGGCGGGCACGCGGAGCACACGGCGCGCAAGGCCGGCGTGACGCGGGAGCGGCAGGACGCCTTCGCCGCCGAATCGCACCGCAAGGCCGTCACCGCGCAGCGGACCGGAAAGTTCGCCGCCGAGATCGCGCCGGTCGAGGTACCGGGCCGCAAGGGCGCCACCATCGTCGACACGGACGAGGGGCCGCGCGCCGACACGACGGCGGAGTCGCTGGCCCGCCTGCGCGCCGCCTTTCCCAAGGACGCGCCGCGCGACCTGCCGCCGGAGGCGCTCAGCGTCACCGCCGGCAACGCCAGTAGCCTGAACGACGGCGCGGCGGCGCTCGTCGTCGCCTCGGAGGAGTACGCACGCGCCGAGGGGCTGGCGGTGATGGCCCGCATCACCGGCGCGGCCACCGGCGCGGTGGAGCCCAACGAGCTCTTCTTCGCACCCATCCACGCCGTGCGCAACCTGATGCGCAGGCAGGGCACGTCGATCGGCGACTACGACCTGATCGAGGCCAACGAGGCCTTCGCCTCGCAGGCCCTGGCCGACGGCGACGCGCTCGGGTGGGACTGGGATCGCGTCAACGTGCACGGCGGCGCGATCGCCCTCGGGCACCCCATCGGCGCCAGCGGCGCCCGCGTGCTGACGACGCTGTTGCACGCGATGCAGGATCGTGACGTACGGACCGGCCTCGCGACGCTCTGCCTCGGCGGCGGCGACGCGGTGGCCCTCAGCGTGGAGCGTGTGGACTGATGACGACCCTCTCCCTGGCACGGCCGCGCTCGCGCGCCGTCCGCCTCGCCGGCATCATCGGCTTCGCCGTGGCGCTGGCCCTCGCCTCGCAGGTGGCGGTGCCGCTGCCCTTCACGCCCGTCCCGGTGACGCTGCAGCCGATGCTCGTCGTGCTGGCGGGGCTCTGGCTCGGGCCGCGCGCGGCGGCGACGAGCATGGTGCTCTACCTGGCGGCGGGCGCGGCGGGGATGCCGGTGTTCACACCGATGGGCGCGCCGGGGCTGGCGCGCCTGATCGGCCCCACCGGTGGCTACCTGCTCGCCTATCCGCTGGCTGCGGCGGTGACCGGGCTGCTCGCGCTGCGGGCGAGCGGGCTGACGATGCGGATCGGCGCCGCGCTCGCCGGAATGCTCGTGCTCTACCTGGGCGGGCTGGCCCAGCTCCTCATCCTCACCGGCAGCCTGCGCGAGGCGGCACTACTCGGCGCGCTTCCCTTCGCCGCGCTCGACGCGGTGAAGGCGGTGCTCGCCGCGCTGCTCGCCCCGAAGCTCTCCACGTCGCGCGCCCTCTCCTGAGGGCG
>DASTRO010000257.1:0-45507 GCA_035761165.1 Gemmatimonadaceae bacterium | reverse complement strand
GGTGCAGCTCACCCGCCGCGGTGGGCACGGCGCGGCGCGTGAGTTCGCCGAGCTGCTGCTGCGGGCTCGCGGGGAGTGGGACGCGGTGGTCGCCGATTACGTCGCCGAGCGCTCCGTCACGAGCGCGGGAGCGAAGGCGTGACGGCATCACCGAGGACCGACACCGCGCCGGAGGCCGCAACGGCCGAGACCCGGGCGATCGAGCGCGGTCGCCGCGTGCTCAGACTGGAGCGCGAGGCGCTGGCGGAGACCGAGCGCCGGCTCGGGCCCGCGTTCGCGCGTGCCGTGGCCCTCATCGCCGGCTCGCGTGGACGCGTCATCGTCGCCGGCGTCGGCAAGTCCGGCCTGATCGGCCGCAAGATCGCCGCCTCGCTCACCTCCACCGGCACGCCGGCCACGTCGCTCCACCCGGTGGATAGCGTCCACGGCGATCTCGGGCTGGTCGGCCCGGACGACGTCGCGATCCTCCTGTCCAAGAGCGGCACCACGGAGGAGTTGCTCGCCCTCCTGCAGCACCTGCAGCGGCTGGGCGTGCGCAGCATCGCGATCACCGGCGACGTGGAGTCGCCGCTCGCGCGCCACGCCGATGTCGCGCTGGACGCCTGGGTGCGCGAGGAGGCCTGCCCGCACGGCCTCGCACCCACCACGAGCACGACCGTCGCGCTCGCGCTGGGCGATGCGCTCGCCGTCGCGCTCCTCGAGGAGAAGGGGTTCCGCGCCGAGGACTTCGCCCGCCTCCACCCGGGCGGCGCGCTCGGCCGCCGGCTCCTCACGCGCGTCGCCGACGTCATGCTGCGCGACGACCTGCCGGTGCTCGGCCCGCACGACACGATGCGCGAGGCCGTGGTGCAGCTCGCCGAGCGCCGCGGCATCGTGGTCGTCTGCGACGACGACCGGCGCATGCTCGGCATCGTCACCAGCGGCGACTTCACGCGACTGCTGGAGCGCGAGGACGCCTGGCTCGCCATTCCGCTGCACGAGGTCATGCGCCGCGATCCCAAGACGGCGCGCGAGGAGGAGCTCGGCAGCGCTGTCGTGTATCGCATGGAGCGGCACGGCATCATGGCCATGCCGGTGCTCGACGACGACGGGCGGCTGCACGGTGTGGTGCACCTGCACGACCTGATGCGCGCGGGGGCGGTCTGATGCGATGGCTGGTGGCCGTCGTCGGGCGCCGGGCCGCCGCGCTGGGGGCGCTGCTCGTCGCGGCCGCCGCGGCGGCCGGCTGCCGCGACACGGCCCAGCCGCCGGTGGCGGACTCGCCGACGATCGCCGACTCCGCGGACCAGGTGCTGTTCGGGGTGCACAACAACCTGGTCGCCGGCGGCGTGCGGCGCGGCGAGCTGTTCGCCGACACGGCGTACCTCTTCGACCAGGGCACGCGCACCGAGCTGCGCGGCGTCCGCGTCAACTTCTACACCGACCAGGGCGTGCTGAACGGCACGCTCACCTCGCGCGAGGGCACGTACAACACCCGCCAGGGTATCATGGAGGCGCGTGGCTCGGTCGTCGTGCAGACGCAGGACGGCAAGGAGCTCACGTCGCCGGAGCTGCGCTACCTCATCAACCAGCAGCTCATCCGGAGCGACTCGAGCTTCGTGCTCACGGAACCCGGCCGGCGGCTCACCGGCGTCGGCTTCACGTCGGATCCCGACCTGCAGAACATCCAGATCTTCAAGACCACCGGCGCCTCCGGCGGCGCGCTGACGATCCCCAACCCGTGACCCAGGCCGGCGCCCTTCCCGCCGCGCGGCGCACGGCCGGCACGCCGCCCGTCGCGCTCCTCCTCGCGCTCCTCCTCGCCCCGGCGGCTGCCCTCGCGCAACCGGCGGGCGGTCGGGAGTGCGCGCCGGCGTTCGAGCCGCTCAACCCGCTCGATTCGGTCCCGGCGCTGTTGCAGAAGCAGCCGAGCGGGAGATACAACGTCTTCCAGGGCGGCGGGGTGCGCTACCGGTGCCAGAATACGGCCGTCGTCATCGACGCGGACAGCATGGCCTATTACGGCGACCTGGCCGTGGTGTACATGGTGGGCAACGTGCACTACCGCGACGAACAGGCCACGCTCGACTCGGAGCTGCTGACCTACTACCAGAATGAGGAGTGGGTGGTGGCGCAGGGCAACGTACACGCGCGGATGGAGGATGGCTCGACGATGCGCGGGCCGACGGCCGAGTACTTCCGGGCCGTCCCCGGAGTCCGGACGGTGGCGCGGATGTCCGCCACGGGACGCCCGGTGCTCGAGCTCTCGCAGACCGACTCCGCCGGGCGTCCGCGACCGCCGGTGGAGGTGGTCGCCGATCATCTCACCGCGCTCGGCGACAGCCTGGTGTACGCCGGCGGCGCCGTCGTGATCACCCGTCCCGACCTGGTGGCCCACGCCGACTCCGCGGAGCTGGACGACGAGCGGGAGTTCGCCCGGCTCATGCGCGGTCCCCGGATCGAGGGGAAGGGCGAGCGCCCCTTCACGCTCAGCGGCAATGTCATCGACCTCTTCTCGCGCGATCGGCAGCTGCAACGCGTCCTCGCGATGGGCTCGGCCAGGACGGTGAGCGAGGACGTGGAGCTGCGGGCGGACTCGCTGGACATGCGCCTCGTGGCCAACGAGCTCGAGCGCGCCTACGCCTGGGGTCCGGCCAGGGCCGTGGCCACCTCGCCCGGACGCGAGATCGTCGCCGACTCCCTGGACGTCTGGCTGCCGTCGCAGCGGCTGCGCGAGGTGCACGCGGTGGGCGGCGCGCGCGTCGAGTCCGTGCCCGACACGCTGCACATCCGTACCGACGAGCGCGACTGGCTGACGGGCGACACGATCGTCGCCCGCTTCGACACCACGACGGCGCCCGGCGACACGACGGGCACCCCCCCGCTGGAGTCGCTGGTGGCGCTGGGCACGGCGCGCAGCTACCAGCACATCGCGCCGGACAGCGGCGTCACGGAGCGGCCGTCCATCCACTACGTGCGGGGCCGCACCATCACCGTGGCCTTCGACGGCGAGGCGGGCGACCGTCAGGTGCAGCGTGTGGACGTCGTGGCGCCCGACTCGGGGCTGGCCACCGGCGTCTATCTGGATGCCGGCAACCGTGGCGCCACGCCGGCGGGCACCACGCTGCAGCGCGCCCCGGGCACGACGCCGCCGGGGCCGGCGGCGCAGCCCGCCGCGCCGCCGGCCACGCCACCGCCCACGGCACCGACCACGCCACCGACCACCCCCCCACCGCCACCTGGCCACGGCAGTCCGCACGACGAGAGGGCGGGGCGATGATCGGGCATTCGACGTACGACCGCTCGGCGCTCCTGGCGGAGGCGCGTGCGTTGGTGGCGCTGCTGCCACCGCGGATGCGGTCGCTGGTCGAGCACGACGCCACCGGCGACCACGCGGCCGTGCTCTTCGTCCGGGCGCTGCTCCTCTGCGCCGACGAGGCGGGCGTGGCGCCGTTCGACGAGATCGCCCGCGTGCTGCGCGAGCAGCACCTGGCCGAGCTGCGCGAGGCCGGCCGGGATGCCGACCGGGAAGCCGGGCGGCTCGGCCTGGACACGGTACGCGACTACCTGGCGCGCGTCGTCGTGCCCCGCGTGGCGGACGCCGGGCTGCTCGCCACCCCGCTCCCCGACCTGCGCGAGCCCGGGGCGCACCTGCGGGTCGAGCCCGCGCTCTGGCGGGAGGTGGGCGACCGCCGGCGCGAGGTGCTGGACGTCCTGCGGCGCACCGGGGAGCACTCGACCCGCACGCTCACCCCGGCCCACGGCGGTGGCGTCGTGGCGGGGGGCAGCGTGCTCGAGGCGCAGGGGCTGGTGAAGATCTATCGCCGGCGCCGGGTGGTGAACGACGTGGCCCTGCGATTGCAACAGGGAGAGATCGTCGGACTGCTGGGCCCGAATGGCGCCGGCAAGACGACGACCTTCTACATGATCGTCGGGCTGATCCAGCCGATGGCCGGGCGCATCCTGCTGGACGGGCAGGATGTGACCCGGATGCCCATGTACCAGCGGGCCCGCCGGGGCATCGGCTATCTTTCGCAGGAGCCGTCGATCTTCCGCAAACTGTCGGTGGAGGAGAACATCCTCGCGATTCTCGAGACGCTCCCCCTCTCGGCCGCCGAGCGCGGCCAGCGACTGGAAACCTTCCTCGACGAGCTGGGCATCAAGCATCTGCGACAGAGTAAGGCGTACGCGCTCTCGGGAGGTGAGCGGCGACGGCTGGAGATCACCCGGGCGCTCGTCACCAACCCGCGCTTCATGATGCTGGACGAGCCGTTCGCGGGCGTGGACCCGATCGCCGTCCACGACATCCAGACCATCGTCGCCGACCTGCGGCACCGCGGCATCGGCGTCCTCATCAGCGACCACAACGTCGAGCAGACCCTCGACATCGTGGACCGCGCGTACATCATGTTCGACGGCCAGGTGAAGGTGTCCGGCACGGTGCGCGAGCTGGTGTTCGACGACACGGTGGCGGACATCTATCTGGGACCGACGCTCACGGCGCGACTGCGCGCCCGCTTTTCGGCGAACGGAGACGGGGGAGCCGCGCGATGAAGGCCGGTCTGAATCAGAGCACCCAGCTCAAGCAGGAGCTGAAGATCAATCCGCGGCTGTACCAGGCCATGGACCTGCTGTACATGCCGCTGCTCGACCTCCAGGCGCACCTCAAGCAGGAGCTCCTCAACAACCCCTTCCTCGACCTCGTCGAGGTGGAGGAGGAGGACGAGGAGGACGAGACGACCGAGGAGCAGGCCGCCGCGGAGGAGGAGCCGAAGCAGAACGACGAGATCGACTGGGAGGAGATCCTCCTCGACGGCTTCGATGCGGGCGGCCGGCGGGAGGAGCACGAGGAGCGGGAGTACTACGAGCCGGTCACCGTCGATCGGCGCGATCTCGGCGACCACCTGCGCGAGCAGATCCGTCTCCTCGACCTCAACCCACGGCAGGAGCTGCTCGCCGACGAGTTCATCGGCAACATCAACGAGGACGGCTACCTCACGTGCACCCTCGAGGACATCCGCGAGGGGATCAACGAGGTCGTGCGCAAGGCCGCCGAGGACGCGGGTGCCGACCTCGATGACGACGAGCTCCCGCTCTACACCGAGGACGAGGTGGCGCGCATGCTCGCCGTCGTGCAGGGGCTCGACCCCGCCGGCGTCGGCGCGCGCGACCTGCGCGAGTGCCTCATGCTCCAGCTGCGCGACGCGGGGCTCGAGCAGTCGGTGCCGTACCGCCTCGTCCGCGACTGCTTCGACGAGCTGATCAACCACCGCTGGAGCGAGATCTCCAAGCGCTTCGGCATCAGCCCGGGCGACGTGCAGGCCGCCGCCGACGAGATCGCGAAGCTGGACCCCAAGCCGGGGCTCATCTACAGCGACAGCGGCGACAACTACATCATCCCCGATCTCATCGTCGAGAAGATCGACGGGCAGTACCACGTCTTCCTCAACGACGCCAACCTGCCGCGGCTCAAGCTGAGCAAGACGTACCAGGAGATCGCGCGCGACAAGAAGAAGTTCGAGGGCGAGAGCAAGGAGTTCATCTCCAACAAGCTCAACTCGGCCAACTGGATGATCCAGGCCATCGAGCAGCGCCGGCAGACGATGCTCAAGGTGATGAACTACATCGTGGACCGACAGCGCGACTTCTTCGAGAAGGGCGTGCAGCACCTCAAGCCGCTCACCCTGCGCGAGGTGGCCGAGGTGATCAACATGCACGAGTCCACGGTGAGCCGCGTGACCAACGAGAAGTTCGTGCAGACGCCGCGCGGCGTGCTCCCGCTCAAGTTCTTCTTCAGCTCGGGGCTCTCGACCACGGGCGGCGAGGACGTCTCGGCCCGCGGCATCAAGGCGCAGATCGAGAAGCTGGTGGCCGAGGAGGACCCCAAGAATCCGCTCACCGACCAGGCGATCGTGAACATCCTCCGCGAGAGCGGAGTGCAGATCGCCCGCCGCACCGTCGCCAAGTACCGCGACCAGCTGGGGGTGCTGTCGGCGCGGATGCGCAAGCGCGTATGACCGGGAGCCGACGCGTGGCGCTCCCGTCCGATCGCACCGCCTACACCCAGCCTGACATGCCCCGGACGGTGGACGTCAGCGTCCTCGTCCCGGCGAAGGACGAGGCCGAGAACCTCCCGCTCTTCATGGAGGAGGCGGAGGCCACCTTCGCCCGCGCGGCGGTGCGCTACGAGGTCGTCGTCATCGACGACGGCTCGACGGACGGCACCTGGCAGGTGCTGCAGGAGCTCGCCGGCCGCTATCCCTTCCTCCGCCCGGTGCGCCACCGCACGGGCCGCGGCATCGCCGACGCGCTCCGCACCGGCTATCTCCACGCCCGCGGCGGCGTGCTGGTCTTCTACCCCGCCGACCTGCAGTACCGCCCCGAGGACATCCCGCGCCTCGTCGAGCCGATCCTGCACGGTGACTCCGACATGGTCACCGGGTGCAAGCAGGGGCGCTACGAGAAGGCCTTCGTCTCCAACATCTACAATCGACTGAGCCGGCGCCTCTTTCACGTCCCGGTGCGCGACCTCAACGGGGTCAAGGCGTACCGGCGGGAGATCATGGACTTCCTGCCGCTCCGCCCCGACTGGCACCGCTACATGATCGTCATGGCGGCGGCCGAGGGGTTCACGGTGTCGGAGGTGCCGGTGCCGCTCTACCCGCGCCACGCCGGCCGCTCCAAGTTCGGCATCAGCCGCATCCCGGTGGGCGTGCTCGACATGCTCTCCGTCTGGTTCGAGCTCCGCTTCGGCAAGAAGCCGCTGCTCCTCTTCGGCATGCTCGGCGCGGCGCTCTTCGCGCTCGGTGTGCTCGCCGGCCTCGTCGCCCTGCTCTGGCTGGCCGTGACGGGCGAGGGGCTGCGCGCCGTCTGGACGTTGATCCAGACCTGTCTGCTCCTCGGCAGCGTCTTCTTCGCCACCGGCCTGCTCGGCGAGCAGGTGGCCGTGCAGCGCGCCGAGCTGCGCGAGATGCGCCGCCAGCTCGACGTGCTGCGCGCCCGGCGCGACGGCTGAGCTCCCGCCCGCGATCCCGCTCGATGGACGTCCTCTTCCTCGCCCATTCGTATCCACGCCACGACGGCGACCTCGCCGGCTCCTTCCTGCTCAAGCTCGCGCAGGCGCTGCGCGCCGAGGACGTACGCGTCCGGGTGGTCGCGCCCGCGGCGGCGGGCCTCGCGCCCTTCGAGGAGCTCGGCGGCGTGCCCGTGCACCGCTTCCACTACGCGCCCCGCCGCTACGAGACGCTGGCCTACGGCGGGAACATGGCGGCGCTCGTGCGGGCGTCGTGGAGCGCGCGGCTCGCGCTGGTCGGCTTCATGGGGGCCAACTTCAGTCGTGCCGTGCAGGTCCGGCGGGAGCACCACCCCCAGCTGCTCCACGCGCACTGGTGGTTCCCGGGCGGCGTCGTCGGCTCCTGGCTCTCCGGGCTGGCGCACCTTCCGCTGGTGACCACGATGCACGGCACCGACCTGCGCATCGCGCGCGACGTGCCGATCGCCCGCTCCCCCTTCCGCCGGGTGATGCAGGCCTCGGCCGAGGTGACCGCGGTCTCCTCCTGGCTCGCTGACGAGGCGGCGGCGCTCCTTCCGGAAGGTCGCCGCCCCATCGTGGCCCCGATGCCCGTGGCGACCGAGCTCTTCTCGAGCGACGGCATTCCGCCCGGCGACGAGCACCGGGACGCGTTGCTCTACGTTGGCCGGCTCAGCGAGCAGAAGGGGGTGGACAAGCTGCTCCGCGCGCTGGCCCGACAGCGGGTGCCGAGCCGGCTCGACGTCGTCGGCGACGGCGCCGAGGCGGACGCGCTGCGCCAGCTCGCCGGGGAGCTCGGCATCGCCGACCGTGTGCGCTGGCACGGCGCGCTGCCGCAGGACCGACTGCCCGAGCACTATCGGCGCGCCGCGGCGCTCGTCGTCCCCTCGCGCGACGAGGGGCTGGGGCTCGTGGCCGTGGAGGCGATGCTCTGCGGCACCCCGGTCGTCGCCTTCGACTCCGGCGGGGTGCGGGACGTCGTCCAGCACGACCGCACGGGCGTCCTCGTGCCGCAGGACGACGTCGACGCCCTCGCCGCCTCGCTCGACGAGCTGCTCGACGCCGGGGCGGCCGAGCGCCGGGCGCGGCTCGGCGAGGCGGGTCGGCTGTTCGCGCTCGGGGCCTTCTCGCCCGAATCGGCCGCGCGGCGCTACGCGGGCATCTATCGGGCGGCGGTCGGTGCACGGGCGACGTAGGCTCGTCCTCGCGCTGCAGGCCGCCTTCGTCGTGGCGGTCTTCGGCTACGGCGGGCACGTCATCGCGGACTACTGGCGTCAGACGCGCGGGCAGGCCGACCTCCTCCGGCTCCGCGCGGGGCCGCTGCTGCTCGCCACCGCGCTCGTGCTGGCCACCTACGCGCTCCTCATCCAGCTCTGGCGCGTCGTCCTGGACCGCTGGGGCGAGCGGCTGAGCTTTCTCGACGCCACGCGCATCTGGAGCGTGTCCAATCTGGGCCGCTTCGTTCCCGGGCGGGTCGCCCAGATCGGCACGATGGCGTACCTCGCGCGGCAGCGCGAGGTGTCGGCCGTGGCCGCCACCGGCTCGGCCCTGCTGAACACGCTGATCAACATCGCCGCCGGGATCGTGGTCGCGCTGGTCGCCGGCGGACGGTTCCTGGAGCGCGAGTATCCGGGCGCGCAGCCGATCGCCGTCGCCATGGTCGGGGCGGCGGCCGTCGGGCTGCTCATCCTGCCGTGGCTCCTCCCGCGCCTCGCGAGCGCGGCGGCGCGGCTCCTGCGGCGCCCGCTGGAGCGTCCGGTCACCATCCCGGCGTCCGCCATCTGGATCACCGCCGCCGGCAATCTGGGCGCGTGGATCCTCTACGGCGTCGCCTTCCGTCTCTTCACGCATGGGGTGCGTGGCGTCGCTCCGGGTGAGACGGCGGGCTACGTCGCGGCCTACTCCGTATCGTACATCCTGGGCTACATTGTCGTGTTCGCTCCCGGCGGGCTCGGGGTACGCGAGGGGGCGCTCGCCACGGCGATGGTGGGCCTCGGTCTCGCCAACGCGGCCGAGGCGGCGCTCGTGGCCATCGCGTCTCGCCTCTGGCTGACCGTGCTCGAAGTGCTACCCGGGCTCGTCTTCCTCGCGCTCGCTGCCCTGCGCCGCCGCTCACCGTCCCCCTCCGGCGATGCCCCAACCTGACCTTCGCGACCCGGCCGTGCCGGCGCCACGCCATGCACTCGCGTGGGCGGCGCTGGTCTACGCCGTGTTCACCCTCCTGCTGGCCTATCCGGCGCTCGCCGGCCAGTTCCTGGTCAGCGGCATCAGCGACCAGTTCATCGCCGGCTATCCGTTCCGCGAGTTCGCAGCCGAATGGCTGCGGGCAGGGAAGGGCTTCCCGCTGTGGAATCCGTATCAGTTCGGGGGGATGCCGTACGTCGCGGCGATGCATGGCGACATCTTCTATCCCACCTTCCTGCTGCGGATGGTGCTCCCCACCGACGTGGCGATGACGTGGGGCTTCATCATCCATCTCTATCTCGCAGGCCTCTTCACCTACCTGTTCCTTCGCGCCGTCGGTCTGGGCTTCTTCCCGGCCGTGGTGGGTGGCGTCGCTTACATGCTCAGCGGGCAGATCGCCTCGTACGCCGCGCCGGGGCACGACGGGAAGCTGTTCGTGAGCGCGCTGCTGCCGCTCTTCCTCCTCGCGCTTCACCGCGGCATCCGGGACGGCCGTCGCTGGGCGTGGGGGCTCGCCGCCCTGCTGGTGGGGCTGGCGGTGCTCAGCCCGCACCCGCAGCTCCTGCAGTACTTCCTCCTGATGGGCGGCGCCTACGCACTCCACGCCGCGTTCGGGGGTGGCAACGCCGTCCATGCGAGCGGCCCGCTGGACCGCCCGGTCGCGCTCCGGCGCCTCGCCCTCGCGCTCGGCGCCGTCGTGCTCGGGCTGCTCATCGGAGCCATCCAGTTCCTACCGGTGTTCCGGTACGTGGACTGGTCGCCGCGGGCCGGGGGCGCCGGGTGGGAGCACGCCATCTCCTACTCCTTCCCACCCGAGGAGCTGATCAACACCTACCTCCCCCAGTTCAGCGGGATCATCGAGCGGTATACCGGGCGCAACGCGATCCACTTCCACAGCGAGTACCTGGGCGCGGTCGTGCTGCTGCTTGCGCTCGCCGCCTTCGGACGCGCGGGCGGGGTGCGCCGCAGCTTCCTCTGGTTCTGGGTGGGAACGTTCGTCGTCACGCTCCTCTGGGCACTCGGTGGCTACACGCCCTTCTTCCACCTGATCTACGCCCTCGTGCCGGGGACGAAGTTCTTCCGCGCGCCGAGTACCATCTACTTCGTGGCCACCTTCGCCGTGGCCATGCTGGCGGCCGTCGGCACGCGCAGGGTGCTGGCGCGCGCGGTGGCCGTTCGCTATGCAGCGGGGTGGGCGCTCTTCGCGCTGCTCGTGCTCGCCCTGGCCTTCGCCGGCGGGCTGACGAACGTCGCCCGGGCGTTCGCCTTTCCGGGTCGCGAGTCGTTCGTCACGGAGAACCAGCCGGCGCTGGTGCTCGGAGCCGCCCGCGCGCTGCTCTTCGTGCTCCTCGCCGGGGCCGTGCTGGTCGCCCATGGGATGCGGCGCCTGGGGAGCGCCGCGGCCGGGTGGGCGCTCGTCGCGCTGGCCGGGCTCGACCTCTGGTCGGTGGAGCGCCACTACTGGCGCTTCTCCCCGCCGGCCAGCGAGCTGTACGCCAGCGACCCGACCATCGACTACCTCAAGAGCCAGCAGGAGCCGGGGCGCGTGCTCCCGCTCGCGCTCGGCGCGCCCCAGACCGAGCAGCGCGACCCGTACCTGCTCGGGGTCCGATCCTACGGATTGAGCAACGCGGGCGGGCTGATGGTGCATGGGATCCGGAACGTGCTCGGCTACCACGGCAACGAGCTCGGCCGATATCAGGAGCTGCTCGGATCCGACGCCGCCTCATCCGCCGAGGAGCTCTTCTCCCAACTCGCCAATCCCAACATCTGGCAGCTGCTCAACGTGCG
The DNA here is from genome assembly GCA_035761165.1 of Gemmatimonadaceae bacterium. Classification (GTDB taxonomy): domain Bacteria; phylum Gemmatimonadota; class Gemmatimonadetes; order Gemmatimonadales; family Gemmatimonadaceae; genus CALCHX01. The sequence goes on along the minus strand of DASTRO010000257.1, from coordinate 34,523 downwards.
CTTCTTCCTGACGGATGCGGCGGAATCGCCGTTCCGCGGCGCCACCCGGCTGCTGGGGCCGGTCCGCGACGCGGCCGGCACCACCGTCTACCTCTACCGGCTGCCCGGCGACAACCCGGCCGCCTGGGTGACGCCGGTGATCGTCAAGGCGCCCGATCCCAACGTCCTCGCCACGCTGCGCGAGCCCGCGTTCGACGTCCGCAGCGCCGCGCTCTTCGACACCTCGGCGGCGGTGCAGGGGGTTCAGGTCACCGCCCCGCCCACGCCCATCGACCTAGCGGTGACGATCCCCCGCTACGAGCCCGGGGCGATCGACGTCCGTCTCGCCGAGCCGGCGCCCGAAGGAGCGGCGCTGGTCGTATCGGAGAACTACTATCCCGGATGGCAGGCGACTGTGGACGGCCGGCCGGCGCCGACCGCCAGGGCCGACTACTCGTTGATCGGCGTCGCCCTGCCCGCGGGGGCTCGGGAGGTGCAGCTGCGCTTCCACAGCGAGCCGTACGAGCGGGGCAAGCTGATCACGCTGCTGGCCCTTGGCGCCTCGCTGCTGCTCATCGGCTGGGGGGCCTTCGCGGAGCGGGCGCGGCGTGATTGAGCGGGCGCTCGTCATCGTCCCGACCTACAACGAGCGGGACAACGTGGTCCGCCTGATCCACAACGTGCTCGCGCAGGATCCGCGGCTCGAGATGCTGATCGTGGACGACGGCTCCCCCGACGGGACCGGCCAGATGGTGGACGACGTCGCCGAACGGGAGCCGCGGGTGCACGTGCTGCACCGGCCGCGGAAGATGGGCCTGGGGACGGCCTATCTGGCCGGCTTCACCTGGGCGCTGGAGCGGCCGTACGACTGCGTCTTCGAGATGGACGCGGACTTCTCGCACGACCCGGCCCACCTGCCGGAGTTCCTGCGCTCCATCGAGACGGCCGACCTCGTCCTCGGGTCGCGGTACCGGAACGGGAAGGTGACGGTGGTCAACTGGCCGATCGGCCGGCTGCTGCTGAGCTACTTCGCCAACGTCTACGCGCGGAAGGTCACCGGGCTCCCGCTCTACGATGCCACGGGCGGATTCAAGTGCTTCCGTCGGAAAGTGCTCGAGGCGATCGACCTAAGTGACGTCCGGTCCAACGGTTACGCGTTCCAGATCGAGATGAGCTTCCGCGCCTGGCGGCGCCGTTTTCGCATCGTCGAGATCCCGATCGTCTTCCACGACCGCACCGAAGGCGAGAGCAAGATGTCCGGGCACATCGTGCGCGAGGCGATCTTCATGGTGTGGCGCCTGCGCTGGTGGGCGCTGCGCGGCCGGCTCTAGGCCACGGAAGCCCCGGACCGCTCCGCCCGCTCCTGCCGCTCGACTCGAGTTCACCGCCATGCGATTCGGCACCCCATTCTTCAAGCTCTCCGGCTCGGGCAACGACTTCATCGCCTTCGACGAGATGCGGCTCGCGCCGGCCGAGCGGCCGGCGTGGGCGCCGGAGACGATCCGGGCGCTCTGCCGGCGCGGTACCGGGGTCGGAGCCGACGGCATCTTCCTGCTGCGTCCCTCGGCCGATACGGACTACGAGCTCGTCTACTTCAACAGCGACGGCTCCCGGGCAGCGCTCTGCGGCAACGCGTCGCTCTGCTCGATCCGGCTGGCGGTGGAGCTCGGCTACGCGCGGCCCGGCGCGCTGCGCTTCACGACCGACGACGGGGTGCTCACGGGGCGTCTGGCCGCGGACGGTGAGGGGATGCCGGAGTTCGACTTCGCGCCGCCGAGCCTGGTCGAGCCCGACCGGGCCGACCTGCGGGACGGGGCATCCGCCGTCGACGAGCGAGCCCTCGGCCATGCGGTCGCCGGCGTGCCGCACGTCGTGGTGTTGTGCGCCGATGCGGACGCGGTGGACTTGCTCGCGCGCGCTCCCCGGCTCCGGCACCACCCGGCGCTACCGCACGGGGCCAACGTCGACTTCGTGAGCCAGGCCGGGGAGCGGTGGCGGATTCGCACCTTCGAGCGGGGCGTGGAGGGGGAGACGCTGGCCTGCGGCACCGGCTCGGTGGCGAGCGCGCTCCTGCTGGCGGCCTGGGGCGCGGCGGGCGATGGACGGGGCGGCGCATCCGCGGCTGCTACCCCGATCGAGTTCGCGACGTCCTCCGGTGAGCCGCACCGTGTGCGCCTGACTCGCCTAGCCGACGGTCGGCTGCAGCCCTCGCTCGCTGGCGGGGCGGGTATCGTCTACCGTGGCGAGCTGGGCGAGGGTCCCTGGGGCCATCTCGGCCCGACGACTGGCGGCTGACGCACGGAGCAGCGCCGGACGCACCCGATCGACCGGGCTCGTCCATCGCTCCGGCTCGGCGGCAGATCGAGCGACTCACAGGCGGTACCTCTCGCACCGACCGTCGAAGGCACGCGACACGGGCGCGACCAGGGCGTGGCGACGAGCCCGGGGTGCAGGTCCGAGCCAGCAGACGAGATCGGGTGCGAGCCCGGCCGTGAACTCGGCCGTGAGGCCGACCGTGAGCGCGGCGCGCGGGTCGGGCGCCGGCGGATCGAGCCGCAATCTGGTGCCGGCGCACATTTCGATGCCGCGCCGGCTGAGCGGTGGATCGGGGTGCTGATGGCGACAGCATCGCGTCAGGTCGGCCTCATGGCCGAGCTTGCTGGTGCTCCGTGGGACCACGAGGGGAGTGGGGCGCAGAGGGCGTTCTCCACATTGTCCACGCGCCGTAGTTGACATAATACATATTATGCGCGGAGCTACTCGCAGACGGACGTCCCCGCCCCTGGTCTCGAATCAGGCTGGCTGAGGGGTGCGCGGCCAGTGGTGACGCCGGGAACTGGGCGGCCCGCTGAGCGCGGGGCCGGCGGCGGCACCCAGGACGCGGCGCTCGGGGCTCGCGCAGCCCGGATGGTGGGCGCTCGACGCGAGGGGCGAGTGACGCGTTGTCTGAGAGGACTGGCTGCAATGACGGTGCGGACGCCGCCGGGTGCGGCCAGGTCGAGTACCAGACCGTCGCCGAGTTCGAGGATCGAAGTCCGCACCAGCCGCTGTCATCCAGGCCAGCCGTCTGGTGGAGGTGGCGGCGCTCCGAGGACGTGCAGCCGCCCCGGACCGGCCGCTGAAGTACGCCGGCTGCGATGTGTCCGGATCGGCCGCCTGCGGGATGGTGCCGACACCCGTTTTCCGGGAGTCCGGATCGGCCGGGGCGCCGACGGCCCGGGGGGGCCGGGGTCCTACTGGCTCCGCGCTGGCGGCCGGCGCGCTGCGGTGTATCCGGGGGCGCTGTGTGCGCTTCGCGGCTTCACCTGCGCCGACTCAGGACCCCTCGCCTGCTGCCCGCGAACGAAGACGCGGCCCGGCAGGTCGTCGCCTGCCGGGCCGCGCCTTCGCTCACCGACTCCCACCGGCCCGGAATCGCCCTGCCGACTCCGTGGCGCCCCCGTCGCCTCAGCCCGCGGCCGTCTTCAGCCCCGTAGCCTCAGCGACTCACCTCAGCGCCTGCGCCTCAGCCGCGCGTCGCGGCCGCCGCGGTCAGCTCGCCGAGCCGTACACGCGCCTCCGCCGAATGGGGGTTCGCCGGGTCCGAGGCGAGCTGCGTCCAGAGCTTCACCGCCTCGGCCTCGTTCCCGGCCAGCCGGTACGCCCGCGCGGCGTCGGCGAGATAGGACTGGCGGTCCGCGTCGAAGCGCGCCTTCTCGGCCGCCGCCAGGTAGCGGGCGGCGGCCTCACCGAAGCTGCCCTTGCCCTCGAGGCCGGCGGCGATGAGCGCGTCGACGGAGGCGGCAAACTCGTCCGACACCCCGCCCTGCTGGAGTCGGCGCAGCGCGGCGAGCCCCTCGTCGTATTTCCCCTCGTCGTAGCGAAGCTGTGCCAGGAGCATGGCGGCCTGGGCCGCGGACGGCGTCCCCTCGAAGTTGCTGATCACCTGGTCCAGCGCCTTCTGCTGGGCGGCGGGGTCGGCGGCCTGGGCCTGGGCGGCGAAGAATTGCTGCTCGGCGCTGCGCCGGTTGGCGGCGGTGACCTGGCGATAGAAGAACACGCCAGCCACGGCCACGAGCACGACGACCACGCCCACCACGACCTCGCGGACGTGGAGCGTGAACCAGTCGCCAACGGAGTGGACGCGCGAGTCGGAGTCGCCGGAGCGGGCCATGAGGGGTGTCTGGAAGCTGGGGTGGCAATCGCGACCGCCCGCTGGCGGTCGCCAGGAAGAGTGATGCCCCTGGGGTGACTCGAACACCCGACCAACGGTTTAGGAAACCGCTGCTCTATCCACCTGAGCTACAGGGGCGTGGCGAACCCGTAAGCTAACCACTGGGCAGAGCTTGGGAACCCGGCGCCAGGCCGGGGGCCTGCCACCGGCCGGGCCCCGAGCCGTGTCTCGCACGCAGGCACGTGGCCGGAGGCTGGCGCGAGCGACCGGACGGCTGCGGAGTCAGTACCGGATCAGCGCCTCCACGCGGTGGGAGCCAAGACGCTGCTCGCCGCCGAGGAACGGTAGCGAGAGCAGGAAGCCGCAGCCCGCCACCTCCGCTCCCATCCGCTCGACCAGCGCGCAGGCCGCCAGCGCCGTTCCGCCGGTCGCCAGCACGTCGTCGATGACCAGCACCCGGGCGCCGGGCTCCCAGGCATCGGCGTGGACCTCGAGGGCCGCGGCACCGTACTCGAGCGTGTAATCGATCCGCTCCGTGCGGAACGGCAGCTTCCCCACCTTGCGGATCGGGGCCAGCGCCGCGTCCAGGGCGAGCGCCACCGGCGCGCCGACCAGGAAGCCGCGGCTCTCGATGGCCGCGATGTGCGTGGGGGCGGTCGGACGGAGCCGCTCGACGAGCGCCGCCAGCGCCCGGCCGAACAGCGCCGGACTGGCCAGTACCGGCGTGATGTCCTTGAACCCGACGCCCGGAATGGGGAAGTCCCGGATCTCGCGGATCGCCCCGCGGAGGTCCTCAACTAGTGTGGGGTCTGCGGCGGCCGGCCGGAGCGGGATCACGTAGCCCCCCTTCGCATGGCGAGATTTCACTTCAACACAGAGAACGGATATGGCAGCTGATCTGCGACTTGCACCTCCGCGACGTGAACGTTTCTCACGTCCGCGCTCTCCGGCCCGACCCGGGCATAGTCGACCAGCCGGCGGGCCGCTGCCATCTCGCCTCCCACGGTGAGCTCCACCGAGCCATCCGGGCGGTTGCGGACCCAGCCGGCCACACCCAGGCGGCGAGCCTCCTGTCGTACGAACCAGCGGAACCCCACTCCCTGCACTCTCCCCTCGACGACCACGTGGAGTGCCCGCATGGCGTCAGCGGGCGCCGGCCCGGGAGAGCACGCGTTCCGTGCCGGCGGCCGCCTCGGCGTTGAGAAGCGCAGCGAGCACGGCAGTGAGGAGCGCCGCCTCCGAGCCGCCGTGCGGAATGGATGGTACAACGAGCGCCCTCGCCTCCACGCGATCGGCCAGGGCGCGCAGCAGCGTGGCCGCCTCATCCTGGAGCCGGTCGGTCGTCGCCGTCGAGTCCGCGTGCGCAGCCGGCACGACCGCGGGGCCGCCCTGGCGCTCCGTCGCTTCGTCCATCCGTTGCCCGACCGGCTGCGCCTCTGGCTGGAGTGCTGGCTGCACGTCCGGCTGCGCTGCGGGCCCTTCCACTGCCTGCGGCGGGGGCACCGGCCTCTCCATGGCCGGCTCGAGGAGCTCCTCCACAGCTCCGTCCCTGATTTCGGCCTGCTGCGGGGCGCTCTCCCAGCCCCGCTCGGTCGGGAGCGCCTCGGCCGTCGGGGGCGCCTCCCGCTCCGCCGGAAGCCCGCGCGGCTCGACGAAGGTCGGCTCCTCCGGCTCGACGCGGCGTGTCGGGACACCCCCCGGGGCGTCGGTCGGCGGCGCTTCCGCGGCCGCATCGCGTTGCGGCTCGTCACCGACCGGCGCCGCCGTGCCCGCGGGCTCGCTGCGTGGCGCGGCTCCGCCGGGGCGGCCGGTCACGTGTCGCGAGGGTAGGAACGGCGGCGGGTGCATGGCGGGCAGTGTCGCGCCCTGATGGTCCACCCGGCCGTGATGGCCCTCCCGACGGACACCGCTGCCGGCGGCAGGCTTCACGAACGGACCTGGCCAGCTCTCTCTGTGCTCCGGTTCCCGCATCGGGACTGCCTCGCGTGCGTGGAAGGTGGATGGGGCGCCGCCCGCGTCAGGACTCCCAGCCATGCGCGCCGAGCAGGGGCACGAAGCGCACGGGCGCGAGTTCGCGCTGCTGGAGCTCGTCGCCGCGTCGCGTCACCAGCACCAGCGCCTGGGCCTCGCGCTCTCCCACCGGCACGAGCAGGCGCCCGCCGTCGGCCAGCTGCTCGGTCAGCGGCCGCGGCACCTCCGGTGCGGCCGCGCCCACCAGGATGGCGTCGTACGGCGCGTAGTCCCGCCAGCCCACCGTCCCGTCGCCGAGCAGCAGCGACACGTTGCGCACGCCCACCAGCTGGAGGATCTCGCGCGCGCGGTCGAGCAGGGCCGGGATGCGCTCCACCGAGAAAACCTGCTCGGCCAGCCGGGCCAGCAGCGCGGTCTGATAGCCGGAGCCCGTGCCGATCTCGAGCACCCGCTCGGTGCCGCGCAGCGCCAGCAGGGAGAGATAACGGGCGTGGATGCTCGGTTGCGAGATGGTCTGCCCGCTCCCGATCGGGAGCGGGGCGTCCTCGTAGGCGCGGTGCCGCACGCCACTCGGCACGAAGAGGTGCCGCGGCACCTCCTCGAAGGCGCGCAGGACGTCGGGGTCCTCGATGCCGCTGGCACGCAGCTGCTCCACCAGGCGGCGGCGGGGTCCGCGCAGCTCGCCGCTCACAGCTCCCGCCACCAGTGCTCCGCAGTGCTCAGCACGCCCAGATGAGTGAGGTCGAGGTTGAGCGGCGTCACGGATACATAGCCGTCCCGCACGGCGCGGAAGTCGGAATCGTCGGAGCCCGTCCAGCTCGCCGTGCCGCCGCCGATCCAGTAGATCTGCCGTCCCCACGGGTCGCGCATCGGCGTGAGCGAGTCGGAGTAGACGCGCCGGCCGAGTCGGGTGAGGCGCACCCCCTGCACCGCCTCCGGCGCCACTGCCGGGAGATTCACGTTGAACAGCGTGTCCCGGGGCAAGTTCGGAAGCGACGTGATGTGTCGCAAGAGGTCGCGGAGCGTCGGGACGAGGGCGTCGAGCATGCTCGGATCCGCCCGAAGATCGCCGCCCGCGAACGAGACGGCGATGGACGGGATGCCGAGCATCAGCCCCTCCATGGCCGCCGCGACGGTGCCGGAGTAGAGGACGTCCTCGCCCATGTTCTGCCCGTGGTTCACGCCACTCAGCACGAAGTCGGGGCGCTCGGGCATCAACGCCTCCACGGCCAGCATCACACAGTCGGTGGGTGTGCCGTCCACCTGGAAGGAGCCATCGGGCCGGCGCACGGCGCGCACCGGGTGGTGGAGCGTCAGCGAGTGGCTGGTGGCGCTCTGCTCGCGGTCCGGGGCGACGACCGTCACCTCGCCGAGCTCCTCCGCGGCCCGGGCCAGGCAGGCGAGGCCGTGGGCGAGGATGCCGTCGTCGTTGGTGCAGAGGAATCGCATGCGTGCCGGTGGAGTGGCAGTGACGGGGCGGGCGCGGCGCGCCAGCGCGTGTCGTCGATCAGGAGGCGGATGTGGCCCGTGCCGGCTCGAGCAGCACGAGGATCGCGGCGAGCTCCCGCTCGATGGACTCGAGCGTCTCCACCGCGAGCGCGGCGCGGGCGGCGCTCTTGAGCGTGCCCCCGCGCCGCTGCTGGTCGAGGCGCTGGCGCGCACCCTCGATCGTGTACTTCTCGGTGTACAGCAGGTGCTTGACCAGCAGGATCAACTCCACCTCGCGGCGCGAGTAGACCCGGTTGCCGGACCGATTCTTGGCCGGGTGGAGGAAGCGGAACTGCCCCTCCCAGTAGCGCAGGACATGCGGCTTCAGCTCGGTGAGCTCGCACACCTCGCCGATCGAGAAGAACTCCTGGACGGGCTCCGCGGGCAGGGGTGGCACGGGCTGCTCCGGCTCAGTCCTGCTCCGCACGCAGCTCGCGGCGCATGAGCTCCTCGATGGCCTCGCGCGGGGACTGTCCCTCGAAGAGGACGCGGCAGACCGCGAAGACGATCGGCATCTCGATCCCCTCGCGCTCGGCGACGGCACGGGCGCTCCGGGCCGTGGTCACCCCCTCGGCCACGGTCTCGCGCGAGGCGAGGATCTCCGCCAGCGGTCTCCCCTGCCCCACCTCCATGCCGAGGCTCCGGTTCCGGCTCAGGCTCCCCGTGCAGGTGAGCACGAGGTCGCCCATCCCGGCCAGGCCGGCGAAGGTGGCGGGCTGCGCGCCGAGGGCGACGCCGAGGCGCGTCATCTCGGCCAGACCGCGCGTGATGAGCGCGGCGCGCGAGTTGAAGCCCAGCCCTGCGCCCTCGGCGATGCCGGTGGCCACCGCCATCACGTTCTTCAGCGCGCCGCCGAGCTCCACGCCGACGACGTCGTCGTGGGCGTAGACGCGGAAGTGGTCGTGGGAGAAGGCGCGCTGCACCCGTTCCGCGATGTCCATCTCGTGGGCCGCTGCCACCACGGCGGTGGGCTGGCGCGCCGCCACCTCGGCCGCGAAGCTGGGGCCGGAGAGGGCGACCACGTGGCGCTCCGGGAGCTCGCTCTCGATGACGTCGGTCATGATGGCGAGCGACTCCGTCTCGATCCCCTTGCTGGCGACGACGAGCGTGGCGTCGGCCGGCAGGCTCTCGGCATGGCTGCGGACGAGGGTGCGCAGGACGTGCGTCGGCGGCACGTAGGTGACGATCTCGGCGTCGCGCACGGCCTCGTGCAGGTCGCCGGTGGCGCACACCCCGGCGTGCAGCGCGGCGCCGGCCAGGAAGCGATCGTTGACGTGGCGCGTGTTGATGCTCTCCACCACGTCGGGCTCGCGGGCCCAGAGCTGCACCTCGTGCCCGCCGCGGGCGAGCAGGTCGGCGAGTGCCGTGCCCCATGCACCCGCGCCGATGACCGCACAGCGACTCATCCGTTCATCTCTCCTGTGCCTGGCCGGACGCGCCGGGCGTGGTGGCCGTGCCATCGCTGCCGCGCGCCCGGCGACCGAAGCGATGCTCCTCGCCGCGCCGCAGACGGCCGATGTTCGCGCGGTGGGTCCAGAAGACGAAGGCGCCGACGGCCACGCTCACACCGAAGAGCGGCGACGCGGGGCCGTAGCGGATGCCGACGACCACCGCCAGCACGAGCGCGGCCGTGAGCGAGGCGAGCGAGACGTAGCCGCTGAGCCAGAGCACGAGACCCCACGCCAGCGTGGCGGTCAGGGCGGCGAGGGGCACCAGCGCCCCGAAGACGCCGGCCGCCGTCGCGACCCCCTTGCCGCCCCCCTTCCACAGCAGGAAGAGCGAGCGGACGTGGCCGGCGATGGCAGCCACGCCGTAGGCGATCGCCCAGAACAGCGGATGGTCGTTCGGCAGCAGACGCGGCAGGAAGAGCACCGGCAGCGCGCCCTTGGCGGCATCGAAGAGCAGCACCGCCGCGGCCACCTTGGCCCCGAGCAGCCGGTAGACGTTGGTCGCGCCGAGGTTGCCCGAGCCGTGCTGGCGAAGGTCGATCCCCTTCACGAGGCGGCCAGCGATGTAGGCGGCCGGGATGGACCCGGCCACGTAGGCGATCGGCAGCCCCCACGCCGGATGCACGGTCAGCCGCCCTTGCGCCGCAGCACGATGCGCAGTGGGCTGCCGAGGAAGCCCCACGCCTCGCGGAAGCCGTTGTGGAGATAGCGCACGTAATGCTCCTGCAGCAGCGACGGCTCGTTGCCGAAGACGGCGATGGTCGGCGGCGCGGTCTCGACCTGCGTGGCGTAGTTGAGCTTCACCTCGCGCCCGGCGGCCTGCGGCGGCTGTCGCCGGGTGACGAGGTGCTGCAGCACCTCGTTCACCTCGTGCGTCGGGATTCGCTTGTGGCGCTCGGCGTCCACCTGCAGGATGAGGTCGAGCACGCGCGTCACGCGCTGGCCGGTGAGCGCCGAGGTGAAGAGGAAGGGCACCCACTTCAGGAAGGGCGCCTTCTCACCGGCGTCGCGCTCGAAGTGCGCCGCCGTCTTGTCGCTCTTCTCCTTGAGGTCCCACTTGTTGACGACGACGATCAGCGACCGCCCGGCCTCCCACGCCAGGCCGGCGATCTTGAGGTCCTGGTTCTCCAGGCCGAGCGTGGCGTCGAGCAGGAGCACGCAGACGTCCGCGCGCTCGATGGCGCGGCGGGTCCGGAGCGAGGAGTAGAACTCCACCCCCTCGTCCACCTTCGACTGGCGGCGCAGCCCGGCCGTGTCGACGAAGATCATCTCGCGCCCGTGGTAGGTGAGGGGCGCGTCGATGGCGTCGCGCGTGGTGCCGGCCACGTCGCTCACGACGAGGCGCTCCTCACCCAGCAGGCGGTTGACGAAGGAGGACTTGCCGACGTTCGGGCGCCCGACGACCGCGACGCGGAGCGCCTCGGGAATCTCCGACTGGATCTCCGGAATGCGCTCCACCACGGCGTCGAGCAGGTCGCCCGACTGCGAGCCGTTGCTGGCCGAGACGGGGAGCGGATCGCCGGCGCCCAGCCCGTAGAACTCGTAATGATCGGGTGACCGCGGATCGTCCACCTTGTTCGCGACGAGGAGCCAGGGCTTCCCCGAGCCACGCAGCAGGTCGACGACGCGCTCGTCGCTGGGGTGCAGGCCGGCGCGCGCGTCCACGACGAACAGCAGCAGGTCGGCCTCGTCGATGGCCTGCAGCACCTGCTTGCGGATCTCGACGTCCATCGGGACGCTGGGATCGTCGGTGAGGCCGCCGGTGTCCACCAGCCAGAACTCGCGGCCCGCCCAGTCGACGCGACCGAAATGGCGATCGCGCGTCGTGCCCGCCTCGTCGCTGACGATGGCGGTCTGCTGTCCGACGAGGCGATTGAAGAGGGCCGACTTGCCGACGTTCGGGCGCCCGACGAGGGCGACGACGGGCAGGCTCACGCGGCCCGCCGGGCGCCGCGTCCCGCCGGCGCACCTTCCAGCTCGAGTACGTCGATGAAGTCGTACGACGGGAAGACCGGCATCGGGAGCGACTCGCGGAGCGTGATGAAGCGCTCGTCGTCGAGGAAGACGCCGTCGTCGTTGATCGTCTCGGCCGGGATGAGCGCGAGGTCCAGGTCCGTGCGCCCCTCGAGCGCGCGGCGGATGTCGGCGCCGACGAGCAGCCCCGCGGTGGTGACGGTCGGACCGAAGAGGGAGTTCGCCGTCGGGATGAGCTCGAAGGTGGCGCCCGTCCTCTCGCGGATCCGGTCGAGGAGGGCCGGCATGAGCGGCGCCATCGAGGAGCCGGTGACGACGCCGATGCGCCGCCCGTCGAGCCGCGGCAGCCGATGCAGCCCGTCACGCACGCGGACGCGGAGCGCGGTCACCGCGCCCACCCCGTTCTCGATCTGCGCGAAGTCGCCGTAGTGCGCCTCGTCCGGCAGGTCGCGCTCGGCCAGGAGGTAGAGCTCGTCCGAGCCGAACACCCACCGATCGCCGCGCTCGGCCAGCGCGCGCGCCTCCCAGCGCTCCACGTGCGCGAGGAGCGCGCTGGCGTTCTCGCGGTCCATGGAGCGACCGGTGTAGAGGTGCGAGAACTGGGTGAGCCCCACCGGGACGACGGCCACCGAGAGCACGGCATCGCCGAACGCCCAGAGGTCGCGCAATGACTGCTCCAGCACGTCGCCGTCGTTGAGTCCGGGCACGATCACCATCTGCGCGTGGAACTGGATGCCACCGGCTGCCAGTCGCGCGAGCTGCTCCAGGACGTTCGGGACGCGGGGGTTGTTGAGCAGGACCTTGCGTACCTCCCACGGCGTCGCGTGCACCGAAACGTAGAGCGGCGACAGGCGGTACTCGAGGATCCGCGCGATGTCGCGCTCCTTCACGTTCGACAACGTGGCGAAGTTGCCGTAGGTGAACGACAGGCGATAGTCGTCGTCGCGCACGTAGAGATTGCGCCGCAGGCCGGCGGGTAGCCCCTCGATGAAGCAGAACTCGCACCGGTTGGCGCAGCGGCGCACCGTCGGCGGCTCGAGCTCCAGCCCCATCGGCTCGCCGGGCTCGCGCTCGATCTCGAAGGCGACCTCCTCGCCGCCCGGCAACCGCGCCTCGAGCACGAAGGCGTCGTCGGCCGACAGGAACTCCCAGTCGAGGAAGTCCTTCAGCTCGCGCTCGTTCACGCGCAGGAGCTCCGTGCCCGGCACGAGCCCGATCTCCTCCGCGATGCTGTCAGCGACCACCCGCGCGACGCGAACCATCGATCTCCCACTCTGCGAAGCGGGGGAAGGACCGCACCGACCGGTCTTCCCCCCCGGAAACGCGCGGGCCGAACGCCGCGCCACAGCTCACGTAAGCTAGCAGGCGACGACACCGAAAACAAGGCGCCATCGGCACTTGAGCCAGACGGCGGCGGGCCGCCCGACGCGCCCGCGCGTCCCGGAACGCGAACGGGCGGACGGGGCCCGCGCCAGCCCCCGTCCGCCCGTCCACCGCCGGCGCGTGCCACGCCGGCGCGGCGCTCAGCTCACTGCGGCGGGGTGAGCGGGGCGTAGCGGAAGGCCACGATCCCCTGCCCCGTCGCGGGCACGGCGAAGGTCTTGCTCGCCTTCGGCTGCACCCCGGCCACCGTCTCCTCCTTGGTCGTGACGACGTTCCCGCTCGCGTCGAGGAACTCGAGCTTCAGGACGTAGTCGGCCGGCGCGGTGCCCAGGTTCTCGATGGTACCGTTGAGCACGCGCTGATCGGGAGCGGGCTGCTGGAAGTCGCCGAAGGTCACGCGCACCGGCAGCTTCTGCGCGGCCGCGGAGGCCTTCACGAGGGAATCCGTGTAGGGCTTCTTGGCGCCGTTGTCGGTGAGCGAGGCGATGATCCCCTGATAGGCCTTGGACAGCAGGTTGTAGTTGTCCGGGTTGCTGGGATCCACGGCGAGGAGCCGCTTCACCGCGTCCACCATCTTCGGGTAGTCACCGGTCGCGTCGTAGACGTAGGCGAGCGCGAACAGCCCGTCGCGGTAGTACGGGTTGCGCTTCACCGACGCCTCGATGAGCGGCAGCGCCTCGGCGTTGCGCTCGTTGTTCAGCGCGCCGACGCCGGCGTCGAGGAGCTCGAAGCTGGAGTACTTGTCCGGCTGCGCGAGCATGGTGGCGTAGATCCCCGACAGCGCCGTGGTGTCCCCGGCCATCGCCAGCGACTGCGCCAGACCGGTCTGCGCGTTGGAGTTGTCCGGCTGCATCGCGAGCAGGTCCTTGTAGTAGCCCGCCGCCTTGGCCGCCAGCGCCTTCTGCTCCTCGCCCTGCGCGGCCTGCGCCTGGTTCTGGGTGATCGTCGCGACGCTTTCCAGCGCGGTGCGGCGCACGTCGGCGAGCGACGAGTCGCCGGCCGCGAGCTCCGCCGCCTTGCCGAGCAGCTCCACCGCCTTGGGGTAGTCCTGCTGCTTGACCGCGATGTTGCCGAGCAGGTGGTACGTGGGGGCGGCGTCGGGATAGATCACCATGGCCCGCTCGGCGAGCACCTTGGCCGAGTCGGTGTTGCCGGCGTTGAACAGCTCGACGGCCTTGTTCACCGTCGCCACGTAGGGCAGCCGGCGCATGTTGTCGATCTGCTCGGCGCACTCGGGCACCTTGGCGAGCACGGCATCGAACACCGTATCCGCCGCGTACAGCAGATCGATCGTGCCCTGGGGGTCGGTGGCGTAGCCGTACGTGCCGCGCTGGCCGACGGTCGGCTGACCCTCGACGAGGGTCCAGGCGACGAGGGCCTGGCCGAGGACCCACTGGCGCGCCGTCTCCGCCTCCGGCTTGTCGAGCGGCTCGGTGAGGTTGCGGACGGCGTCGCTGAGCGCCTTGGGCTTCTCGGCCTCGGTCTGCGCGCCGTTGAAGCGCTGCAGCGCCTCGTACGCGGCGGAGACCTTCGTCGAACCCTGGCTCTGGATGTCACACTTGGGCCGCACGGGCTGCTGGGCAGGTCGCTGGCCGCCGGCCTGTGCCCCGGCCGTCGTGGCGGCAAGGGAAAGGGCGACCAGGGCCGCGGTGGCTTTCACGGTCATCGACGAATCTCCTCGGGATGTGGCGCGGGATGGCACGACGGAGCACGGGCCGCCACCCGGGAGTGGCGAGCCCGTCGCTCGAGCCAGACCTGAAATCAACCTGCCAGTGCTACACGACGCAACCATCCGCGTTCCTGGCCGGTGGCGAGCTCGACCACGCCGCGAACGCGAGATTCGTGACCTCCGTCACGCCGCGTCGCAGCTCGCGCGCCACCCGCGCCACGTCGTCGGACTCGGGCTTGGCCCGCTCGGCGCCGTCGGGGAGCGTCACGACCTTGAGGCGGATCTCGTGACCGAGCACGGTGACGCTCGCGGTGCGCCGCGGAAGCGCGCGGCGCACCACCGCATGCCGGCGCACCCCGATGGTGCTCGTCCCCTGCAGGAGTTCGCGCTCCAGCGCGTCGGCATCGGCGGCGCCCGCCAGCACCTCGATGCGCGTACCGGGCCGTCCCTTCTTCATGTGCAGCGAGAGCAGGACCACGTCGAGGGCCCCGCGCGCTCGCAGCTGGTCGGCGACCAGGGCCAGGTGCTCGCCCGTCATGTCGTCCACGTCGGCCGCGAGCAGCACCAGCGACTCCCGCCCTGCCGCCCCGGATTCCGCCCCTGCGAGCGACGGTCTCGCTGCCGGCACGTGCTCGGCGAGGACGATGCGGAGGGCGTTCGCGCGGCCGACCGGATTGCGGCTCCCGGCACCGAAGCCGCTGCGCAACGGCACGTACTCGGCCGGCGGTGGGCCGCTCGACAGCACGCGCACGAGTCCCGCGCCGGTCGGCGTCACGAGCTCGCCGGCGCCCTCCGGCCCCGGGCGCACGTGCAGCCCCTCGAGCAGCTTCAACGTGGCCGGCGCCGGCACCGGCAGCTCGCCATGAGCGGCGCGCACGAAGCCGTCGCCCACCGACAGCGGGCCGCAGAACACCTCCGTGATCCCGAGTCGCTCCATCCCCCACACCGCCCCGACCACGTCGAGGATGGCATCCACCGCGCCGACCTCGTGCAGGTGCACCTCGTCGGGCGACATGCCGTGGATCTCGGCCTCGGCCGACGCGATCGCCGTGAACACCCGATCGGCGCGCTCGCGCACGGCGGGCGGCACGCCGGCCGCGGCGACGAGGCGCCGGATCTCGGCGATGTGCCGGCCGTGCGGCTGCGGCGGGATGTCGAACTCCACCTTCTGACAGACGATCTCGCCGCGAATCACCTCCTGGATCCGCACGCGCACGTCCTCGAGCCCCAGGGTGGCCGGCAGCGCCTCCAGCCAGGCCGGCTCCAGGCCGACGGCGACGAGCGCGCCGAGGGTCATGTCCCCGGAGATGCCGCTGAACGGGTCGAGGATCGCGATGGGCACGGCTGCGGCGGGCGGATCGAGGAGGTCGAAACGGCGGCGGTCAGTCGAGGACGCGGTAGGAGGCGCCGCTGCCCGTGTTGTAGATGACCACCTCGGCGTCGGCGGCGATGCGTCCGGCGGCCGCCAGTTGCCGCGTGACGGCGAGCGCGCAGCCGCCTTCCGGCGCGGCGTCGATGCCGGTGGCCCGGGCGAGCTCTCGCGTCGCGGCGCGAATCACCTCCTCGTCGGCCGCGCCGGCCAGCCCGCCGGTCTCGCGCAGCGCGCGGAGCACGAGCCGGTCACCCAACGGAGCCGGCACGCGCAGCCCGGCGGCGTGCGTCGCCGGGTCCACCCACGGCTCGGCCCGCTCGGCGCCCGTCTCGAAGGCGCGCACGAGCGGTGCGCAGCCGGTGGCCTGCGCCACCACCATGCGCGGGAGCGGCGCGTCGGCGTCCACCCACCCCCAGCGCTGCATCTCGCCGAACGCCTTCCACATGCCGATGACCCCCTCGCCGCCGCCGGTGGGGTAGACCACGACGTCGGGAAGCCGCCAGCCGAGCTGCTCGGCGAGCTCGAGGCCCAGCGTGCGGTTCCCCTCGGCGCGGTACGGCTCGCGCAGCGTGGAGACGTCCCAGTAGCCGCTCTCGGCCGCGAACTCGCGCGCCAGCCGCCCGGCGTCGCCGATATGGCCGTTCACGAGCTGGAGGTCGGCGCCGAGCGCGGCGATGGTGGCGAGGATGGGTGCGGGCGTGGTCGCCGGGGCGTAGACGCGGGCCGGCAGGCCGGCCGCGGCGGCGTACGCGGCCAGTGCGGCGCCGGCGTTGCCGGCGGTGGGGACCACCACGCCGGGCACGCCCTGGCCGCGAGCGCGCGTGACGGCCGCGCTCAGCCCACGCGCCTTGAACGACGCCGTCGGGTTGATCGCCTCGTCCTTGATCCAGACGCGCCGGACGCCGATGGCGCGGGCGAGCCCCGGCGCCTCGACGAGCGGCGTCATCCCCTCGCCGAGCGAGACCGGCGTCTCCCCGTCGCGCACCGGCAGCACGGCGGCGTAGCGCCACATGTCCCAACGGGGCTCGATCGCATCGCGCCCCGGGGCGCCGGCACCGTCGTAGGCGGCGAGCAGCGGCTGGCCGCACTGCGTGCAGGTGGTGACGCGGCCGCTCGCATCGTGCGCGGTGCCGCAGGCCGAACAGGAAAGCGTCCAGGTACTCACGTGAGGATCGGAAGTGGAGGGTCGGGTGAAGGGGACGTCACGGATGAGCGTCGGGGGACGGCTGTGGCGGCACGGATTCGGTGCGCGCCGCGGCCGGTTCGTCCGTCGGTGCGCCTGCCGGCCCGGCGGGCGCGTCCGCCGCATCCGCGGAGGGCGCGGTCGGCGAGGAGCGGGCGAGCGCGTCGAGCAGACGGCGCGCGGTGGTGCGGCTGAAGCCGGGAAGGGTGGCGATGGCCTCCTCCCCCGCCTCGCGCACGCCCTGCACGCTGCCGAAGTGCGAGAGCAGCAGCCGCCGCTTGGCCGGCCCGATGCCCGGTACCTGCAGCAGCTCGGAGGTCACCGTGCGCATGGTGCGCCGCTGCCGGTTGTAGGTGATGGCGAAGCGGTGCGCCTCGTCGCGGGCCTGCTGCAGGAGGCGGAGCGCCGGTGAGCGCCGGGAGAGGCGCAGCGACTCGCTGCGGCCCGGCACGAAGATCTCCTCCTCACGCTTCGCCAGGCTGACGAGCGGCAGCGGCTCGAGCCCGAGCGCGACGAGCGCGTCACGGGCGGCGCCCAGCTGCCCCTTGCCGCCGTCGATGACGACGAGGTCGGGCATCGCCTTTCCCTCGTCGCGGCGCCGCTGGAAGTAGCGCGTCACCACCTCGTGCATCGACGCGAAGTCGTCCGTGCCGACGACGGTCTTCACGCGGAACTTGCGGTACTCGGCGCGCTTCGGGCGGCCGTTCTCGAACCACACGCACGAGCCGACGGTGTCGGTCCCCTGCGCGGTGGAGATGTCGAAGCAGACGAAGGCGCGTGGCAGTCGCTGCAGGCCGAGCGCGCGTCCCAACTCGTAGACCGGGTCGGCGGCGCGCTCCTCCGTCTCGGCGCTGGCCAGCTTGAACTCCTCGAGCAGGTGCCGCGCGTTCTGCTGCGCCAGGTCCACCAGCTCGCGCCGCGGGCCGCGCTGCGGCACGGCCACCCGCGTGCGCTCGAGCGACGCCTCCAGCGCCTCGCGGTCGTCGAAGTCGAAGGGGACGAGCAGCTCCGGCGCGCGCTCCTCGGCCACCGTGTAGGTGCGCGCCAGGTAGGCCGAGAGCACCTCGGCGTCGCCGGCGCCGTCGACGTTCTCCATGAAGCGGTGGTCGCGCGCCAGCAGCTTGCCGCCGCGCACGCGGAGGATCGTCAGGCAGGCGTCGTCACCGTCGCGGGCGTAGCCCACCACGTCGCGGTCGCCCCCCTCCACCTGCAGCACGACGGTCGGCTCCTCCATGTGCTCCAGGTGCTGCAGCGCGTCGCGCAGCTCGGCGGCCCGCTCGAAGTCCAGGCGCTCCGCGGCCTCCGCCATCCGCTCACGCACCCGGCGCACCACCTCGTCGGTACGGCCGTCGAGGAAGGCCACCACCTCGTCGATCATCGCCCGGTAGTCCTGCAGGCTCTGCAGCCCCACGCACGGCGCGCGGCAGCGGCCGATGGAGTGGTCCAGGCAAGGGCGCTCCGGGAGCTCGCGCGGCATGTCGTAGTTGCACGAGCGCACGGTGAAGATGCGCTTCACCACGTTGAGCGCGCGGCGCATCGCCCCGACGTCGGTGTAGGGGCCGAAGTAGCGCGCCCCGTCGTTTTGCAGTCGCCGCGTGACGAAGACCCGCGGATACGGCTCCTGCAGCGTGACCTTGATGTACGGGTACGACTTGTCGTCGCGCAGCGCGATGTTGAAGCGCGGCCGGTACTCCTTGATCAGGTTGGCCTCGAGGATCAGCGCGTGCGCCTCCGAGGGCACGACGATGGTGTCGAGGTCGGCCACCTGCGCCACCAGCGCGCGCGTCTTGAGGCTCTCCCGGTGGTCGCTGGCGAAGTAGCTGCGCACGCGCGAGCGCAGCCGCTTCGCCTTGCCCACGTAGAGCACCGTCCCGGCGGCGTCCTTCCAGAGGTAGACGCCCGGAGACTCGGGCAGGTGCGGCAGCTTGGCCGCGACGGCGTCCGGGACGGCGATCATCGGCCGGCCGCCTCCACCGCGGGCCGCGTGCCGTGCGCACCCTCCGCCGCGCCACCGACGAGCGAGGCCGCGTGCATCCGCGCGCCGTCGAGCATCGCGTCGAGCAGCGGTGGCCCGTGCCGCGCCAGCAGGGGGAGCAGGTTGAGCGCGCGCTCCTGCCGCACGCCGCCCGGCTGGAGCGCGCCGCGGGCGGCGGCGAGGTCGCGCAGCTCGGCCGCGCCGGCGCGCGCCACGGCGGCGCGGTAGCGGCGCTCCAGCCGGTCGATGCGGTGCGCGAGCTGGCGCGCGAAGCCCTCCGCCACCTCCCGCGGCAGGAGCGCCGCCCCGCCCGCCCCGATCGACGCCGCGGCGCGCTGCACGGCCTCGCGCAGCTCGGCGATCGGACCGGCCACCGCCGCCGGGAGCAGCCGCTGCGCGACGGCGCGCTCGGGTGCGTGCGGGTTGGCCAGCTCCTCGGCGCGAACGCCGAGGCGCTCGAGGATGCGCGCGACGTGCGGCTCGACGATCGTGCACGACCAGCGCGGCACCGCGAGCGGTCGCGGCAGTCCCATCGCATCCGCCACGGCGCCCACCTGGGCGAAATAGGCCAGCTCCCCCGGGCCGGCGACGTACGCCGCCGTCGGCAGCAGCACGCGTTCGACGACCGGCCGCAGCAGTACCGTGGTGCCGAGCACCGCCTGCACGTCGGCGGCGACACGCGCGGCATCGGGAAGTGGCACACGCGTCTTCCCGCCATCCGGCGTGCGCGCGGCGACGAGCGTGAGACCCGGTACGTACGGCACCTGCACGTCGAAGCCCGCAGCCTCGATGGCCGCCGCGCGCTCGCGCACCGCCTCGTCGAGCGAGGTCGCGGCGTCGAGCGCACCGCGCAGCACGGGCGCCGAGGCCGCCACCGCGGCGGGATGCGACACGTCCAGGACGGCGATGCCGAGCGGCTCGAGGAGCTCGCGCAGCAGCGCGACGTACGCCCCGCCCACCGTGGCGTCAGGCGCGTAGCTCCGCGCGGCGGCTTCGAGCGGCGCTCGGTGGGCCGCGGAGCCCGCGGCAGCCATCAGCCGCTCGAGCAGGTCGTGCACATCGCCGAGCGGGACCTCCGCCATCGGTCGTCCCTCGAGCGGCGTCTGCGGGAGGGTGAGACGCTCGGCGCCCGTGGGTAGCGCGATCCAGGTGCTCGCCGCCTCTACGAAGTCGGCGTCGTCGGTGGCGGCCCAGAACACCGGGGCAGTGGGAATCCCGGTGGTCGCCTGAATGGCGTCCGCCAGGGCGAGCGCGCTGAGTGCCTTGGACCAGGTGTAGATCGGCCCGCCGAAGAGCCCCGGCTGCTGACCGGTGGTCACGACGATGCCGGCCCCGTCGGCCGCGCGGGCGAGGCGCTCCGCCGCCGCGCCGCGCGCCGCGAACGCCGGCGCGAGCGCACCGTGCCAGCCGCGCAGCGCATGACCGCCGCGCACCTCCTGCGCGCGCGTCGCCCACCCGTGCGTGCCGCGCGGGAGCGGCTCGTACCAACCGGGTGCCTCGTCGCCCAGGAGCGCGCGCACGAGCGCACCACCACCCAACGGCTCGGTCCGCACCTCCGGCAGCAGCCGCCCCGCATCGTGCGACGTGGACATCGTGCGGCTCACTTGTGGTACGGCTCGCCGCGCAGCAGCGTCCCGGCGCGATAGAGTTGCTCCACGAGCACGAGGCGGGCGAGCTCGTGCGGCATCGTCCAGTGCGCCAGCGCCAGCACGAGCGAGGCGCGCGAGCGGAGCGGCGCGTCGAGCCCGTACGCGCCGCCGATGGCGAAGGCGACGTCCTGGGCCCGGTCGCGACGCTCGCCGAGCCAGTCGGCGAACTGCCGCGAGGAGAGCGCCACGCCCCGCTCGTCGCAGACGACGAGCTGTGCGCTCGCCGGCACGCGCTCGAGGAGCCGCTCTCCCTCGCGGCGCCGCACCACGTCCGCCGTCGAGGCGCGCGCGGACTCCTCGCGCACCTCGTGCACGTTCAGCGACCAGTAGCGCGCCGCCCGCCCCTCGTACTCGGCCACGGCGCCGGCGAGCGGGTCACGCGTCCGGCCGACGACCGCCACGTCGATCTGCATCAGCCCGACCGTCCGTGGTGCGCCCGCGTCCCGGCCACGCGCCCCTCAGGCGTAGATGCCGCGCAGCCGGTGCACGGTGGCGACGCGGCTGATGGCGAGCATGTACGCGGCCGTGCGCATGTTCACCTTGTGCTCGCGCGCCAGGTTGAAGACGTCGGCGAAGCCGCGCGTCATGATCTCGCGCAGCCGGTCGTTGACGACGTCCTCGGGCCAGAAGTAGCCGGCGCGGTCCTGCACCCACTCGAAGTACGAGACCGTGACGCCGCCCGCGTTGGCCAGGATGTCGGGGACGATGAAGATCCCCTTCTCCTCGAGGATGGAGTCGGCGCCCGCGGTGGTGGGCCCGTTCGCCCCCTCCACGATGATGCGGGCGCGGATCCGCGCGGCGTTCTTGGAGGTGATGACGTTCTCGAGTGCCGCCGGCACCAGGACGTCCACGTCCGCCGTGAGCAGCTCGTCGCTGCTGATCGTGTCGCCGCCGTCGAAGCCGTCCAGCGAGCGGTGCTTCTTCACGTGGGCGACGGCGGCGGCGACGTCGATCCCCTCGGCGTTGTAGTAGGAGCCCGAGCGGTCGCCGATGGCGACGATGCGGCACCCCTCGTGGGCGAGCAGCGACGCGGCCACCGAGCCGACGTTGCCGAAGCCCTGGACGGCCACCGTACACCCCTGCACCGGCATCCCGAGCTGGGTGAGCGCCTCCTTGGCCATGAACATCACGCCCCGGCCGGTGGCCTCGCGCCGCCCGAGCGAGCCGCCCATCTCCACCGGCTTGCCGGTCACCACGCCGGTGACGGTGTGGCCCGTGTGCATGGAATAGGTGTCCATCACCCACGCCATCACCCGCTCGTTCGTGTTCACGTCGGGCGCCGGCACGTCGGAATCGGGTCCGAGCGACTTGATGATGTTGGCCGTGTAGCGGCGCGTCAGCCGCTCGAGCTCGCCCACGCTCATCGTCAGCGGGTCGCAGATCACCCCGCCCTTGGCGCCGCCGAACGGCAGGTTGACGACGGCGCACTTCCACGTCATCCAGGCGGCCAGCGCGGTGACCTCCTCCAGCGTCACCTGCATGTCGAAGCGGATGCCGCCCTTGGCCGGCCCCCGCGAGGTGTTGTAGAGCACCCGGTAGCCCGTGAACACCTCGACCTCGCCGTTGTCCATGAGGACGGGGATCGACACGGTGAGCTGCTTCTCCGGATGCCGCAGGATCTTGTAGAGGCCGGGTTCCAGGTCGAGCAGCTCGGCGGCGCGGTCGAAGCGCGACATCATCGCCTCGAAGGGATTGTCCTCGTTGAGGAACCGGTCCTTGTCCGGCCGGACGATGGTGTGCGTGGGAAGCCGAAGGTCGGAGGCCATGATGGGCGGAAGCCGGCAGTGCCGGCGCGTTAGGTGAGGGTCGGGGGTCGGGCGTCGATCAGGCGGCCGAGCAACCGATCGAGGTCGGGCTCGCCGGCCTCGAAGCTGACCGCCTGTGAAACATACCACAAGCATGGGGCCGCGCGAGGCCAGAGCGGCGCGAGCTTCACGGCGTCCTTGAGCGTGCAGACGACCAGGTCGTGAGCCGCGGCCTCTCGCGCGAGGGTGGTCACCTCCGCACGGGCAAAGTGATGATGATCACCGAAGATCCGTGGCGTCACCCGCGCGCCGAGCGCGCCCAGCTGCCGGAGGAAGGCCGCGGGGTCGCCGATGGCGGCAATGGCCAGCACGCGTGCGTCGTGCAGTGCCGCCACCGGGCGGTGCGTGTCATCCCCGGCGCTCGCCAGCCCGCCCGGCGCCAGGCGCGCGACCGCGACGGGAACGTCGGCGACGCGGTGGCAGGTCTCCACGAGGGTGCGTACCACGGCGTCGTCGGCCGCCTTGCGCGTGACGACGACGAGCGAGGCCCGGCGCAACGCCCGCAGCGACTCGCGCCACGGGCCGGCGGGAAGGGCGTGCCGGCGGCCGCTCCCCCAGCGATCCGCGCTGAGGAGGACGATGTCGGCCAGCCGGGCGGCCCGGCGGTGCTGGAATGCGTCGTCCAGCACCACCGCGTCGGCGCCGCGCCGCCGCGCCTCACGCGCGCCGGCCACGCGATCCGGCGTGGCGACGACCACGATCCCGGGATTGAGCCGCTCGTGCACCAGCGGCTCGTCCCCGCCGTAGCCGCGCAGCACGATGGCCGGCCGGGCGCCGCGCGCGGCCAGCCGCCGGGCCACCTCCGCGGCCACCGGGGTCTTGCCCGTGCCCCCGACGGTCAGATTCCCGATGCTCACGGCCGGGAGCGCCAGCTCGCGGGCCGGCAGCGCGCCGCTGTCGTAGAGCATGTTGCGCAGGCCGCTCGCGCCGCCGTAGATCCAGCCGAGCGGCGCGAGCGCCGCTCGCGCCAGGCGCGCCGGCACATCGGCACCGAACCAGATCCGCTCCGCCAGCCGTTCGCGCACGCCCGTCAGCCCGCGCCGGCCGCCCGCGCCGCTACCCGACCCGCCTCCTCCTGCAGCGCCGCGAACCGGGCCGTCTCCTCGGCCGCGTCCCGCATCGTCTCGGCTGCGACGCGGGTGGGAGGACCGTACGCGATCGTCACCCGCGCGAAGGGCTTGGGGATCACGAAGCGATCCCAGCTGCGCAGCCGCCAGGCGCGGTCGACGTGGATCCGCGTCGGCAGGATCGGCACCCCGGCCCGCTGGGCGGCGATCAGCGCGCCCGGCGCGAAGCTGTGAGCCGGCCCGCGCGGCCCGTCCGGCGTGACCGCCACGTCGCCCCCCTGGCCCAGTACGCGGACCATGGCGAGCAGGGCGCGCCCACCGCCGCGGGAGGTGGAGCCCCGGACCGCGCCGAAGCCGAGCCGCTGGGCGATGCGCGCGATGATCTCGCCGTCGCTGTGCTCGCTCACCAGCACGCTGATCCCCTGGTCGCGATGGTACCAGAGCAGCGGGAGCAGCTCGCCGTGCCAGCAGGCGAAGAGCACCGGCTGGCGCGCCGCGCGCAGGTCGCGCAGCACGGCGTCGTTCGCGCAGCGGATTCGCCAGGTGCGGGCGAGGGCGTGGAGCAACGCGATGCCAGCGCGCACGGCGCGGCGCACACGTCGCTCGCGGGCCGCCGCCTTCGCCGCGTCGGGCGCGGCGCCAGCACGCGCGACGCGAGTCGGGCTCACTGGATCAGCTCCGTCGCCAGGTCGGCCACGCGCGCCGCCGCCCC
The DNA here is from genome assembly GCA_035761165.1 of Gemmatimonadaceae bacterium. Classification (GTDB taxonomy): domain Bacteria; phylum Gemmatimonadota; class Gemmatimonadetes; order Gemmatimonadales; family Gemmatimonadaceae; genus CALCHX01. The sequence goes on along the minus strand of DASTRO010000257.1, from coordinate 10,695 downwards.
GGGCGTGCCGAGCTGCGCGCGCACCTCGGCCAGGCGCGCCAGCATCGCCTCGCGCACCGGGTCGCCCTCGCGGAGCAGCGGCTGCAGCGCGTCGGCCACCGACGCCGGCTGCAGCGCGTCCTGGACGAATTCCCGCGCCACCTCGCGTCCGGCCACGATGTTCACGAGCCCGATGTGCGGGATCTTCACCACGCGTCGCGCGAGCCGGTAGGTGATCGGGCTGGTCCGGTACGCGACCACGAGGGGGCATCCCGCCACCGCCGCCTCGAGCGTCGTCGTGCCGCTCTTGCACATCGCCGCCGTCGCCGCGCGGAACACCGTGCCGGACGCGTCGCTCACCACCGGATACGGACAGCGCGCCCGATCGAGGCGCACGGTGGGCGCCCCGCTCACCACCACCTGCAGCCCAGGATACCGCCGCTCCAGCTCGCGCGCCGTGGCGACGAAGTCGTCCAGGTGACGCGCGATCTCCTGCGCGCGGCTGCCCGGGAAGAGCGCCAGCACCGGCCGCGCGCCGTCGAGCCCCAGACGGGCGAGGGCCTCGTCACGCGTCGGCAGGTCCGCCATGCGGTCGAGCAGCGGGTGTCCCACGAAGGTCGCGTCCACGCCGCGCGCGCGCAGCAGCTCCTCCTCGAAGCGGAAGATGACGGCCGCCTTGGTGACGATGCGCGCCAGCACCGGGATGCGCTTCGCGCCCCACGCCCACACCTGCGGCGTGATGTAGTAGAGCACCGGCACGCCGAGCCGATGCGCGGCGGCGGCCAGCTTCATGTTGAAGCCGGGATAGTCGAGTAGGAGCAGCAGCTTCACCCGGCCGCTGGCGAGCCGGCGCTGCAGCTGACGCAGGAGTCGGTAATGCGCGGGCACGTGGCGCAGCACCTCGAGGAAGCCCATCACCGCCAGCCGCTCCGCGTGCTCCACCAGCTCCACCCCCTCGGCACGCAGGCGGTCGCCGCCGATGCCGGCGAAGCGAAGCGCCGACCCACGCGCCCGCAGCTCGCGCACCACGCGGGACGCGTGCAGGTCCGCCGAAGCCTCGCCGGCGACGATGAGGATCTCTCCCGCCGCGCCCTCGCGTACCGCGCCCTCGCTCACCGCGCCGCTCACCGCCGCCGCGAGGCCGTGCCCCTCACGGCGCCCCCGCGCGATCCGGGACGCCATCGCCGCGCAGCGCGGGCAGCGTCCGCTCGATCTCGCGCACGATGCGCAGCGCGATCTCCAGCGCGTCGCGACCGTCGCGGCCGCTCACCACCACCGGCGCGCGGCCGCGCACCGCGTCGACGAAGCTCTCGAACTCCAGCCGCAGCGGCTCCGCCTCGGGCGCCTCGAGCGGCACCGCCTCCATGTACGACGCCAGCTCCAGCGGGCCGCCGGCGAGCGCCGCCAGTGCCGCCGCATCCAGCTCGCCCCGCAGACGGTAGAACATCCCCCGCCCGGCGGCGAGGTCGAGCGACAGGTAGCCGCTGCGCTGGAAGAGGCGCAGCTTGCGCGTGCGGTCGCGCGACACGCGGCTCGCCGTGATGTTGGCCACGGCGCCCGAGGCGAAGGCGAGCCGGGCATTGGCGATGTCCACCGACGGCGTGAGCACCGGCACGCCCACGGCGCGCACGTCCTCCACGGCGCCACCGACGAGCACGCGCACCAGGTCCAGGTCGTGGATCATGAGGTCGAGCACCACCGCCACGTCGCTGCCGCGCGGATTGAACGGCGCCAGCCGCTCCACCTCGATGAACCGTGGCTCGTCCACGTACGGCTGCGCGGCGCGGATCGCGCGGTTGAAGCGCTCCACGTGCCCCGTCTGCACCACCACGCCAGCGCGCTCGGCCAGCGCGACGATCTCGTCCGCCTCGGCGATGCTCGCCGCGATCGGCTTCTCGATCAGCAGGTGCTTGCCGCGCCGCAGCGCGGCCGTCGCGACCTCGTGATGCGCCGGCGTCGGCACCACCACGGTGAGCGCATCCACCTCGTCGAGCAGCGCGTCCAGCGTGGGGAAGGCGCGCACGCCCAGCTCTGCCGCCACCTGTGCGGCGCGCTCGGGCCGCGTGTCGACGAAGCCCGCCAGCGCCACGCCGGGCACGTCGCGCAGGATGCGGATGTGATGGTAGCCGAGCCCGCCGGCGCCGGCCACGCCGATGCGCAGGTCGCTCAGAATCCGATCCCCCGCTGGCTCTCCTCGATGAAGTCGAGGAAGTACTCCACTTCGGGCAGCGGCTGCAGCTCGGCCCGTGCCCGTTCCAGCGCCTGCGAGACGTTGAGGTCCGAGCGGAAGAGCAGCCGGTAGGCGCGCTTCAGCTCCCGGACCACGTCCGCCGAGAAGCCGCTCCGCTGTAGCCCCACGCTGTTGAGGCCGTAGAGCCGCACCGGATTCCCCACCGCCTTCAGGAAGGGCGGGACGTCCTTCGCCACCCGCGAGCAGCCGCCCACGAAGGCGTGGCGGCCGATGCGCGCGAACTGGTGCACGGCGGAGACGCCGGAGATGATGGCGCGGTCCTCCACCGTCACATGGCCGGCCAGCTGCACGGCGTTCGACAGGATGACGCCGTCGCCCACGTGGCAGTCGTGGCCCAGGTGCACGTACGACATGACGAAGCTGCCCTTGCCCACCGTGGTCTTGAACGACTGGCTGGTGCCGCGGTTGATGGTGGCGTACTCGCGCACCACCGTGCCGTCGCCGATCTCGACGGTCGTCTCCTCGCCGCGGTACTTGAGGTCCTGTGGATCGCCGCCCAGCACGGAGCCGATGCCGACCTTCACCTCGCGGCCCAGCTTGACGTTGCGCTCCAGCGTGGCGCGTGGCCCGAGCACGCAGCCGTCCCCCACCTCGCAGCCCGGTCCGACGATGGCGTACGGCCCCACCTGCACATCCGCACCGAGCACCGCGCCGTCGTCGACGACTGCGGTCGGATGGATCCGGCTGCTCATCTGTCGCGGACCATCGCGGCCATGTCCGCCTCGGCCACCACCTCGCCGTCCACCCTGGCGACACCGCGCATCTTGCACACCGGGCCGCGGATCTGCGTCAGGTCCAGCTCGAAGATGATCTGATCGCCCGGCTTCACCGGCCGGCGGAACTTCACGTTGTCCAGCGACATGAAGTAGACCACCTTGCTCTCCGGGTCCTCCACGGAGCCCATGAGCAGCATGCCCCCCACCTGCGCCATCGCCTCGATGATGAGGACGCCGGGCATGATGGGATGGCCGGGGAAGTGCCCCTGGAAGAACGGCTCGTTGATCGTGACGTTCTTCAGCCCCACGATCCGCGACCGCTCCTCGATCTCGAGGATGCGGTCCACCAGCAGGAACGGATAGCGGTGCGGGAGCACCTTCATGATGTCTTCGATGCCGTACAAGGTCGTCTCCTAGACAGTGTGCCGCGGGCGAGGCGCGGCCGCCTGCGCGAGCATCGCGCGCACGAGCATGAGAGTGCCGCGGTGGCTGGGGCGGTCCGCCACGACGCGGGCGCACACGCGCCGCCCCGCCAGCGCCAGGTCGCCGACGCAGTCGAGCGCCTTGTGGCGCACGAACTCGTCCGGCCACCGCGTCGCGTTGTCCACCACGCCCTCGGGGCCGAGCACCACCGCGTTGGCGGTGGACGCCCCGCGGATCAGCCCCTTCGCCTGCAGCGCCTCGACCTCGTGGACGAAGCCGAACGTGCGCGCCGACGCCAGCTCGGCGGCGAACGAGGCCGGCGTCACGGTCAGGTCGATGGCCTGCCGCCCGATCAGCGGGTGGGGAAACTCGATCGACACCTCGAGCCGGAGCTCGTCGGCCGGGTGCGCCTCGTAGACGGAGGCGCCGTCCGTCACGCGCACCGGTCGGGCCAGGTGCAGCTCGGCCGCCGGTGCATCCAGCTCCACCCGTCCCGCCGCCTCCAGCGCCTCGACGAAGCCGCGGCTGCTCCCATCGAGCACCGGCGGCTCTGGGGCGTCCATCTCGATCAGCAGGTCGTCGAGCTCCGCCGCCATCACGGCGGCCAGCACGTGCTCCACGGTGTGCAGGGCGTCCTCACCACGGCCGAGTTGGGTGCGACGCTCGGCCGCCTCGGCGTGGTCGGCCAGCGCCGGCGTGCGTGGGGCGCCGGCGAGGTCGGTGCGCACGAAGACGCGTCCCGTGCCGGCCGGCGCCGGGCGGAAGGTGAGACTGCAGACATGCCCGAGGTGGAGCCCCACCCCGTCCACGCTCACGGGCTGGGCGATCGTGGCGCGCGCGCTCACGACGACGAGCCCTCCCGCTCGCGCAGCAGCCGCTCCAGCGGCTTCAGCAGCTCCGGCAGGCGCTGGAGCGCGGCCGAGCCCCGCAGCGACTGGCGATGCGGACGCGCCGGATACCCGGACCACGACTCCCCGGCCGGGACGTCGCCGAAGACCCCGGCCTGTGCGGCCACGCGGGCGCCCCGGCCGATGGTCACGTGGCCCGCGATCCCCGCCTGCCCGGCGAGGATGGCCCCGTCCTCGATGCGCGTGGAGCCGGCCACGCCCACCTGCGCCATGATGAGGCAGAGACGGCCGACGTGCACGTTGTGCGCGAGATGCACGAGGTTGTCGATCTTCGTGCCCGCGCCCACCCGCGTGTCGTCCACGCTGCCCCGGTCGATCGTCGTGTTGGCGCCGATCTCCACGTCGTCGTCGATCAGGCAGCGGCCGACGTGCGGGATCTTCACGTGCGCCCCCTCGCGGTACACGTAGCCGAAGCCGTCGCTCCCCAGCCGCGCACCGGCGTGTACCAGCACCCGCTGGCCCACGCGGGTGCCCGTGTAGCAGGTCACGTGCGGGTAGAGGCGCGAGTCCGCACCGATCTCCACCGCGGCCCCCACCACCGCGTGCGAGCCCACCCACGCGCGGTCGCCGAGCACGACGTCGTCGCCGATCACCGCGTAGGCCTCCACGGTGACGTCGGCACCGAGCCGGACGCCGCGGCCGAAACGGGCGGTGGGGTCGATGCCGGCACGGCGCGGGGGCGCGGCGTAGAGCAGCGGGAGGAGCGTGAGCACCGCGTCGTGCGGGCGCTCGACCACGATCCGCGCCGGCGCCGCGCCGGGGGTGTCGGCCAGCTCCGGGGCGACGAGCAGCACCGACGCGCTGGACGTCGCGGCCACGTCGGCATAACGCGCCGAGGCGAGGAAGCTGAGCTCCCCCGCCCCGGCCCGGTGCAGCGGCGCGACGGCGTGCACGGTGGCCGACGCGTCGCCGCGCAGCTCACCCTGGACCAGACGCGCGATCTCGCCCGCGGTCAACGATCGAACCACGGGCGAGTCGGTACTGTCGTCGGTGGGACGGCCGACGGCCGTCACCGCCGCGACGGCGGCCGGGTGGTCGCGCCGGCAGGCGCGGCGACCGGACCGGTGGCCTGCGGACGTGCCGCGCTGGGCGCGCTCGCCGTACCCGACGCCGGCGCCGGCATCGACTTCATCTTGGCGATCACGCGCGCCGTGACGTCGAGCGTCGTGTCGGCGGCGACGATCGGGGCGGCCCCCTGCTGGCCGACGTCGAAGATGATCGCGTAGCCGCCCTCCTTCCGCACGTCCTCCAGCGCCTTCTCCAGCTGCTGCATGATCGGCTGCATCAGCCGCTGACGGAGCGCGGCCGCGCTGTCCTCGATCGCCTGCATGCGCGTCTGGAACTGCGTCTGCTGCTGCTGCAGCTGCTGCGCCTTGGCCTCGCGCTGCGACGGCTGCAGCGTCGTGTCACGCGCGAACGCGGCGAGCATGGACTTCCACGTGGAGTCCATCTTCTGCGCCTCGGCGTTGAGCGGCGCGAAGCGCTTGTTGAACTCCGCCTCGGCCGTCGCCCGCGCCGGCGTCTGCGCGATCACCGCCTGCGTGTTGACGTAGCCGATCTTGCCCTGCGCGCCGGCGGTGCCGGTGGCGCCGGCGGCCGCCACGACCGTGGCGAGGGCGACGAGCATGGAACGTGTGACCTGACGCATGATTGCTCCCGCTTAGAACAGCTGTCCAAGTCTAAAGTGGAATTGCCACTTCGGCGCGGGACGCACGATCCCCGTCACGGGATCGCGGACGGTTCGGTCGAAGCCGTACGCGTAGTCCAACCCGAGTGGCCCAAGCGGCGTCACGACCGAGGCACCGAAGCCGGCGCCGCGGAAGAGCCGCGTGGGGTTGAAGTCGGTGGCGTGACGCCAGACGTTGCCGGCGTCGAAGAACGTGTTGACGTACACCGACGAATTGAGGCGCAGCCCGAACTCCGCCGTCGTGGTGAAGAAGGCGTTGCCGAAGGAGTTCCGCGAGGCCTGGTACGTGTCCGTGGAGTCGATGAAGCCGTTGGGCGTGATCGAGAACTCCGGGTAGCCGCGCAGCTGCTCCCCGAACTGCACGCCGCCCAGGGCGAACTGCTGCGAGAAGAAGAACTGTCCCGGATCGCCCACCAGCACGCCGGCACGGGCGGTGAGCCCGAGCACGAACTCCATCGGCTGCGAGCCGGGCGCGTCGCTGCCGATGCTGCCCACCGGGGCGTAGGCCTTCAGCTCCCCCGTGTACCGCTGGAAATCCGTGTTGCCGCCCAGCGGCCCGCCGTTGAACTGGGCGGAGAGGCTCTGCGAGCTGCCCGCCACCGGGAACGGCAGCCCGACGCGCGTGTCGCGCGTCAGGTCCAGCCCCAGCGTGGAGCGGAACGAGCTCCCCGTGTAGATCGACTGGCCGATGTCGCCCAGCAGCCCCTCGGAGCCGAACTTCACCGACTCGCCGCCGTACGAGACGAACGCACGCGTGAACTGCGAGCCCATGATCGGGAAGCCGAAGCGGATCGAGCCGCCGCGCCGCGTGCTGCGCCCCAGGTCGCCGATGTAGTACCGCGAGCGCGTGTTGTACGCCTGCACCGTCCCCGAGATGAGCGAGCCGCGGATGGCCGGATCGGTGTAGGTGATGTTCGCGTCGTTGATGTAGCGCCCGAACTGCCAGGCGATCGAGCCGCGCTTGCACTGCCCGAAGAGGTTCGGCTGGTCGAGCTGGATGAAGCCGCCGACACCCGTCCCCTCACCCATCGAGGCGCCGAAGTTCACCGCCCCGGTGCGCTTCTCCTTCACGGTGAAGATGACGTCGACGTCGCCCTCGTCACCGTCGGTCGACTGGCGGACGTCCGGGCTCGGCAGCGGCGACTCGAAGAAGCCCAGGTTGCTGATGCTCTGATAGCTGCGGATCAGCCGGTCGCGGTTGAAGACGGCGCCCGGCACCACCAGCAGCTGCCGCCGGATGCACGCCTCCTCGGTGTAGTCGTTGCCGACGATCTCCACCCGATTGACGATCGCCGGGTTCCGCTCCACGATGTCCCAGCGGAGGTTCACCGTCGGCACCGAGTCGGGCCCGACGAACGTGCGCTCCACCACCGGCGTGACGTTGGCGAAGATGTAGCCCTCGTTGCTGTACGCCTCGAGCAGCTGGTTCGTCGCGTCCGTCCACTCGGCCTGGTCGAAGACCCCCTCCTCGCGGTGCCGGCGGAAGAGCAGGTCGGTCACCCGCTCGCCCAGCGTCGGCCCCTCGTCCCCGAAGGGGTAGTAGGCCCGCACGTCCTCGGTGGAGAAGCGCTGGTTGCCGACGATGTCGAAGCGCCCCACGCGATACTGGGGTCCCTCGTCGACGTTCAGGCGGATCAGCGCCTTCCCGCGGCGGCGGTCGATGATCACGGTATCCTGCGTCACCACGGCGTCGATGTAGCCGCGGCTCGCATACAGCTCCGGCAGGCGCTGCCCGACGTCGGCCGCCAGCTCGGTCTGGTCGAACTTCCCGGGCCGGAACCACCAGAAGCCCTCGGGCTTGGCGTTCATCGCCCCGACCAGCTCCTCGCCCGGGATGTGCTCGTTGCCCACGATGTCGACGCCGCTGATCGCGATGCGGCCGCCCTCGGTCACCCGGAAGGTCAGGTCGATCCGGTCGCCGTTGACCGTGGAGTCGACGTCGACCTGCGACAGGTAGAGTCCCTTGGCCTCGTAGGCCGAGTCGATGGCCGCCGCCGAGCTGGCCACCAGCGCCGGATTCACGGGGGCACCCTCGGCGATCGTGATCCGGTCGCGGACGGTGCTCTGGGAGAGCTCGTCCGTGCCCTCGACGCGGATCTGACCGACCAGGGGGTGCTCGCGCAGGGTGAGCCGCAGCGTGCTCCCTCCCTCCGGCCGGACGACGCAGGCGAAGCGGACGTCGGCGAACTGGCCGGTACCGTAGAGCGCGCGGATCGCGCGCTGCAGGTCCGGCACGCTCATCGTCTGTCCCGGTGTGAAGCCGACCTGTGCCCGCACGGCGGCGTCGGTCACGCGCTCGGTGCCGATGACGACGAGGGTATCGGGCGTGGCGCAGACGCCCGCCGCGGGGGCGGCGGGCTCCTGGGCAGAAGCGGAGGCGCCCGCCACGAGGAGGGCGGCGAGCCCGGAGAGCCAGGTGCGATGCATGGTCGGGAAATATACACACGGCGGCCGGCCGGGTTCACTACCAGACCCGGCCGGCCGCGCGAGAGGGGACGCCCGGAGGCGTCAGGCGTTCGTGGTGCTGGTCAGGACGCGGAACTCGAGCTTGCCGCCCTCGGCGGCCACGTCGACCTCGATCTCGTCGCCCTTCGCGAACTCGCCCGTCAGGATCTTCTCCGACAGCGGGTCCTCGACGTAGCGCTGGATGGCGCGCTTCAGCGGCCGCGCCCCGAACGCCTCGTCGTAGCCGTGCGTGGCCAGGAAGTCGCTGGCCGCGTCGGTGAGCCGGAGCGTGAGCTCCTCCTCCCCCAGCCGCCGCTGCACGTCCTTGAGCAGGATCGCCACGATCTGCGCGATGTGCTCCTTGGACAGCGGGTGGAAAACGATGACGTCGTCCAGCCGGTTGAGGAACTCCGGGTTGAAGACGTGGTTGAGCTCCTCCTTCACCTTCGTCGCGATCCGCTCGAAGCTGGCCTGCGCGTCGCCCGTCGTGAAGCCGAGCGTCTTCCCCTTGCCGATGTCCCGGGCGCCGACGTTCGACGTCATGATGACGACGGTGTTCTTGAAGTCGATCACCCGGCCGTAGTTGTCCGTCAGGTGACCCTCGTCGAGCACCTGCAGCAGGATGTTGAAGACGTCCGGGTGCGCCTTCTCGATCTCGTCGAGCAGGATCACCGAGTACGGCTTCCGCCGCACCGCCTTGGTGAGCGTCCCCGAGTCCTCGTAGCCGACGTAGCCCGGCGGCGCGCCGATGAGCCGCGACACGGAGAACTTCTCCATGTACTCGCTCATGTCCACGCGGATGAGCGCCGTGCTGTCGTTGAAGAGGAACTTGGCCAGCTGCCGCGCCACCTCCGTCTTCCCGACGCCCGTGGGGCCGCAGAAGATGAAGGAACCGATCGGCCGCTTGGGGTCCTTGAGCCCGGCGCGGCTCCGCCGGATCGAGCGGGCGAGCGCCCGGATGGCCTCCTCCTGCCCCACCACCGCGCCATGCAGCTCCTCCTCCATCCGGAGCAGGCGCGAGGTCTCCGCCTCCTGCAGGCGCGTGACCGGGATCCCCGTCCAGCGGCTGACGATGAACGCGATGTCCTCCTCGCCGAGGGCGGGGCGATGCGACTGGCGCCGCTTCTCCCACTCCTCCTGCTGCTTGCGGATCTCCCCCTGCAGCTCGCGCTCGGTGTCGCGGAGGGCGGCCGCGCGCTCGAAGTTCTGGTCGCGGACCGCGGCCTCCTTGTCCCCGTTCACCTTCTCCAGCTGCTCCTTGAGCGCGGCCACCTCCGGCGGCGGCGCCTGCGCCGCGAGCCGCGCCCGCGCCCCCGCCTCGTCGATCACGTCGATCGCCTTGTCGGGCAGGAACCGGTCGGTGATGTAGCGCTCCGACAGCTTGGCCGCCGAGAGGAGCGTCATGTCGGGGATGGTGACGCGGTGATGGTCCTCGTACTTGTTCCGCAGCCCCTTGAGGATCTCGACCGTCTCCTCCACCGAGGGCGGATCGACGATCACGGTCTGGAAGCGGCGCTCCAGCGCGCCGTCCTTCTCGATGTACTTGCGGTACTCGTTGAGCGTCGACGCCCCGACGCACTGCAGCTCGCCGCGGGCCAGCGCGGGTTTCAGCATGTTGCTCGCGTCGATGGCCCCCTCGGCCGCGCCGGCGCCGACGAGCGTGTGCAGCTCGTCGATGAAGAGGATCACGTTCTTGTTCTGCGCGATCTCGTTCATCACCGCCTTCAGCCGCTCCTCGAACTGGCCACGGTACTTGGTCCCGGCGATCACCGCCGCCATGTCCAGCGACAGCACGCGGTGCTCGCGCAGCGAGTCCGGGCAGTCGCCGGTGGCGATCAGCTGCGCCAGCCCCTCGACGATGGCCGTCTTGCCGACGCCCGGCTCGCCGATCAGCACCGGGTTGTTCTTCTTGCGACGCGTGAGCACCTCCATCACGCGCTCGATCTCCTTGCCGCGGCCGATGGTCGGATCGAGCTGTCCCTCGGCGGCGAGCTGCGTGAGATCGCGGCAGAAGTGGTCGAGCGCGGGGGTCTTGGACTTCTTGTCCCCCTTCGGGGCCGACGCGCCGCTCGGGGGCGTCGCCCCGGCCTGCTGCGCGGTGGCGCCCGGCGCCTCGGTGCCGAGCAGCCGGAGCGTCTCGGCGCGGGCGGCCTCCAGGTTCACCGACGCATCGGTGAGGACCTGGGCGGCGATCCCCTTCTCCTCGCGCAGGAGCCCGAGCAGCAGGTGCTCGGTGCCCACGTAGCTGTGCCCCAGCTCGCGCGCCTCGCTCATCGCCAGCTCGAG
>DASTRO010000256.1:0-15025 GCA_035761165.1 Gemmatimonadaceae bacterium | reverse complement strand
GCCCGCCCCGTTCCCATCCCGTCACGACGCGCCGGAGGCGCACCGATCATGGAGCCGCGACGAGCGAGAGAGCAGCCGCTGACGAAGGTGAACCTGGCCGAGAAGCTGGCGCAGTTCTCGGCGCCCTGGCAGCCGAAGGTGGTGGGGGAGCTCAACGGGCAGCAGGTGAAGCTCGTCCGGCTCGCCGGCCCCTTCGTCTGGCACCATCACGAGCACGAGGACGAGCTCTTCCTCGTCGTGCGCGGCCGCTTCCGCATGGAGCTGCGCGACCGCGCCATCGACTTGGAGGCGGGCGAGTTCCTCATCGTGCCGCGCGGCGTGGAGCACCGGCCCGTGGCGGACGAGGAGGCGGAGGTGCTCCTCTTCGAGCCCGCCGGCACGCTGAACACGGGGAACGTGCGCGACGCGCGCACCGTCGCGGAGCCCGAGCGGCTCTGACGCGACCGCCGGCGCGTGCCGGCGGCCGTGGCGCGCGCCCGTCTTGACAGGCGGCGTGCGCGACCGCATCCTGCTCACCACACTTGGTGAGGGGAAACGTGCCGCGCGAGCCGCTCGACCTGCTGCAGGGGACGCTCGACGTCCTCATCCTGAAGACGCTCTCCTGGGGGCCCATGCACGGCTACGCCGTCAGCCGCTGGATCCGTCAGCGCACCGACGACGTGCTCGCCGTGGAGGATGCCGCGCTCTACCAGGCGCTGCACCGCCTGGAGCGCAAGGGGTGGATCGAGGCGGAGTGGGGGCTCTCCGAGAACAACCGCCGCGCCAAGTACTACCGCCTCACCACCGCCGGCCGGCGCCAGCTCCGCGCCGAGGCGGCCACCTGGCGGGAGTACGCCGCCGCGGTGTTCAAGGTGCTGGAGACGGCCGAGCGCGGCGCGTAGCCGTCGTCCCGCGGGGCCGAGCGTCGGGATGATTCGACCCCTGCCCCGCGGCCGACGCGTCGCTCCCCTCACATGCTGTGGCCACAGGCCGCTGGAGACGAGTCATGACGCCCGACCCCCGGTCCCGCCGCTTCCGTCTGCCCGCGCGCGACGCCGCGCGCCGTGCCGCTGACGTGGACGCCGAGCTCGAGTTCCACCTCCAGGCCTGCGCGCAGGAGCTGGTCGCGCAGGGCTGGACGCCCGATGCCGCGCACGCCGAGGCGGCGCGCCGCTTCGGCGACCTGGAGTACACGCGCCGCTACTGCCGCACGCAGGACGCCGGCGGGGCGCGCCGGGTGCGCCTCGTCACCTGGCTGGAGGAGCTGGCGCACGACGCGCGCTACGCGCTCCGCCAGCTGCGTGCCGCCCCGGCCTTCGCTGCGGTCGCGCTGCTCACCCTGGCGCTCGGCATCGGCGCCAACACGGCCATCTTCAGCGTCGTCTACGGCGTGCTCCTGCGCCCGCTGCCCTACGCGCAGCCGGAGCAGCTGGTGCGCATCTTCGAGACGTACCAGGGGAGCCGCAACACCGTCGCACCGCCCAACTTCCTGGACTGGCGCGCGCAGAGCACCTCGTTCACCGGGCTGGCCGCACTCGCCGACGGCACGATGAGCCTCACCCGGCCCGGGGCCGACCCGGAGCGCGTGCCGAGCGCCTGGGTGAGCGCCAACCTGCTCGACATCCTCGGCACGCGTGCCCTGCTCGGGCGCACCTTCGCGTCCGGGGAGGACGCGTGGGGCGCGCCGCACGTCGTGGTGCTCGACGAATCGCTCTGGCGCCGCGCCTTCGGCGCCGACCCGGCGGTGCTCGGGCGCCAGATCACGCTGGAGGGCGAGGCGTACACGGTGATCGGCATCGTGCCGCACGGCACGGGGTTTCCGTCCGAGGCGGAGATCTTCGCGCCGCTCGCCTTCGACCCGGCCGAGCTGCCGGACATGCGCGGCGCGCACTGGCTGCGCGTGGTCGGCCGTCTGAAGCCCGGCGTGACGGTGGACGAGGCGGCGAGCGAGATGGCGACCATCATGCGCCGGCTCGAGCAGCGCTACCCGGACAAGAACACCGACGTCACGAGCATCGTCATGGGGATGCGCGACGTGATGACGGAGGACGTGCGGACGCCGCTCCTCGTGCTACTCGGCGCGGTGGGGCTGGTGCTCCTCATCGCCTGCGTGAACGTGGCCAACCTGCTGCTGGCGCGCGGGGTGGGACGCGGCGGCGAGATCGCCGTGCGGGCGGCGCTCGGCGCCGGCCGCGGGCGCATCGCGCGACAGCTCGTCACGGAGAGCCTGACCCTCGCGCTGCTGGGCGGGGCGCTCGGCGTCGGCCTGGCGGTGCTGGGCACCAAGGCGTTCGTGCACTTCGCGCCCGGTGACGTGCCGCGGCTGGACGCGGTGCGCGTGGACGGGATGGTGCTGCTGGCGACGCTGGCGATGGCGGTGCTGGTCGGCGCACTGGCCGGCCTGGGACCGGCGCTGCAGAGCGGGCGCGCGGACCTCAACCGCGTGCTGCGCGAGGGCGGGCGTGGCGCGGTGGGGCGGCGGCTGCGCGCCGTGGAGGGGCTGGCGGTGGCGGAGATGGCGCTGGCGGTGACGCTGCTCGTGGGGGCCGGGCTGCTGGTGCGCAGCTTCGACAAGCTGCGCGCGGTGGATCCGGGCTTCCGTCCGGAGCGCGTGCTGACGTTCGACGTCGCGCTGCCCGAGGCGACGTACGGCACCCTCGAGCAGCAGCGCACCTTCGTCGACGCGCTGCTGACGCGCGCGCGCGCGCTGCCCGGCGCGCGCCAGGCCGCGGCGGTCTTCGGGCTGCCGATGAGTGGGCTCTCCTTCAGCCTCACCTTCGAGGTGGACGGTCGACCGGCGCCGTCCCCGGCACAGCAGCCGGCCACCTCGGTGCGCCTGGCCACGCCGGACTACTTCGCGGCGATGGGCATCCCGCTCATTCGCGGCCGCGCGTTCACCGACGCCGACCGCGCCGGCGCGCCGCCGGTGCTGGTCATCAACGAGACCGCGGCGCGCCGCTTCTTCCCGAACGGCGACGCCATCGGCCAGCGCGTGACGCTCGGCATGTCCCGCGACAGCGCCCGCCTGGGCGGCGAGATCGTGGGCGTCGTGGGCGACGTGCGCGACTTCGGGCTGGACGTCGAGGTGCAGCCGCAGATGTACGCCCCCTTCGATCAGTGGCCGATGTCGGACCTCAGCATCGTCGTCCGCACGGCCGGCGAGCCGACGACGCTGGCCGCGGCGGTGCGGCGCGTCGTGCGCGAGCTCGACCCCGCGCTGCCCGTCGCGCGCCTGACGACGCTGGAGCAGTCGGTGGCCGAGTCGGTGGCGCGTCCGCGGTTCTACATGCTGCTGCTCGGGAGCTTCGCGGCCAGCGCGCTGGTGCTGGCCGCGGTGGGCGTGTACGGCGTGATCGCCTATGCGGTGGGGCGGCGCACGCGGGAGATCGGCGTGCGCCTGGCGCTCGGCGCGACGGCGACGCAGGTGCTGCGCAGCGTCGTGGGCCGAGGCCTGGTGCTCGGCCTGGCGGGGCTGGTGCTCGGCGCGCTCGGCGCGACGGCGGCCGCGCGGTCGATGCGCGGGCTGCTCTTCGGCATCGAGGCCACCGATCCGCTCAGCTTCATGGTGGCGGGGGTGGTGCTGCTGGCCGTGGCGGTGGCCGCGGCCTGGGTGCCGGCGCGGCGGGCGGCGCGGGTGAGCCCGGTGGCGGCGATGCGGGCGGAATGAAGCGAGCGATGAGCGATGAGCGATGAGCGACCCGCGCCACCCTCGGGACGCCAGTACTGGCCAGCCCGAGGCCTTCGCTCGTCGCTCGTCGCTCGCCTCACAGAAGCTACGAACACTGACCTCGAGGACAGCCGCATGTCCCGCTTCCGCCGTCTCTTCCGCTGGCCCTGGCGCACCGCCGCGCAGGTGCGTGCCGACGTCGACGCCGAGCTGCGCTTCCACCTCGAGGAGCGCGCGCGCGACCTCGAGCGCGAGGGGCTGAGCGCCACCGGGGCCGCGCGGCGCGCTCGTGCCGAGTTCGGCGACGTCGAGGCGGCGCGGGCGCGGCTGGGCGAGGAGGGGGTGCGCTTCGAGCGCCGGACGCGGCGCCTCGGCTGGCTGGGCGAGCTGCGGCAGGACGTGCGCTTCGGCTGGCGGGCGCTGCGGCGGCGCCCCGGCTTTCTCCTCGTCGCGGTGCTCACCCTCGCCCTCGGTGTCGGCGCCAACACCACCATCTTCGCCCTCGTCGACGGCGTGCTCCTGCGGCAGCTCCCCTATCCCGAGCCGGAGCGCCTGGTCGCGGTGTGGCCGCAGCACTGGTTCTCGGCCGGGGAGTACGTCGGCTTCCGCGACCGCACCCACTCCTTCGCGCGCGTCGCCAGCTATCGTCCCGGGGTCGGCGTCAGCCTCTCGGGCGAGGGCGCGCCGGAGCGGCTGGAGGGGGCGCTCGTCTCGGCCACGCTCTTCGCCACGCTCGGCGTGGACGCCGCGCTCGGGCGAACCATCGCCGCCGGTGAGGACGAGCCCGGGCGCGACGCCGTCGTCGTCATCGGCGACGCGCTCTGGCGCCGGCGCTTCGGGGCCGATCCCGAGATCATCGGGCGCACCATCCGTCTCGACGGGCAGTCGCGCACGGTCGTCGGCGTCATGCCGCCCGGCTTCCACTTCCCGAGCGGCACGACGCAGCTCTGGCTGCCGATGCACATCGACCCGGCACAGCCGGGCGACCTGTGGGGCTACGGCGGCAACTCGATCCTCGCGCGCCTCGCGCCCGGCGTCACGCCGGCGCAGGCCGCGGCCGACGTGCTCGGCATCGCGCGCCGCCTGCGGCTCGAGAACCCGCTGTGGACCCCCGACTCCGCGGGCTATCTCGCCGACGCCGACGTGGTGCCGCTCCGCGCGCAGCTGGTTGGCGACGTGCGGCGCATGCTCCTCATCCTGCTCGGTGCGGCGGGGCTCGTGCTGCTCATCGCCTGCGCCAACGTCGCCAACCTGCTGCTGGCGCGTGGGCTGGAGCGGGAGCGCGAGCTGACGATCCGCGCCGCCCTCGGCGCCGGGCGCGGCCGACTGGCGCGCCAGCTCCTCACCGAGAGCCTGCTGCTCGCCCTGCTCGGCGGCACGGCCGGGATGCTGGTGGCGGCCGGCAGCCTGCGCGCCCTCGTCCCCCTCCTCCCGGCCGACACGCCGCGGCTGGCCGAGGTGGGGCTGGACCTCCGGGTGTTGGGCGCGGCGCTCGTCGCCGCACTCGTCACCGGCGGTGCCTTCGGGCTCGCCCCGGCGCTGCGGCTCGCGCGGCCCGACGCGGGTGGCACGCTCGGCGCGCGCGGGGCGGCCGGCGGTGCGCGGCGGCACCTCCTCTCCACCCTCGTCGTCGGCGAGATGGCGCTCGCAGTGGTGCTCGTCACCGGCGCCGGATTGCTCCTCAAGAGCTTCTGGCGGCTCTCGCAGGTGGACCCCGGCTTCCGCACGGAGCACGTGCTCTCGGCGCGCGTCAGCCCGCCGGCGGACCAGTTCCGCGAACCGGCGCGCCGCGCCGCCCTCCACGCGGCGGTGCTCGACCGCGTGCGGACGCTGCCCGGCGTCACGGCCGCCGCGGTGACCAGCCAGCTCCCGTTCGACCAGGAGAACACCAGCGGCCCCGTGGCCATTCCCGGGGTGACGCTCAACCCGAACGACCTGCCGCTCTTCGAGCAGCGGCGCGTGTCGCCGGAGTACCTGCGCGCGCTCGGTCTGCGGCTCGTGCGCGGGCGCGGCTTCACCGAAGCGGACCGCGCCGGCGCGCAGCTGGTGGCGCTGGTGGACGAGCGGGCCGCCCGGCAGTTCTGGCCCGACGACGACCCCATCGGCAAGACGGTCGGCTTCCCCTGGTTCGACCGGTGGATGACCGTGGTCGGCATCGTGTCGTCGGTGAAGAACAACGACCTGCGCGCGGAGGGCCAGCCGGCGCTCTACATCCCCTTCGCGCAGGACCCGCAGGTGGACGCGGTGCTCGTCGTCCGCACCACGGGCGATCCCGCCGCCATCGCCGGCCAGCTGCGCGGCCTCGTGGCCGGGGTGGACGCCGACGTGCCGGTGAGCCACATCCGCACGCTGGACGAGCTGGTCTCGGCCTCGATGGCGCGGCCGCGGCTCACGACGCTGCTGCTCGGCGCCTTCGCCGCCCTCGCGCTCCTGCTCGGTGCGGTGGGGCTGTACGGCGTGGTGGCCTACCAGGTGAGCCAGCGCACGCAGGAGATCGGCGTGCGCGTGGCGCTCGGCGCGCGCACGGGTACGGTGCTCGGCATGGTGCTCCGGCAGGGGCTCGCGCTGGCGCTGCTCGGCGCAGGCGTGGGGCTGGCGGCGGCGCTCGTCGTGGCGCGGCTGCTGCGCGGCTTCCTCTACGACGTGAGCGCCACCGACCCGTGGACGTTCGCCACGGTGCCGCTGGTGCTGGCGGCGGTGGCGGTGCTGGCCACGCTCGTCCCGGCGCGGCGCGCGGCGCGCGTGGATCCGGTGCGGGCGCTGCGGGGGGAGTGAAGGGACCAGCGACGAGCGACCAGCGACGAGCGGCCAGCGACGAGCGACGAGCGACCAGGGGCCAGGGGCCAGGAGGCCCTCGGGACGCGCCAGGGTGCGTCCCACGCAACGGTGTCATCCCGCAGGAGCGAGCGGAGCGAGCGAGTGTCGGGATCTGCTGTCCCTACCGCGTGGCCAGCCATGAGGTACGTGCAGTAGATCCCGACACTCGCCCCGCCGGCGGCGGGGCTCCTGCGGGATGACAGGACGGCCCCGAGCGCACTCCGGCGCGCCCCGGCATGTTCCCGGTTCCCGGTTCCCGGTTCCTGCTTCCTGCTTCCTGCTTCCTGCTTCCCCTCGCACCGCCTTGCCCCCGCGCCGCCGTCCGCACAGGATGCAGGCGCCGGGGCTCGCGGGGCGGGCGCCCGGGACGACAATCCTCACGTCTACCCGCATGACCACGCCCAAGCTTCCGGAGGTCTGGCTCCGCGGGCCGGTGCCCGACGTGCCGGCGCTGCTGCAGCCGGCCGCGCACGGGCTGCTCCAGTGCCGCGAGGAAGTCCGCGAGACCGTTCCCGCGCTCGACGACGCGCAGCTGCGCGCGCGCCCCGGCGGCGTCGCCTCCGTCGCCTACCACGTGGTGCACGCGGTGGGGAGCCTCGACCGGCTGCTCACCTACGCGCGCGGCGAGGCGCTGGACCAGGCGCAGCTCGCCGCGCTGGTGGCCGAGGCGCGCGTGAACGACCAGCCGGCGGACGGCGCCGCCCTGGCCGGGCGCTTCGACGCGGCGGTGGAGCGGGCGCTCGCGCAGCTGCGCGCGACGCCGGCGGACGCGCTCACCGCGCCGAGAGCGGTGGGGCGCCAGCGCCTGCCGTCCACCGTCGTCGGGCTCCTCTTCCATGCGGCCGAGCACACGCAGCGGCACGTCGGCCAGCTGGTGACGACGGCGAAGCTCGTGCGCGCGCTCGGCGCCGACTGAGCGGCGGGCGGCGGGTGCCGATCGCCGTACGCTCCGGGCCGTCTGGCGTGTCTCGTGCAATGGGGGCGAGGCGAATACCGGGCAGCGGGGGACGCGCCCGGACGGACATTGCCCTCCCAGGAGGAGTCTCCATGCGCCGCCGTCTTGCGTTGATTGCCATGACCTGCATCGCCGCTGCCTGTGTGCACGTCACCACCGATCCCGTCACCGGCCGGCGCGACATCGACGTCGAGCAGCCCGGCAAGAAGGGAGAGGACTGGACCGCCACGCTGAGGAGCCAGGGCAGCTCCGGCGTCACCGGCACGCTGACCGCGGCCGTGCTCAGCGGTACGACGACCGCCACGCTCACCGTCAACGGCGCGACCCCGGGCGCGACGCACCCGTGGCACATCCACAACGGCACGTGCGCCAGCGGCGGCGGCATCGTCGGCCAGCCGGACGCCTACCCGCCGATCGTCATCGGCGACCAGGGGAGCGGCACGGCCAGCGCGCAGATCCAGCTGCAGCTCAACGAGGCGCAGAAGTACCACGTGAACGTACACGCCTCGGCGAGCGACATGGCGACGATCATCGCCTGCGGGGATCTGAGCAACTGAGACGGCGGACACCGGACATCGGACACCAGACACCAGACACTGGGCGCCAGGCGCTAGGCACCACGGAACGCCGCCTGGCGCTCGAGTCCCTGGCGTCTCGTGCCTGGCGTCTGGTGCCTGCCGTCTCCCCGCACCGACTTCCGGTCTGCGGGGTAGCATGGCTCCATGTCCGATCCCCCGGCCGCCCGGCTGGCCGTCCTGCGGCGCTGGCTCGGCCCCGTCGCGGCGCTCCTCGTGGGCGCCGTCGCGCTCGTGGCGCTGCACCACGAGCTGGGGGCGCTGCGCTACCAGGACGTGGCGCGGGCCGTCGTCCGGCTGCCGCGCGGGGCGCTGCTCGCCGCGCTCGGGCTCACCGTCGCTGCCTACGCCGTCCTCACCGGCTACGACGCGCTGGCGCTGACGTACGTCGGCCGGCGCGTGCCGCGGCGCCGGCTGGTCTTCGGCTCCTTCGTCTCGTACGCCATCAGCCAGACGCTGGGCTTCCCGCTGCTCACCGGGGGCTCGGTGCGCTACCGGCTCTGGACGGCGTGGGGGCTCACCGCCGGCGAGGCCGCCGCCGCGCTCGGCTTCGCCGGCGCGACCTTCCTGCTCGGGCTGGTCGCCGTCACCGCGCTCGCCTGCCTGCTCGCCCCGGCCGACGGCGCGCTGCTGCTGCACCTGCCGGTGCCGGTGCTCCGCGCGCTCGGTGTCGTTGGGCTGGCGCTCGTCGCGGCGTACGTCGCGTGGAGCGTGCGCGGCGGCGGGCGGCCGCTGCGCGTGGCCGGCCGGTCGATCCCCGTCCCGCGACCGGGGCTGGCGGCGCTGCAGCTCCTCCTCGCCGCCGCCGACTGGACGGTGGCGGGGAGCGTGCTCTGGGTGCTGCTCCCCGCCGGGCACGGCGTCGCCTTCCTCCCCTTCCTCGGCATCTTCCTGCTCGCCCACGTGGCGGGGCTGGTGAGCCACGTGCCGGGCGGGCTCGGCGTCTTCGACTCGGTCGTCGTCCTGCTGCTCGCGCCGCAGCTGCCGGCGGCGCCGGTGCTGGCCGCGCTCGTCGCCTACCGGCTCGTCTTCTACCTGCTGCCGTTCGCGCTCGGCGTGCTGCTGCTGGCGGTGCACGAGGCGCGGCGGCCGCCGGTGCGCGCGGCGGCGCAGCGGACGGGGCGGGCCGCCGGGCGGCTCGCCCTGCGCGCCGGGGCGTGGGGCGGGGCGGTGCTGCCGCACGCGCTCGGGCTGGCCGCCTTCGTCGCCGGCGCGGTGCTCCTCGCCTCGGGGGCGACGCCCGCCGTGCACGGCCGCGTGGTGCGGCTGCACGGGCTCGTGCCGATCGGCGTCATCGAGCTGTCGCACTTCGTGGGCAGCGTGGCCGGTGCGGTGCTCGTCGTGCTCGCCTGGGGGCTGACGCGCCGGCTGGACGCCGCGTGGGCGCTCTCCGTCGTCGTGTTGGGCGTCGGCATCGTCGCCTCGCTGCTCAAGGGGCTGGACTGGGAGGAGGCGCTCCTCCTCGCCGTCGCCCTGGCGGCGCTGGCGCCCAGCCGGCGCCTCTTCTACCGCCGCGCGGCGCTCACCAGCGAGCCGCTGACGCCGGGGTGGATCGTCGCCGTCGTCGCCGCGCTCGGCGTCACCGTGTGGCTCGGGCTCTTCTCGTACAAGCACGTCGAGTACAGCCACGAGCTGTGGTGGCGCTTCACCGTGCGCGGCGACGCGCCGCGCTTCCTGCGCGCCACCGTCGGCGCGCTGGCGGCGGTGCTCGTGCTGGCGCTGCTGCGCCTCCTGCGGCACGCCCGCGCGCGACCGGCGCCGCCGACGGCCGAGGAGCTGGCGCGGGTCCGCGAGGTGGCGGCGCACTCCTCCGACGTCGCCGCCAACCTCGCGCTGCTGGGCGACAAGGCGCTCCTCTTCAGCGAGAGCGGGAGCGGCGTCCTGATGTACGGCGTGGCCGGCCGCAGCTGGGTGGCGCTGGGCGACCCGATCGGCACGCCGGAGGAGCGCACCGAGCTGGCGTGGCGCTTCCGCGAGACGGCGGACCGGCACGGCGGCTGGCCCGTCTTCTACGAGGTGGGCACGGAGAGCCTGCCGCTCTACATCGACCTCGGCCTGACGCTGCGCAAGCTGGGCGAGGAGGCGATCGTCCCGCTGTCGTCGTTCACGCTCGACGGCGGCGCGCGGAAGGGACTGCGTCGCACGCTGAAGGAGATGGCGCGCGCCGGCGTCACCTTCGAGCTCGCGGAGGCGAGCGCGGTGCCGGCGCTGCTCCCGGCGCTGCGCGCGGTGAGCGACGCCTGGCTGGCCGAGAAGCGCACGCGCGAGAAGGGCTTCTCGCTGGGGCGGTTCGACGAGGCCTACCTGCGCAACTTCCCGGTCGCGCTGGCGCGGCAGGACGGTGCCGTCGTCGCGTTCGCGAACGTGTGGGGGAGCGCCGGGCGCGAGATGCTGAGCGTGGATCTGATGCGCTACAGCCCGGCCGCCCCGCCGGGCGTGATGGAGTTCCTCTTCATCGAGCTGATGCGCTGGGGGCGCGAGGCGGGCTACGGCAGCTTCAACCTCGGCATGGCGCCGCTGGCCGGGCTGCAGCCGCGGACGCTGGCGCCACTCTGGAGCCGTGTCGGCGCGCTGCTGTACCGGCACGGGGAGCACTTCTACAACTTCCAGGGGCTCCGTCAGTACAAGGAAAAGTTCGGCCCGCGCTGGGAGCCCCGCTACCTGGCCTCGCCGGGCGGGCTGGCGCTGCCGCGCATCTTGACCAACGTCGCGGCGCTGGTGGGCGGCGGGCTGCGGGGGGTGGTGACGAAGTGAGAGCGTGCCGGCGGTTCGTGGTCGTGCTGTCAGGCGCCGCGGCGCTGGCCGGCACAGCGTGCTCGGCGCCGGGAGTGCGCGGCGAGGATTCCGGGACGGCGCGCACGCCAGCCGTGGGCGCGGCGGCGACGCCGTCGGCCGACGTGTCCGACCTCCCGCTCGTCGAGGTGCCGGCGCGCGCAGCCGGGGAGCGCGACGTGCTGGCGATCCTGCTCACCGGCGACGGCGGCTGGGCGCGGCTGGACCGCGCAGTCGCGCGCACGCTCGCCGCGCGCGGTGTGGCGGTGGTGGGGCTGAACATGCGCGCCTACCTGGCGCGCCGGCGCACGCCGGAGGAGACGGCGACCGCGGTGGCCCGCGTGGCGCGCCACTACGCCGCCGCGTGGGGGCGCGACTCGCTGGTGCTCGTCGGCTACTCGCGCGGCGCGGACGTGCTGCCGTTCGTCGTCGCGCGCCTGCCGGCCGACGTGCGCCCGCGCGTGGCGCTGGTGGCGATGCTGGGGCTGGCGCGCGGCGCCGGCTTCGCGTTCCACTGGAGCGACCTGCTGCGCGAGACGTCGCGCCCCGACGACCTGCCGGTGCTGCCGGAGCTGGAGCGACTGCGCGGCGCGGTGCGGATGGTGTGCGTGTACGGCGCGAAGGAGCGGGAGTCGCTCTGCCGCGAGGTGGACCCGGCGCTCGTCGAGCGGGTGCGGCGGAGTGGGGGGCACCACTTCGACGGGGACTACGCGGCGCTGGGGGAGGTGGTGGTGGGGAGGATCGGGGGCGGGTGAGGAACGGCGAGCGCTCAGCGCTCAGCGCTCAGCGCTCAGCGAAACGGCGAGGGCTCGGCGTCGAGCGCTGAGGGCCGGCGGGTGGGATCGTGGTGCGGGGCCCCCCCCGAGTTCAAGATCGTGCCGGGCGTCGGCGCGACCATCATCGAATTCCCGCCGCCAGACGCTTCTCGCTGCACGCCCCCAGACGCCAGACGCCAGACGCCAGACGCCCGGTCGCTGCCACCGAGGGCGCGGTCCCGGCCCCACTCCGACCCCGTCACGCTCCCCGCTCTCCGCTCTCCGCTCGACGCCCCTCGACGCTCGACGCTCGACGCTCCATCCCCCCGCCCCCCTCTTGCTCCCACGCTGCCCGCCTCCCATCTTTCCCCGGAACGTTTCCGGGGAGACGCCGTGCCTGCGCCCACCGATGGTGCCCTGCTCCAGGGCACGCTCGACGCCCTCGTCCTCAAGACCCTCAGCTGGGGGCCGCGCCACGGCTACGCCATCGCCCGCTGGGTGCGCGAGACCTCCGGGGAGATGCTCACCATCGAGGACCGCGCGCTCTACGTCGCCCTCCACCGGCTCGAGGAGCGCGGCTGGGTGGAGAGCGCGTGGGGGCTCTCCGAGAACAACCGGCGCGCCAAGTACTACCAGCTCACGCCGCAGGGACGGCGCCAGCTCCGGCACGAGACCGACCGGCTGACGCGCTACACCGACGCGCTCGTCGCCGTGCTGCGCGCGCCGAGCTGGGAGCCGGCGCCATGACCCGCGAGCCGCGCATCCCGGGCCTGCGCCGCGTCTTCCGCCTCGGCGCCACCCGCGCCGTCGAGCGCGACGTGGACGACGAGATCCGCTTCCACCTCGAGAGCCGCGTCGAGGCGCTGCTGGCCGCCGGCCACGCGCCGGCCGCGGCGCGCGCCATCGCCGAGCGCGAGTTCGGCGACGTCGCCGCGGCGCGCGGCGAGCTGGCCGACGTGGACCGCCGCCTGCGCGCCCGCCAGGCGCGCGCCGGCTGGCTCGAGGCGCTCGCCCACGATGTGCGCCACGCGCTGCGCGGGCTGCGCCGGCAGCCGCTCTACGCGCTGGCCGCGCTCGTCACCCTGGCGGTCGGCATCGGCGCGACCACCGCTGTGTTCAGCGTCGTGCGGGGCGTGCTCCTTCGCCCGCTGCCCTACCCGGAAGCGGACCGCGTGGTGCGCGTCGCATCCGTTCATGCCGGCGAGCAGATCGCCGTCTCGCCGCCCGATTTCGTGGACTGGCGGGCGCGCGGGCGCAGCTTCGCCGGGCTCGCCGCGTCGTACGAGAGCACCGTCAGCCTCACCGGCGCGGGGCAGCCGGAACGCTTCCTCCAGGCGCGCGTCACCGCCGACCTCTTCGACGTGCTCGGCGTGCGCCCCCTCCTCGGGCGCACCTTCGTGGCGGGGGAGGACGAGCCGGGCGCGCCGCAGGTCGCCGTACTGGGCGAGCGCCTCTGGCGCACGCGCTTCGGCGCGGACTCCGGCATCCTCGGCCGCGTGCTCGTGCTCGACGACGTCCCCACCACGGTCGTGGGCGTCGTCCCGGCGGCGGTGCGCTATCCGTCGGCGGTGGACCTCTGGCTGCCGGCACGCCTCGCGCCGGACGACCTGGCGCCGAGCAGCCGCGGGGCGCGCTGGCTCACCGTCGTCGGGCGGCTCGCGCCGGGAGCGACGCTGGCCGGCGCGCGCGCGGAGATGCACGCCGTCGCGCGGCAGCTCGCCGCCGAGGACCCGAAGCACGACGCGGGATGGGACGCGGCCGTCGTGCCGCTGCGCGAGCAGCTGGTGGGCGACGTGCGCACGCCGCTCCTCGTCCTGCTCGGCGCGGTCGGCTTCGTGCTGCTCATCGCCGCCGCCAACGTCGCCAGCCTCTCGCTCGCCCGCGCCACGGCGCGCCGGGCCGAGCTGGCGGTGCGCGTCGCGCTCGGCGCCGGGCGCGGGCGGCTCGTCCGGCAGCTCGTGACCGAGTCGCTCTGCCTCGCCGCGCTGGGTGCGCTGGGTGGCGTCGGGCTCGCGCTGCTCGGCACGCGGCTCCTCGTGCGCCTCGCGCCGCCCGGCCTGCCGCGGCTGCCCGACGTGCGCGTGGACGCCGGTGTGCTCGTGTTCGCCGCCGTGGTGGCGCTCGCGACCGGCGTGGCCGTGGGGCTCGCGACGGCGCTGCAGGCCGGCGCCGCCGACCCGAGCGCCCGGCTGCGCGAGGGCGGTCGCGGCGCCGCAGGGCAGGCGGCGCACCTGCGCTGGCGCGGTGGGCTGGTGGTCACCGAGATCGCGCTCGCCATCGTGCTGCTGGTGGGCGCCGGGTTGCTGCTGCGGAGCTTCGGCCGGCTGACGGACGTCGATCCCGGCTTCCGGCCGGAGGGCGTCGCGACCTTCAGCGTCACACTCTCGGCCAGGTACGACACGCCGGAGCGGCAGCGCCTCTTCGCCGCCGCGCTGCTCGAGCGGGTGCGCGCACTTCCTGGCGTGGACGCCGCGGGCTCCAGCTTCAACCTCCCGTTCACCGACGCCAGCTTCCGGCTGACGTTCACGATCGACGACCGCCCCCTGGCCGACGGCGCCGAGGAGCCGCGCGCGCAGTTCCGTATGGTGAGCCCCGGCTACTTCGCGGCGATGGGGATCCCGCTGCGGCGCGGCCGCGCCTTCACGGACGCCGATCGCGACGGCGCGCCGTACGTCGTGGTGCTCAGCGAGGAGACGGCGCGGCGCTTCTTCCCCGGCGAGGATCCGATCGGCCGGCGCATCGAGACGGGCTGGTCGGACGGCGGCGCCGAGCTCGGGGGCGTCGTGGTGGGCGTGGTGGGCGACGTGCGCCAGTTCGGGCTCGCCGACGATCTCACGCCGCACGTCTACGTGCCGTACGCGCAGTGGCCGATCGACGAGCTCACGGTGGTGGCGCACACGCGCGGCGATCCGGCCCGCCTGGTGGCCGAGGCGCGCGACGTGGTGCAGGCGCTCGATCCGGCGCTTCCGGTCTACGACGCCACCACGCTCCCGCGGCTGCTCGGCGCCTCGCTCGGCGCGCAGCGCTTCTACCTGGCGCTGCTGGCGATCTTCGCCGGCGTGGCGGTGGTGCTCGCGGCGGTGGGGATCTACGGGCTGGTGGCCTACGGCGTGGCGGCGCGCGCTCGCGAGATCGGCGTCCGGGTCGCGCTCGGCGCCACGCCGGGCGGCGTCGTGCGGCTGCTGGTGCGCCAGGGCCTGCGGCTGGCGGCGGTCGGCATCGTCGCGGGGCTGGCGGGTGCGGCGACGCTCGCGCGGCTGCTGCGCGGGCTGCTCTTCGAGGTGGGCACGGCGGACCCGGCGACGTACGCCGCGGTGGCCGCCGCCGTCGCGGCACTGGTCGTCGCGGCCACCTGGCTGCCGGCGCGCCGCGCGGCGCGCATCGATCCGACGGAGGCGCTGCGGGAGGGGTGAGAGGGCAGCGACGAGCGACGAGCGACGAGCGACGAGGGAGAAGCCGCTCGGGACGCCAGTACTGGCCAGCCCGAGGGTGCTCCGCTCGTCGC
>DASTRO010000255.1:0-10557 GCA_035761165.1 Gemmatimonadaceae bacterium | reverse complement strand
CCACGTGTCGTCCGGGTAGACGAAGGCGGCCACGACGGGGCCGAAGATCTCCTCGCACAGCAGCCGGTAGTCCGGCGACCGGCTCTCGACGAGCGTCGGGTGGATGAAGTACCCCGTCTTGTCGTCCGCCGTGCCGCCCTGGATGATCGTCGCGTTGCGGCGCGCGTCGTCGAGGTAGCCGGAGATCTTGTCGAACGCCTTCCGGTCGATCACCGCGCCCATGAAGTTGCGGAAGTCGCGCACGTCGCCGACGCGGATCGACTTCATCATCTCGACGGCGCGCTCCTTCACCTCCGGCCACGCCGAGCGCGGCACGTACACCCGGCTCGCCGCCGAGCACTTCTGCCCCTGGTACTCGAACCCGCCGCGCACGATGGCCACGGCGAGCGCCTCGCGGTCCGCCGACGGGTGGGCGGCGATGAAGTCCTTGCCGCCCGTCTCGCCGACGATGCGCGGGTAGCTCCGGTAGCGCCCCTCGGCGATCGAGCGCCCGATCGTCGCCCACATGCTGTTGAAGACGGCCGTGCTCCCCGTGAAGTGCACCCCCGCCAGGTCGCGGTCGCCGAGCACCACGTTCGAGATCGTGACCGGGTCGCCGGGGAGGAAGTTGATGACGCCCGGCGGCAGCCCCGCCTCCTGCAGCAGCTGCATGAGGTAGTGCGCCGAGAGCATCGCCGTGGCGGCGGGCTTCCAGAGCACCGTGTTCCCCATCAGCGCCGGGGCCGTCGGCAGGTTGCCGGCGATGGCGGTGAAGTTGAACGGCGTGACGGCGTAGACGAACCCTTCCAGCGCGCGGTAGTCGAGCTGGTTCCACATCGTGCGGTCGCTGCGCGGCTGCTCGGCGTAGAGCTCCTGCGCGAACTGCACGTTGTGGCGCCAGAAGTCGATCAGCTCGCACGCCGAATCGATCTCGGCCTGGAAGGCGGTCTTGGACTGGCCGAGCATGGTGGCGGCGTTGAGCGTGTCGCGCCACGTGGTGGAGAGCAGCTCGGCGGCCCGGAGGAAGACGGCGGCGCGGTCCTCCCACGGCCAGTTGGCCCACTCGCGGTGCGCCGCCGCCGCGGCGTCGATAGCCTGCGCCACGTGCTCGCGGCTCGCCCGGTGGTAGTCGGCGAGCACGTGCTGGTGGTCGTGCGGCATCACGGCCGGCGCGGTGTCGCCGGTGCGGATCTCGCGCCCGCCGATGACGAGCGGGATCTCGATGCGCTCGCCGGCCATGCTCGCCAGCCGGCTCTTCAGCGATGCGCGCTCGGCGGAGCCCGGGGCGTAGGCGCGCACCGGCTCGTTGAGCGCCGGCGGCACCTGACGCATGCCGGCGAAGCCCGCCAGCCCGCCACCCGCCGGGACGGGCTGCGGCGTGTCGGTGGCGACGGCGGCCCCGGCGCGCTCGGCGGCAGCCTGGGGCGGACGGATGGTGGGTGCGGACATGGGTACTCGGGGTGGAGGTTGGATTCGGAATATACGGGGAAGGGGAGGAGGGAAGACGAGGGGAGAGGGTTCCCTCTTCCCTCTCCCCTCCTCCCTCTCTCATTTTCGCCCATGCCTTCCTCCCTCCTCATCGGCGCGCACACCCCCGACGCCGGCGGCATCCACATGGCCGTGCGTCGCGCCGCCGACGCCGGTATGACGGCGCTGCAGCTCTTCACCGCCGTCCCCAAGTACTACAACGAGAAGGTCGGCGTGAAGCCGGAGCGCGCCGAGCGCTTCCGCGCCGCGCTCGCCGACGCGGGGATCCCGGCGCGGCACGTGGTGGCGCACGCCGCCTACGTGCTCAACACGGCCACCGCCGACGAGACGAAGTGGCCGCGCGCCGCGGCCGGGCTGGCCAAGGAGCTCGAGCGCAGCACCGTGCTCGGGCTCGGGATGGTCTGCTTCCACCCGGGCTCGGCCGGCGACGGTCCGGTGGACGACGCCGTGGCGCGCGTGGCCAGCGCCATCACGCAGGCGCTGGAGCAGGTGGAGGGCGAGACGCGGCTCCTCGTCGAGAACACGGCGGGCGCGGGGCGCACGGTGGGACGCACGCCGGCGGAGGTGGCGGCGATCCTGGCGCACGTGCCGGCGCGGCTGCGTCCGCGCACCGGCTACGGGCTCGACACCTGCCATCTCTTCGCCAGCGGCCACGACATCGCCGCCTCACCCCAGGCGCTCACCGACGTGCTCGACGCGTGGGAGCAGGCCATCGGCGAGCCGCCGGCGTTCTTCCATCTCAACGACAGCGCCGGCGCGCTCGGCTCCAATCGCGACCGGCACATGCTGCTCGGCGAGGGCGCGATAGGGCTGGAGCCCTTCCGCTGGCTGCTGCACGACCGGCGCACGCGTGGCGTGCCGCTCATCCTCGAGACGCCGCAGGCCGACGGTCCGGTGGCCGAGGACGACGCGACGGCGGATCCGTTCGATCGGCGGATGGTGGCGCTGGTGCGGGAGATCAGCGAACAGCGATGAGCGCTCGGCGGTCAGCGTGGCGGCCCCGGGCCGGCCAGTACGGGCTCACCAGAGGGTGTTCCGCTGATCGCTGTCCGCTGATCGCCGAGCGCTCCCCCTATTGCGCCTCCCCCTCGCCGGCTTACTTTGTGCCGCGATTCCGGCCGTTCGCGGCTCGAATCCCCTCACCCCTCAGGAGAGACACGCGATGGCGACCTCGAAGAAGTCGGCTGGCAGCGCCAAGTCCACCGCCAAGAAGGCCGCGCCGGCCAAGGCCGCGGCCAAGAAGGCCCCTGCGAAGGGCGCGACGAAGTCGGCCGGCGCGGGCAAGAGCGCGGCGAAGAGCGCGCGCACGCCCAACGCCGCGTTCATGAAGCCGATGCGGCCCGACAGCCAGCTCGCCGCCGTCGTCGGCAGCCAGCCGATGCCGCGCAGCGAGATCACGAAGCGCGTCTGGGACTACATCAAGAAGAACAACCTGCAGGACCAGCAGAACAAGCGGAACATCAACGCCGACGACAAGCTGCGGCCCGTCTTCGGCGGCAAGAAGACGGTCACGATGTTCGAGATGACCAAGCTGGTGAACGGTCACCTCTCCGAGGCCTGACCGCACGGCGGCCAGACCGGTCGGCGGTCCGACCGACGGGCCGGGCGCGCGAAACCCGCGCCCGCCCGGCCGGGTACGGGAAGGGGGCGGTCCCGCGGGACCGCCCCCTTCCGCGTTCCGGCGCCGGCGAATCCACGCGCGGCCTTGCCCCGCCGCCGTCGCGTCGCCGAACTTTCGTCTTCCTCCTTCCCCCTCGCACCCATGGCAGTGCCCGCGAAGAAGCGTTCCCCCGCCGCGCCGCCCGCCCGCCCGAACCTCGTCGCCGCGGCGCGCGGCAAGGCGCCGCCGCGCCACGGCGGCTGGCGGGAGAACGTGCGCTCGATCCTCGGGGCGCTGCTCATCTTCCTCGTCGTCCGCACCTTCCTCGTCGAGGCCTTCCGCATCCCGTCGGGAAGCATGATCCCGACGCTGCTCGTCGGCGACTGGCTGTTCGTCAACAAGCTGGTGTACGGGCCGCACATCCCGTTCACCGACGTCAACCTGCCCGGCTACGGCGATCCGGAGCGGAAGGACGTCGTCGTCTTCGAGTCGCCCTACCAGCCCGACGAGGCCATGCGCGGCGCCGATCCCACGCCGACGCTCGTCAAGCGGCTGTGGGGCACGCCGGGCGACACGCTCTACATGCGCGACGGCCTGCTCTACGTGAACGGCGTGCCGCAGCCCCAGCCCGCGGCGATGGCGCAGAACCCGGTCGGCGACCCGGGCTACGTCGCCCCGCACTTCGCCTGGCAGGCGCAGTACGCCCTGCATGACACCCGCTTCGGCAGCGCGCCGGCCCAGCCCACGCTCGGCAACTGGGGGCCGATCCTCATCCCGGCCGACCACTACTTCATGCTCGGCGACAATCGCTACGAGTCGAAGGACAGCCGCTACTGGGGGCTGGTGCCGCGCGCGAACCTGCGCGGCCGGCCGATGTTCGTCTACTACTCGTGGGAGGCGGAGCGCCACCGTCCCTTCGGCTTCCTACGCGACATTCGCTGGGATCGCATCGGGCATCGGATCCGGTAGGCACCAGGCACCAGGCACCAGACGCGAAGTCGGGGCGGGGCGGAGGGCGGGCGGCGCGAGAGGACCCCGAGCGCCACGCGGAGTCCGCCTGCGCCTGGCGTTTCGAGCCTCGAGCCTGCCTCTTGCCCTCCCGACAGGGCCATTCCATACTCGGGGCTTCCGTGAACCCTCATGGAGGTCCGCCTTGCTCTCGCGCCCGGCCCGCCGCGCCCTCGCGCTCGCCCTCGTGCCGCTCGCCGCCTGCGCCGGCGGTGATGACGCCGACTCCGATTCCCTGGCTGCCGACTCCACGGGCGCGGCGACGCCCACCGCGGCCGCCGACCCGGCGGCCAGCGGCTCCGCTGCCGCCGCCGCGCTGAGCGAGGCCGACCTCGACGCCTACGAGCGGGCGCTGGACGCCGAGGTCGCGGTGCTGCGCGACGTCCAGGCGCGCATGGCCGCCGCGAAGACGAACGAGGACTCGACCAACGCCCTCTTCGCCGCCGCGCAGACCGAGACCGAACCGGCCGCCGCGCAGCGCGCCGGCATCGACGTCGACCGCTACCGCCGGCTCGACCAGGTGTTCGGCACGGCGCTCGGCGCCCGTCAGATGAACCCCGGGCTGCGGGCGATGATGAGCAACGTCGACACCGCCTACCTCAAGGACCTGCCGGCCGACCAGGCCGCCGAGCAGCGCGAGCGACTCCGCCAGAACGCGCAGGAGGCGCAGGCGGCCTTCTCCGACTCGGCCACCTACCGCACGGTGCCGCCGGAGCTCGTCGACGCCCTCAAGGCGCGCGCCGACGCCCGGCTCGACTCGCTCTGGAAGGAGCGCTTCGCCCTCCGCGCCCGGATCGCCGGCCTCGGTGGATGACGCGCCACGTCGGTGCTCGACGGCGCCCGTCGGGCGCCCAGCGACGATGACGATGCGCGTGCGCGGGTGATGGCGCGCATCCCGGCGGCGGAGCCACTCCAGCAGCATGACGGGCGCGACCGAGTCGACGTCGCGCCCGCCGGGAGCACCGTCGCCGCCGCGACGCAGGCGCTGTCGCTCGTCATCGTCGCCCTCGGCGCGCTCGGCGCCGCCGGGGTGCCGCTGCCGGCCGGCAGCCGGGCGGCGGGAAGCGTGCTGCTCCTGCTCACGCTCGCCCTGTTCACCGTGGCGGCGGTGCGCATCGGACGGCAGGCGCGGGGGGCGCGGCGCTGGCTCTTCCTCTGCTTCGCCGCCTCGTCGGCCTGCTCCGCGCTCGCGCAGACGCACAACGTCGTGCGCTACGTGCTCCTCGGCGCGCGGCCGGTCTTCCCCTCGCCGGGACTGCTCGTCCTCCTCCTCGCCAGCCATCCGCTGATGCTCCTCGGGCTGGCTGGCGCGCTCGGCGGGCGGCGGCGCACCATCCGGCTCGAGACGGCCATCGACACGCTGCTCCTCGTCACCGCGGCGGCCGTCGTCGGGCTGCAGCTCGCGGCCCTCGTGCCGTGGCCGGTGGGCGCGTTCCCCGATCCGGCGCAGCTGCTGCTCCTCGCCTGGCGCGCCCTCCCGGTGGCCGAGCTCTGTCTCACCATCCTGCTGGTGGCCACGCGCTACGCGGAGCTCGGGCGCGGCGCGTCGGTGGCGCTGACGGGCGGCGTGCTCGTCTTCACCCTCGCCAACCTGCTGCACGGGCGCCTCGCGCTCGTCGACCAGACGGCGGCCGTGGCGAGCACCGACGTGCTCTGGGCGCTGGCCATGCTGGGCTTCGTCACCGCCGTGCGGGCGCGTCCGGGCGCCGCCGACCAGGCGCACGCGGCCGAGGCGGCCGGCGACGCCGCGCCGGGGCTGCGCCCCTGGCTGCTCGGCGCGGCGACGCTCGTCTGCGCGCAGGCGGTGGCGTTCCTCGGCCTGCGCGGTGGGCCGGCGCCGAGCCTGGCCGCGGCGCTCGTCCTCTTCCTCCTGCTGCTCGCCGCCCGCGGCATGCGCGAGCTGCTGCGGCACCGGCGCCGCGCCGCCGACCTCGCCGGCAGCATCGCCGCCGAGCGCGCGGTGACGCTGACGCTCGAGCACCGCGTGGCCGAGCGGACGAGCGAGCTGGCCGAGGCGCAGCGGGTGCTCCAGCGGATGTGGGTGCTCGGGCAGCAGGTGACGCAGGAGCTGCAACCGGCGCGCGTGGTGGAGTGCTTCATGGAAGCGGTGCGCGACGTCGCGCGCGTGGACGCGGCGGCGCTGGCGCTGGTGGCCGACGAGCGGCACCTGCGCGTCGCCGCGATCATCGGCGCGACGCCGTCGCTGCAGGGGCGGCTGGTCCCCATCGAGGGCTCGGCGATGGAGCGCGTGCTGCGCGAGCGGCGCTCCTGGCAGACGTCCGACGTCGGCGGGCTGGAGGCGCCGGTGCTGCGCGCCTTCTACGAGGAGGCCGGCCGCACGCTCGGCGGCGCGCTGGCCGCCGTGCCCGTGCAGGGTCGCGGCGCCTGCCTCGGCGTGCTCGTGCTGGTCTCCTTCGAGCACCGCGTGCTGGCGCCCGACGAGCTGGCGCGGCTGGAGGCGATGACCGACCTGCTCTCGATCGCCCTCGCCAACGCCGAGGTGGTGGAGAGCCTGCAGCAGGCGGAGTGGCGCTTCCGCACCCTCTTCCGCGCCGCGCCGGACGCGGTGCTCACGCTGCAGGAGGGCGGCGTGGTGCAGGAGGCGAACGACTGCGCCGGGGACGTCTTCGGGCTCGCGCCGGCCGTGCTGGCCGGCCGCGCGCTGGGCGAGCTGGTGGTGGCGGAGGACCGTGACGCGCTGAGCGACGCGCTGGCCACCGGCCTCGGCGGCCGGCCGGCGCGCGTGGACGTGCGCGTGCCGCGTCAGGGCGGGGTGCGCCACGTGGAGATCGCGCTCCGCCGGCTCCCGGAGACCGAGCCGCCGACCGTGCTGCTCATCGGCCGCGACGTGACGCACGAGCACGACATGCACGCCCGCCTCGTGGAGGCGGAGCGGCTGGCGGCGGTGGGGGAGCTGGTGGCCGGCGTCGCGCACGAGGTCAACAACCCGTTGAGCAGCATCAGCGCTTTCGCCCAGCTCCTGCTGCGCGACGGCACGCTCACCCCCGACCAGCACGAGTCGGTGGAGGTGGTGCACGCCGAGGCGCTGCGCGCCAGCCAGGTGGTGCGCGACCTGCTGACCTTCGCGCGCCGCAGCGCGCCGACGCGCGAGGCGGTGGAGCTGGCGGCGGTGGTGGAGCGGGCGCTGCGGCTGCGCGGCTATCAGCTCGCCTCGCAGAACGTGCGCACGGAGCTCGACCTCGACCCCGACGTGCCGCCCGTCTCGGCCGATGCGCGCCAGCTGCAGCAGGTGGTGCTCAACCTCGTGACCAACGCCTTGCAGGCGATGCCGGACGGCGGCGTGCTGCGGGTGGCGACGCGACGCCGTGACACGATGGTGGAGCTGGCGATCGCCGACACCGGACCGGGGATCCCGGAGGAGGCGCGCTCGCACATCTTCGAGCCCTTCTTCACCACGAAGGGAGAGGGGGAGGGGACGGGGCTCGGGCTGAGCGTGAGCTATGGCATCGTCGCCGCGCACGGTGGCTCGCTCACGCTCGCCGACACGTCGGCGCAGGGCACCTGCTTCGTCGTCGCGCTGCCCGTGGCGCCGGCTGACGCGGCGCCCGACGTGCTCGACGGCCCGTGCGGTGGCGGGGGACGGTGCTCGCCGCTGCGCGGCCGCCGTCTGCTCTTCGTGGACGACGAGCCGACGCTCCGGTCGGGGGTGGAGGCGTTCGGCCGCATGCGCGGCTTCGACGTCGTGACCGCAGCGGACGGCCGCGCCGCGCTGGAGGCCGTGGAGACGGCGAGCTTCGACGCCGTCGTCTGCGACCTGCGCATGCCGGTGATGGACGGCGTCGCGTTCTACCGGGCGCTGCGCGCGAGCCGGCCGGGGCTCGCCTCGCGCGTCGTCATGGTGACGGGCGACACGCTCAGCGGCCAGGGGCGCTTCGACGCCACCGGCCCGGTGACGCTGGCCAAGCCGTTCACCTTCGAGCAGCTGGAGGAGGCGCTGGAGACGGTGCTGCGCGGCGCGGCCACCGTGGGACGGCCGCGCTGAGCTGCCCCCTGCCAGCACCGCGCGTCGCGCGGTATTCATGCAGGACGATGCCGCCTTCCACCGTCTGTCGTGCCGCCGGCTACCTCGGGCACCGCGCCCTGCGCCGCGCCCTGCACCGCGCCCTGCGCCGCGCCGCGCCCGGCCTGGTCGCGCTGGCCGCCTGCCACGGTGACGAGGAGCGTCCGCCCGAGCGGGACAGCGCCGCGGCGCGCGCCGACTCGATCGCCGCCGCCGCGCTGCGCGACGCGTGCTCGGTGGGGCCGGCGCAGGTGACCGGCGAGGGCGTGGGGACGGTGCGCCTGGGCATGACGGCCGAGCAGCTGCGCCGCCGCTGCGAGACGACCGACACCGCCTTCACGCTCGGCGAAGGGGCGCTCGAGCGCGGGCTGGCGGTGCACGTCGGCCAGGCGCGCGTGGTGGCGCTGCTCGGCGCCGACAGCACCGGCGACACGACGGTGACACGCATCATCGTGGCGCGACGGGGCGCCACGACGAAGGGCGGGATCGGCGTGGGGAGCAACGTCGCCTCGCTGCGCCTGCGGCACGGCCGGCTGTGCGGCCTGGTCGGCGAGGGGCGCATCGTCGCGGTGGCGCCGAGCGTGCCGGGCGTGAGCTTCGCGACGTCGGCCGATTACAGCGAGCTGGCGATGGACACGGCCGCGCTGCGCAGCGGGGCGCTGCCGCAGCGTGCGCGCATCACCGAGATCTGGGTTCACGGCTACCCGACATCATGCCCGCAGTGAATACGACAGGGGCGCGGCACACCGGTCGTGTGCCGCGACCCCGCCCGACCCACCGCCGCGTCAGGCGCGTCAGGCGCGTCAGGCGCGTCAGGCCTGTGCCCGCGTCGTCGGCGGCCTCGTCACCGGCGCGTGTCGGCGTCGCGCAGCCGCTCGCCCAGGCGCTCGGCGTCGCCCCGCTGCTCGCCGTGGCGCTGGCTGTCGGGCGATCGCTTGTCGATCACCGAGCCGCCGGCGGCCTCGGAGCCCCACGCGCCGCTGTCGGAGCCCTCGCGCGTGGTGAGGGGCTCGACCTCGCTCTCCGGCACGTCGGGCGTGCCGGGGCCGGCCTCGTGCAGCCCGCCCATCATGGACTGCCCGCGCGGGACGTCCAGGTGCGGCTCGCCGTGCTTGCCGCTGGCGCCGTGCGTGTGCTGGTCGGCGGGGTCGTTGACGGATCGCCGCTCGTCGGATTTCGCCATGCGTCACTCCTGCTGGTGGGGGCCGCATGACGGCGCAAGGCGCGTACCGGTGGCGGATCGCGGCCCTGCTCGGGGCCGCCGTGCTCTGCCTGACGGCGCTGCCGCGTGCCGGCGCGGCGCAGGCCGACACCGCGCGCCGCGACGCGGCGCGACCGGTCGCCGCGCGGCCGGTGGACAGCGCGTCGGCCCATGGCACCGTGCGCGCGGACACGCTCTGGGCGCAGGCGCTCGGCGTGCGCAAGCAGTTCCTCGTCTACCTGCCGCCGTCCTACGCTGTCGAGCCGGACCGGCGCTACCCGGTCGCCTACTACCTGCACGGGCTCTACGGGTCGGAGGCCGACTGGGTGCAGCAGGGACGGATCGCCCGCACGCTCGACTCGCTGATCGCGCGCGGCATGCCGGAGCTGCTCGTCGTCATGCCGGATGGCGACGACGGCTGGTACACGACCTGGAACACGCTGGGCGATGTCGGCGCCTGCCGCGCCGCGCCGCACGACGAGCCGGCCGCGTCGTACTGCGTGCCCTGGCCGCACTACGACGACTACGTCGCGCGCGACCTGGTGGCGTACGTGGATTCCACGTATCGCACGCTGCCGGCGCGCGCGCACCGCGGCATCGCCGGGCTGAGCATGGGCGGCTACGGCGCGGTCGCGCTGGCGCTCGCCTACCCCGACGTCTTCTCCGCGGCCGCCAGCCACTCGGGGACGCTCTCGCCGCGCCACCGGCCCACTGCGGACTCCACCACGCCGCCCGGCGAGGCGTATGCCACCGGGGTGGAGGAGATGGCGCGGATCTGGGGCGGGATGTGGCCGCGCCTGCACCCGGCCTTCGGCTCCGACACGAGCGCGTGGCAGGCGCGCGATCCGGCGACGCTGCTGCGCCGCCTCCTCGCCCGCTCCCCTGCCACCGTGCCCGCGCTCTACCTGGACGTGGGCCGCGACGACCCGCTGGCGCACCAGACGCGCGACTTCGAGCGCACGCTGCGTTCGCTCGAGGTGCCGCACACGTACGTGACGGGCCCGGGCGGCCACGACTGGGGCTACTGGCGGCGGCAGGTGGGAGAGAGCCTGCGGTGGCTGGCGGAGCGGTTGTAGGGGGGCGGGGGACTCGAGGCGCGGCGAGAGCGCGTCGGACCGGGGAGGGAGCAGGCGCGACGGGACGGGCGTCGGGCGTCGGACGTGCAGGGGCGTGGAACGGGGAGCGGCGGGAGTACGGGGGCGGGGATCGCGGACGGGAGGATCAGGGAGCGGGGAGCAGGGAGCAGGGCCGGCGGGAAGG
>DASTRO010000254.1:0-2232 GCA_035761165.1 Gemmatimonadaceae bacterium | reverse complement strand
CGACGGTGGTCACGCCGGCGAAGAGGTTCTTCCACGCGCCCCGCAGCAGCGCTTCCCGGCGGGGGAGCGCCCGTGCGCGCCGGATCTCCGCCGCGTCGCGCTCGTGGATGTCGCGGCCCCACTCGTAGGCGTTGCGGTACGGCGGCCGGCCCAGGCGGGGATAGTGGTTGCGGTGCAGGTGCTCGTGGGCGTTGATCAGCCCCGGGCGGAGCACGCCGTCCGGGACCCGGAGGGCGACGTCGAAGCGCCCCTCCGCCGGCACGATCCGGCCGCCCTCGACGCCGACGGCGCCGTTGGCGGCCTCGATCCTCAGGCGCATCCGGCGGCGGGCGCGCGGCGGCGGAACGACACCGCGAGCACGAGCGGGAGCCCGAGCTGGGCGTCGTACGCGTCGAGCCGGCCGGCGCGCTCGTAGAGGGCGCGCACGGCCGGACCGACCACGCCGTCCCTCCACTCGATGGGCTCGAGCCCGCTCGCCGCGGCCGCGCGCAGGTGCGCGGCCGGCGGGTGCACGTGGTGCTCGACGGCGCGCACCCGGCCCGCCGCGTCGCGGAACGTGCGCGCGTGGCCCGCGCGGGCCGCGTCCGGGTGGAAGTCGGTGACGACGACGTCGCCCGCGGGGGCGCAGACGCGGGCCAGCTCGGCGTACGCGGCGCCGAGGTCCGCCAGGTGGCCGACGACGAGCCGGCACCACACCAGGTCGAACGCACCCGTGGCGAACGGCAGCGCGCGGACGTCCGCGGCGGCGAGCGCGGCCGCGCCCCGGGGACGGGACGCCGGCTCCGCGCGACGGCTTGCGCTCGCGTCGGCTGGCGCTTCGCCGGCCTCCACGCCGGAGCCGGCGCCCGCCCGCAGCATCTCCCAGGTGAGGTCCGCGCCCGCGCGCCGCGTCGCGCCGGCCGCCGCGCGAAGCCGGCGCCCGGTGCCGCACCCGGCGTCGAGGAGGCGGCGTCCGGCCACGGGCGGCCCGAGCTCCGCGACGACCTGCTCGTCGAGGAGACTGACGGCGGTCTCGGCCTCGTACGTCGCCGCCCAGAGGCGGTAGGCCTCGCGCGCCGGGAGGCGGGGCCCCGGGCCGCACGGCGCGCCCCCGCTCACGCGCCCTCCGCCGGCGCCCGCAGGTGCCCGTACGCCTGCGCGTCGCGCGGCTCGGCCTGCGCGCGCTCGCGGACCGCGCGCAGCACGCGGGGCTCCTCGAACGCGCCCTCGCGCCAGCGCCGGCGGGCGAGGAGGCGGCCGGCCGCGCGCCCCCACGGCCGCGTGCGGTAGTCCTGGCGCGACGGGAACCGGCTGCGCAGCACGAGCTCGAAGTCGTCGACGCGCGCCTTGAGGCGGCGGGGGAGCCAGGGGACGTGCGGGTCCTCGTGCGTCATCCACGTCAGCCACGCCGGCTCCGTCCACTCCTCGAGCGAATCCGGCGTGCCGGCCAGCGCGTCCACGTCGCCGTACGTGCCGCGGCGCTGCGGCGTGGGCGTGTAGAAGTAGGTGATCAGCTCCATGTCGGGGTTCACGCCCTTCAGCTTCCGGATGAAGCGTAGCGTGGCGTCGATCTCGGCCTC
Source organism: Gemmatimonadaceae bacterium (assembly GCA_035761165.1). GTDB lineage: Bacteria > Gemmatimonadota > Gemmatimonadetes > Gemmatimonadales > Gemmatimonadaceae > CALCHX01. The sequence goes on along the minus strand of DASTRO010000254.1, from coordinate 673 downwards.
GGGGTCGTCCGGGTCGCCGAAGACGAACGAGAACTCCGGGATGATCCCGTGCGCGCGGGCGCGGCCGGCCAGCTCCAGCGTCTGCGCCGTCGTCAGCCGCTTGTCCATCTTCTTCAGCACCGCGTCGGAGCCGGACTCGGCGCCGTAGAAGACCATGGTGAGGCCCGCGCGCTTCAGCGCCTTCCAGGTCGCGTCGGAGAAGCGCAGCATCAGGTCGATCCGCGCCTCGCACCACCAGCGCAGCCCGAGCGGCGCGATCCGCTCCGCCAGCTCGAGCGCGTGGTCCTCGCGCAGGAAGAAGTTGTTGTCGTAGAAGTGGACGGAGTCCATCCCGTGCTCGCGCGCCAGGTACGCCAGGTGGCGCGCCGTGCGCTCCGTCGCCTGCTGCTTCTCGCGGCTGCCGAAGACGCTGATCACGCCGCAGAACCTGCACGTGAACGGGCAGCCGATCGATGCCTGGTAGACGCCGGAGCGGCGGCCGAGGTACGTCGGGTGCAGGTAGTCGTCGACGGGGATCCGGTGGTACGGCGGGTCCGGCAGCTCGTTCGGCCCGACCCACGGCCGCTCCGGCCCGATCCAGTGCGAGCCGTCGCCTTCCCGGAACGCGAGCCCGGCCACGGTCTTCGGATCGCGCGCCCCGTCCAGCACCTCCAGCAGCTCCAGGAACGTGCGC
>DASTRO010000253.1:0-13700 GCA_035761165.1 Gemmatimonadaceae bacterium | reverse complement strand
CGTCTGCCCGCCCAGCTGCACGATCACCCCGATCGGCTGCTCGCGCTCCACCACCTCGAGCACGTCCTCGAAGGTCAGCGGCTCGAAGTACAGCTTGTCCGACGTGTCGAAGTCGGTGGAGACTGTCTCGGGGTTCGAGTTGATCATGATCGTCTCGTACCCGCGCTCGCGCAGCGCCAGCACGGCGCGCACGCAGCAGTAGTCGAACTCCACCCCCTGCCCGATCCGGTTCGGCCCGCTGCCCAGGATGACGACCGAGCGGCGGCCGGAGGGCGGCGCCTCGCTCTCCTCGTCGTAGCTGCCGTAGAGGTACGGCGTGGTGGACGGGAACTCGCCGGCGCAGGTGTCCACCATCTTGTACGCCGGGCGCAGCCCCATCGCCCAGCGCCGCTCGCGCACCGCCGCCTCGCTCTCGCCGCGCAGCGCCGCCAGCTGGCGGTCGGAGAAGCCCATGCGCTTCATGCGGCGCAGCAGGGCGGCGCCGTCCCCGTCGGCGGCGGCGTACTCGCGCTCGGCGGCCATCAGCTCCGCCAGCTGCGCCAGGAACCACCGGTCGATCGCCGTCAGCGCGTGCAGCTCCTCCACGTCCATGCCGGCCAGGAAGGCACGCTTGAGCTGGAAGATCCGCTCCGGCGTGGGCTGGCGGAGCGCCGCCCGCAGCGCCTCGGGACTGTCGTCCGGCAGCCGGTCGTCCGCCGGCGTGGCGCCCACCACCCAGCCGGTGCGGCCGCTCTCGAGCGCGCGCAGCCCCTTCTGGAACGCCTCCTTGAAGGTGCGCCCGATGGCCATGCTCTCGCCCACCGACTTCATCTGCGTGGTCAGCCGCGGGTCGGCGGTGGCGAACTTCTCGAAGGCGAAGCGCGGACACTTCACCACGACGTAGTCCAGCACCGGCTCGAACGACGCCGGCGTGGTCTTCGTGATGTCGTTCGGGATCTCGTCCAGCGTGAAGCCCACCGCCAGCTTGGCGCCGATGCGGGCGATCGGGAACCCGGTGGCCTTGGACGCCAGTGCCGACGAGCGCGAGACGCGCGGGTTCATCTCGATGACGATCATCTCGCCGTCCGCCGGGTTCAGCGCGAACTGGATGTTGCACCCGCCCGCCTCCACGCCGATCTCGCGGATGATGGCCACCGCGGCGTCGCGCATCCGCTGGTACTCGCGGTCGGTGAGCGTCATCGCCGGCGCGACGGTGATCGAGTCGCCGGTGTGCACCCCCATCGGGTCCAGGTTCTCGATGGAGCAGACGATGACCACGTTGTCGGCGTGGTCGCGCATCACCTCGAGCTCGAACTCCTTCCAGCCGAGCAGGCTGCGCTCGATGAGCACCTGGCTGGTGGGCGACTCGGCCAGCCCGCGCCGTACGATCTGCTCGTACTCCTCGCGGTTGTACGCGATGCCGCCGCCGGCGCCGCCGAGGGTGAACGACGGGCGGATGATGGCCGGGAAGCCGGTGAACTCGGCGATCGCCAGCGCCTCGTCCCAGGTGGTCGCGATCCGTCCCTGCGGCACCGTCAGCCCGATCCGCTGCATCGCCTCGGCGAAGAGCGCCCGGTCCTCGGCCACCTTGATGGCGCGCTCCTTGGCGCCGATCAACTCGACGCCGTAGCGCTCCAGCACCCCGCGCTCGGCCAGCGCCAGCGCGGTGTTGAGCGCCGTCTGGCCGCCCATCGTCGGCAGCACGGCATCCGGCCGCTCGCGCTCGATCACCAGCTCCAGGAACTCCGGCGTCACCGGCTCGATATAGGTGCGGTCGGCGAACTCCGGGTCGGTCATGATCGTGGCCGGGTTGGAGTTCACGAGGATCACCTCGTAGCCCTCCTCGCGCAGCGCCTTGGCGGCCTGCGTCCCGGAGTAGTCGAACTCCGCCGCCTGGCCGATGACGATCGGCCCCGAGCCGATGAGCAGGATGCGGTGGATGTCAGCGCGTCGCGGCATGGATCAGGTCGTCGATACAGTCGTCGAGGGTGCGGCGGGGCTCCCAGCCGGTGATGGTGCGCAGCCTGGCCGCGCTACCCACAAGCATGGGAACGTCCACGGGGCGGACGAGCGCGGGATCCTCCAGCAGCCCAGCCTCCACTCCCACGCGCCGCAGCACCGCCTCGGCCATCTCGCGCACGCTGTGGCCATGGCCGCTGCAGACGTTGTACGCGTCGCCCGGCGTGCCCCGCTCCGCGAGGAGAATATAGGCGCGCACGACGTCCGACACATGGGAGACGTCGCGCACGGGCGTGAGATTGCCGAGGTGCAGCTCGCCGCCGGCCGGCGGCAGGGCGAGGGCGCGGCGCACGAGCGCCGGCAGGAGGAAGTGCTCGCTCTGTCCCGCCCCAGTGTGGTTGAAGCTCCGCGTGCAGACCACGCGGAGCCCGTCGCGGCGTACGGCCTGGCGCGCGAAGACCTCCTGCGCGCACTTCGTCGCCGCGTAGAGGGTGAGCGGCCGCTGCTCCGCGTCCTCGGTCAGCGGCTGCTCGTCGGGAGGGTGAGCGCCGTACTGCTCGCTGCTCCCGACGACCAGGATCACGGGGTCCGCAACGCGGGCGTCGCGCAGGCGCGCCGCGGCCTCGAGCAACCCCACGGTCGCGATGACATTCGTCTCGCAGGCCAGCACCGGGTCGCTCGCGGCGGCCCGCACCGAGCTCACACCGGCCAGGTGGAAGATCACGTCCGGCCGCGCCCCGGTCAGCAGCGCGCCGAGCGCCGCGCGGTCGCGCACGTCCCCGACGTGCCATCGCACGGCTGCAGCCGCCGCCCCGGGCACCGCCGGCGTCCCGAGCGCTCCCGGCACCGGCGCGTCCAGCGAGAGGGCATGCACCTCGTCGCCGCGCTCGGCCAGGGCGCGCACCAGCCAGCTGCCCACGAAGCCGGCCGCGCCGGTGACCAGTGCCCGCACCTCAGCGACCGCTGCGCAGCCGGGCGAGGTCTGCCTCGACCATCATCTCCACGAGCTGGCGGAAGTCGACCGTCGGCCGCCAGTCCAGCTCGGCGCGTGCCTTGGCCGGGTCGGCCACCAGCAGGTCCACCTCGGCCGGGCGGAAGAAGGCCGGGTCCTGCACCACGTGCTCGCGGTAGTCCAGGCCGACGCAGGCGAAGGCGACCTCGCAGAGCTCGCGGACGGAGTGCGTCTCACCGGTGCCGACGACGTAGTCGGTGGGCTCGTCGCGCTGGAGCATCCGCCACATGGCGTCCACGTAGTCGCCGGCGAATCCCCAGTCGCGGCGCGCCTCCAGGTTGCCGAGGCGCAGCTCGCGCTGCAGCCCGAGCTTGATGCGCGCGGCGGCGTCGGTGACCTTGCGCGTGACGAACTCCAGGCCCCGGCGCGGACTCTCGTGATTGAACAGGATCCCGCTGCACGCGAAGAGCCCGTAGCTCTCCCGGTAGTTCACGGTGATCCAGTGCCCGTAGACCTTGGCCACCCCATACGGGCTGCGCGGATAGAACGGTGTGGACTCGCGCTGCGGCGTCTCCACCACCTTGCCGAACATCTCGCTCGAGCTGGCCTGGTAGAAGCGGGCGTGCGGCGCCGCCTTGCGCACCGCCTCGAGGGCGCGCGTCACGCCGAGCGCCGTGAACTCGCCGGTGAGCACGGGCTGCGACCAGGAGGTCTGGACGAAGCTCTGCGCGGCCAGGTTGTAGACCTCGTCCGGCTTCGCGTGCTGGACGGCCTCGACGAGCGAGTGCTGGTCGAGGAGGTCGGCCGAGACGAGCTCCAGGCGATCGAGGAGGTGCCCGATGCGGTCGTAGGTGGTCGTGGAGCTGCGGCGCACGACCCCGACCACACGGTATCCCTTGGCGAGCAGAAGCTCGGCGAGGTACGAGCCGTCCTGCCCGGTGATGCCGGTGATGAGGGCGCTCTTCTGGGTCATGGGCGGGGGATGTCCCGGGACGGCTCGCCGGCGCGAAAAAGGGGAGCCGCCGGAGCCGCTCCCCTCTCGTCCACCGGCGGCGACCCGGTCAGGCGACCTGGGTGCCGCGCGGGGCGCGCTGGATCTTCCCTGCCGCGAGGCAGCGGGTGCAGACCTTCACCTTCACGGTCTTGCCGTCCGCGACGACGCGGGCCACCTGGAGGTTGGGCTTCCAGGTGCGGCGGGTCTTGTTGTTCGCGTGCGAGACGTTGTTCCCGAAGGTGACGCCCTTCCCACACACGTAGCAGCGGTTGCGCTGAATCATGACGCGGCTCCCGGTCAGCCCTGAATGAGTTCGATGCGCGCCATCTCCGCACCGTCACCCTTGCGGTGGCCGGTCTTCAGGATGCGCGTGTAGCCACCCGGCCGCTGCTGGTAGCGCGGCCCCAGCTCCTGGAAGAGCTTGTCGGCGGCCTCGCGCTTCTGCACGTGACGGCCGGCCAGCCGGCGGGCGTGGAGCGTGCCCGTGCGGGCCTTGGTGATCAGCTTCTCGACGAAGGGGCGCAGCTCCTTCGCCTTGGCCTCGGTGGTCTCGATCGCCTCGGCCTCGATGAGCGAGGTGGCGAGGTTGCGCATGAGCGCGAGCTTCTGCTCGCTCGTGCGGCGCAGCTGGCGCCCGGCTTTCCGGTGACGCATGGGGGTTACTCCTCTTCCTCGTCGGGCGCGTTCGCGGCGGCCTGGCTCGGCGGCGTTCCCCAGTCGGTGATCCGCACGCCCTCGCCCGTGTCCTCGAAGCGCATACCAAAGTTCAGGCCTTCACGCTCGAGCAGATCGGCGATCTCCTGGAGCGACTTCTTGCCGAAGTTCTTCACCTGCAGGATCTGGCTCTCGGTCTGGCGCACCAGGTCGCCGAGCGACCGGATGTTGGAGTTCTTGAGCGAGTTCACGCTCCGTACCGAGAGCTCCAGATCGTCGATCGGCGTGCGGAAGAGCTCCGCCAGCCGGGCGGCGTCGCCGGCGTTGGTCTCGGCGCCCGCCCCCACCGGGGCGGAGGCCGACGAGCCGAAGCCGACGAAGTACTGGAAGTGCGTCTGCGCCAGGGCGGCGGCGTAGCTGACCGCCTCCTCCGGCGTGACCGTGCCGTTCGTCTCAACCGTCAGCGTGAGGCGGTCGTAGTCGGTGCGCTGCCCGACGCGCGTCTCGGCGACGGCGAAGTTGACGCGGCGCACCGGGTTGTAGATCGCATCCACGCGCACGAGGTCCACCGGCATGCCGCGGTCGAGCTCGTGCTGGTCCGCCTCCACGTAGCCGCGCCCCTTGTTCACGTACAGCTCGACGTTGATGTCGCGCTCGTCCTGGAGCGTGAACAGGTGGTGCGACGGATCGACGACGCGCACGCCGCCCTGGGCCTGGATGTCGGCCGCCGTCACCGGGCCGGCGTCGCCCTTCGAGATGCGGAGGACCGCGTCCTCGACGTCGTCGGCCAGCACCAGCGTCAGCGACTTGAGATTGCCGATGATCTGGTGGACGTCCTCGACCACGCCGTTGATGGTCTGGTGCTCGTGCACCACCCCGTCGATCCGGAAGCCCCAGACGGCGGAGCCGCGGAGCGACGAGAGGAGGAGGCGGCGCATGGCGTTGCCGAGCGTGTGCCCGAAGCCGCGCTCGAGCGGCTGGACCCGGAACTCGGCGATATTGGGCGAGTCCTCGCGGCGAACCGCCTCGACGAGCTGCGGTGTGACGAGACCGCGAAGATCGATAGCCTGTGGCATCGTGCGTGAAATCCTGTCGTGTGGTCTACCGGGCGTGCTGCCCGGCAACGCTCCGCCCCGCCCCTGACGCGCGGCGGACCCGTGAGGGAGTCAGGGTCCCGACCGGGGGGCGAGCGCTCAGCGATCGGCGCTCAGCGATGAGCGCAACCCCCTCAGGCTGGCCAGTACTGGCTCGTCGGAGGGGGTGCGCTGACGGCTGGGCGCTCGGCGCTGATCGCTCGCCCTTACTTCGAGTACAGCTCGACGACCAGCTGCTCCTGCGCGGCGATCGGGATGCTCGGGCGCTGCGGGCGCTCGAGCATGCGGCCACTGAAGGACTCGCGGTCGACGGCGAGCCAGGAGAGCGGCGCGCCGCGCGAGGCCTGGTCCATGGCGGCCATGATCGCCGCCTGCTCGCGCGACTTCATGCGCACCCGCACCTCCTCGCCCGGCTGGACGAGGTAGCTCGGGATGTCCACCGACTTGCCGTTGACCTCGACGTGGCGATGCCGGACGAGCTGACGCGCCGCTTTACGGCTGGCCGCGAAGCCCATGCGGTACACCATGTTGTCGAGGCGGCTCTCGAGCGTCGCGAGAAGGTTGTGGCCGGTGATGCCCGGCTGCGTGGTGACCTTCTCGAAGGTGTTGCGGAACTGCCGCTCGCTGATGCCGTAGATGCGCTTGATCTTCTGCTTCTCACGCAGCTGCTTGGCGTACTCCGACGTCTTGCGGCGGCGCGCCGTGCTCTGGCCATGCTGGCCCGGCGCGTACGGCCGGCGCTCGACCGGGCACTTCTCGGTGAAGCACTTCGTGCCCTTCAGGAAGAGCTTCGTCCCCTCCCGGCGGCACTGCCGGCAGCTGGGACCCGTGTAACGCGCCATGCCTCAGACCCTCCGCCGCTTGGGCGGCCGGCAACCGTTGTGCGGGATGGGGGTCACGTCCTTGATGGACTTGACCTGCAGCCCCGCCGCGGCGAGCGCCTGGATGGCCGACTCGCGGCCACTGCCCGGGCCCTGCACGCGCACGTGCACGCGCCGGACGCCCATCCCCATCGCCTCGCGCGCGCACTGCTCGCTGGCCACCGTGGCGGCGAACGGCGTGGACTTCTTGGAGCCCTTGAAGCCGGCCTTGCCGGCCGAGCCCCAGGCCACCGCGTTGCCGCGCGTGTCGGTGATCGTGATCGTCGTGTTGTTGAAGGTCGCGCTGATGTGGGCCACGCCCTCCGCCTCGACGACCTTCTTGGACTTCTTGGGGTTCGCCATGTTACTGGGCCATGATTACTTGGTCACCTTCTTCTTGCCCGCGATGGCACGACGCGGCCCCTTCTTCGTCCGGGCATTCGTGTGCGTCCGCTGACCGCGGACCGGGAGACCGCGGCGATGACGGATCCCACGATAGGACCCGATGTCCATCAGCCGCTTGATGTTCATGGCCACCTCCGTCCGCAGCGCACCTTCCACCCGGTAGTTGCGCTCGATCTCCTGCCGCAGCTTGTTGACGTCCGCGTCGTTGAGATCCCGGATGCGCTGGCTCGCGTCGATCCCGGTCGCAGCGATGATGCGCCGCGCCGTCACGCGGCCGATGCCGTAGATGTACGTCAGGCCGATCTCGACCTTCTTGTCGCGAGGGAGATCGACGCCAGCAATTCGAGCCATGAGGTCAGCCCTGCCGCTGCTTGTGCTTGGGGTTGCGCTTGCAGATGATGCGAGTCACGCCGTTGCGCTTCACAACCTTGCAGTGCTCGCAGATCGGCTTCACGCTGCTGCGAACTTTCACAGAGGCGCTCCAGTCGAACGTAAAGTTTTCGGCCAAGACTCGCATCTTAACGGACGCGGTGGGCACACGCAAGAGCCCACGCCACGGCCGCTTGCGCGACCGGCGTCGGCCCTCGCGGCGGGCCCCGCTCAGGCGCGCGGCGGCGCCCCGCCCGCCGCGCCGCTGTCCGCCGCCGGCCCGGTCTCGGGCTGCGCGGCGGCGCTGTCCGCCGCCCCGGGGGCGCGGATCGCCCGCAGCTCCCCCTCGAAGCGGCGCCCGGCGGAGGGCCCCGTCAGGTAGACCGACCGGAAGCGCACCACCGCCCCGAGGGTCGGCCCGTACCACCAGGTGTGCACGGCCGAGGTCGCCGCCTGGGGCACCCGCACCAGCTCCGGCAGCTGCGTCCCCTCCACCACGATCGTCCGAAAGGTGCCCGCCGGCACCGTCACCGTGGTCGTGTCGAGCACACGGAACTCCCACCGGTACACCTCCTCCCCCTGGTGGGCGAGCACCGTCGCCCCGTGGCCGAGCCGCAGCGGCCAGAGGCTGTCGACGGCCACGGAGTCCACCACGAGCGGACGCCGCGGGTCTTCGGTGATGAAGAGCGCCACGCGCCGCCCCTCTCGGCCACGGTCGTCCACGTAGCTGGTGCGCCAGCCGTCCACCGCGGTGATCCGGTTGGTGAAGGTCCCGTAGTCGTACACGGTCCCCGGCACGGGCGTGCGGTAGGCCACGGGGGGCATGCTGGCGGCCGAGCCGCAGGCGGTAATGCCCGTCAGGGCGAGCAACGCGAGGGGGCGCGTCGCGGCCGGCAGGCAGAGGGAGCGGGGACGCTGTGGGGAGGTCGGCATGGCGTGAGGGTGGGGGCGACGGAGAGAATACCCTTCAGAACGGCGACGGGGGAGACGAGGCCTCCGCCCCATCTCCCCCGCGCCACGGCAGGTCGCCGGCTCAGCCATGCCGGCGACGGCGGCGCACCAGCGCGCCGACACCGAAGAGACCGGTCGCGGTGAGCAGCACCGTGCCGGGCTCCGGTACCACGCTGCCGTCAGGCGGCGGCTCGATGACCGTGCCGCCGACGCCCTCGAACCCGAAGACGAAGGTCGGCCCGTCGGCCCCGACGCAGGTGCCGCCGCCGAGCGCCGACGGAATGCTCCGCCCCGCGCCGCAGTAGGCCCACGTCCCGACCTCGGCGCCGACCGCGCCGAGCGCCGCGCGCGCGGCCTCCAGATTGTCCGCCGCGCCGTAGAAGATGTTGAACGTGCGGCTCTCGCCGACGCCGAGCGCCGGGAAGGCGAAGTCGAACACGGCCCCGTGGTCGCACGGCCCCACGTCGGTCACGTTCGTGTTCAGCGGAACGCCACAGATGCTGACGAGCGCGCTGAACGGATTGTTGTCGTTGAAGCCGTTCGTGCTCATCCCCAGCAGGTTCTCCGCCGGCCAGCCGCGGAGCGTCACGACCTCGTTGCCGGGCGTCGGGATGTCCCAGTCCATCGCCCGGCGGTAGCGGAGGGCCTGGTCACCGGCGCCGAGCGTGCCGTCGGTCAGATTCTCGAGCGTCACGGTCACCTTGTACAGGTTCGGCGTCTCGGGCGCGGGCGCGAACGTGTGCGTGACCCGCATGATGTCCGTGCCGCCGCTCTGCATCGTGATCGTCGACACGGCGGTCGTGCCGTCGGACGTGAAGGTGGGGTTGTTCAGGTTGACGTGGCCCGTCGTCGTGCTCGCCTCGCTGAACGTCCCATCGAACGTGCCTCCCGCCACGCCGGCGCCCCACCCCTCGCAGGTGCAGCCGTCGTAGGTGCCATCCCAGCCGCTCGCGTTGTGCCGGACGCCGACCCCGCCGTAGTAGGGGACCGTGGCGTCGATGTTCAGCTCCCCGGTCTCGCCCACGCCGAGCGACACCGTGCCGTTGGTGATGACCGCCTGTGCCTGGAGCGTCGACCCCACCAGCCCCACCAGGCCGACTGCACCGGCTACCATGCCAAGCCGCCTCCATCCCTTCATGGCACCACCTCACTGTGGAGTGACCATGCCTCGCGATGTGCCCTCAGCACACGGCGGGCGCCGGGGCGCACGGGATCCGCGGGGTGGGCGAGCATCGCAGCGCCGCACACGCACGATCCAGCGCCGATCGCTCCTGCCGCCCGATCGTCCTGCAACCGCCCGAGGGCGGGCCCTCATCCGGCCAGTGCCGCGTCGCCACGACCTCCGATCGTCCGCTCGGGGCGGTGGACCGGAGCTCGGGGGCGCGACGCCAGCGCCCGGCGCCGAATGGTGAGGCCCGCGCCGCGAGCGCGCGGCTGGAGCAGCCGGCCCCATGGCAACGCAGGTGCCACCGGTCGCCGAAAGGTCACATTTCGCGACACCGCCGCCCCGCCTAACGATCCGCCGCGCGGCAAGACCATGGGGGAACGGCCGGCGCCCGCCAGGAACCTAGCAAGCCGCGACGTATCAACACTTTGCGCCGCTCGCCCGGCGACGCTCCGCGGACACAGGCACCGGCGCCTAACACGTCACCTAGCGAGCTCAGGCGTGACGGCCTCGCCCGGCCGGATGGGGCGAACTGCGACATCGTGTCGCATCGTGGCACCTTGTCGACGCCTGCTGCGCCGAGCCTACAACGCGCCGAGCTGCTCCCGCACAGCTTGCATGGCCGCCGCCGGATCGGTGGCGGCGGTCACCGCCCGGCCCAGGACCAGATAGCGGGCGCCTGCCGCCGCGGCCGCCGCGGGCGTCATCACGCGAGCCTGGTCGTGCGCCGCGCCCCCGGCCAGGCGAATGCCCGGGACGAGCGGCGCGAGCCGGTCCCCGAACTGCCCCCGCACCGACTCGAGCTCGTGGCCGCTGCAGACGATGCCGTGCGCCCCAGCCTCCAGGGCGATGCCCGCCAGCCGCGCGACGTCCGCGTCCAGCCCCGCCGCCGGCGGCCGCCCCCACACGGCGGCGATTTCCTGCGACGTGAACGAGGTCAGGACCGTCACCGCGAGGACGCCGCATCCCTCCCCGGCCCCGTCCACCGCCGCCCGCACGCCCTCCACGCCGGCGGACGCGTGGACGGTCAGCAGCCGCACCCCCAGGGCGGCCGCCGAGGCGGCGGCGCCCCGCATCGTCGCCGGGATGTCGTGGAACTTGAGGTCCAGGAAGACGTCGCACCCCCGGTCGCGCAGCCACCGCACGACCGCTGGCCCCTCTGCCGTGAAGAGCTGGCTCCCGACCTTGTAGAAGCGGCAGCTCTCCCCGAGCGCGGCCACCAGTCGCTCGGCGCCGATGCGATCCGGCACGTCGAGTGCGACGATGGGCTCGGCGGCCGTCGTCAACCGGGCCATTCCAGGGTGCCGACGACGTCCGTGATGGAGGGGATGCCGTGCCGCTCGCACCAGCGCGCGAGGTCGCGGACGATCCGCGTCGGGAGGCGCGGGTCGCGCATGGCGGCCGTACCCACCCCGACGAGCGACGCGCCGGCCATCAGGTACTGCAGCGCGTCCGTCGCGGAGCCCACGCCGCCCAGCCCGATCACCGGGAGTGGCACCGCGCGCGTCACCTTCCAGGTCGCCAGCACGCCGACCGGGAGCAGCGCCGCCCCGCTCACACCGCCGCTCCCGAAGCCCAGCACCGGCCGCCGCCGCTCGACATCGACGAGGAGGCCGGGGAGCGTGTTCACCAGGGTGAGCCCGTCCGCGCCGGCCTCGGCCGCAGTGCGGGCACTGCCGACGATGTCCGGCAGCGCGGGGGAGAGCTTCACGAAGATCGGGCGCCGCGTGCGCGCGCGCACGCGGCGCACCACGTCGGCGAGGGTCGTCGCGTCGGCGCCGAACTCCATCCCGCCTGCCTTCACGTTGGGGCAGCTGACGTTCAGCTCGTAGCCGTGGAAGCCGCCCGCGTCGTCCAGCCGAGCGACCACCTCGGCGTACTCCTCCACCGCGAACCCGACGACGTTCACGAGCACCCGCGGCGCCCGGACATGCTCGGCCAGCCAGGGGAGCTCCGTGCGGCGCACCTCGTCCACCCCGGGGTTGGCCAGCCCCACCGCGTTGATCATCCCGCCCGGGAACTCGGCGACGCGGGGTGCGGGAGCGCCGGAGCGGGGCGCCAGGCTCACCGCCTTGGTCGCCAGCCCACCCAGCCGCTCCAGCGCGACCGCCCCGGCCAGTTCCCGGCCATAGGCGGCCGTGCCGGCGGCGAGGAGCAGCGGATTCTGGAAGCGGAGCCCACCCGCCAGCACCCCGAGGACGCCGTCGCCCCGGCTCGCCGGGACGTCCGGACGGCCGGCGGCGGGCACTCGAACGCTCGCCGGCGTGGCGCCGGCGGGGCGGGCGTCGACGGGCGAAGGAGTCACCGCTGAGCGGTGCCGTCGCGCGGCTCGAGCCGGCGCAGGTACTCCTCCGTCGCCCCGGCGATCGCCTCGGCGATGCGCTGCTGCTCTTCGCGGTCGGTCAGCACCCGCGCCTCGCTGGGGTTGGTGCCGAAGCCGATCTCCACCAGCACGGCCGGCATGAAGGCCGTCACGAGCACCTTGAAGCCCGCCTGCTTCACCCCCCGGCTGGGCCCGTGCGCGACCTCGCCGAGGTGACGTTGGACGATGGCTGCCAGCTCACTCGACTCGCGCAGGTGCTCGTTCTGCTGCATGTCATTGAGGATGAAGCGCAGCGGGTCGCCTTTGCGGGTGTCGGCCACCGCCTCGAAGCGCTCGGAGGCGTTCTCCAGCTCGGCTACCCGGCGCGCATCCTCGGTCTTGGCTTCCGCCAGGAAGTACGTCTCGTAGCCGCGCGCCGCGGCGGCGTTCTTCCAGCGCGGGTTGGCGGCGTTGACGTGGATGGACAGGAAGACGTCGCCGTCGGCCTCGTTGGCGATGTGACCGCGGTCGGCGAGCGCGATGAGCGTGTCGGTGGTGCGTGTCATGATGACGCGCATGCCGCGTCGCTCCAGCTCGGCGGCGACGCGCTTGGCGACGGCCAGCGTGACGTCCTTCTCGATGAGGCGGGGCCGCGAGGCTCCGATCGGCCCCGTCATCCCGCGGTCGGGGCCGCCGTGCCCGGCGTCCACCACCACGGTGCGGCGCTCGCGAGCGGCGGGGCGCGGGGCGGGCGCGCTCGCGGCCGCGGGCGGCTTCACGGCGGCGCGCTCGACCGGCGCGGCGCGCGGCGCCGGCCTGGAAGCGGCGACGCGCCGCGCGACGGCCCCGGGGGCCGCGCCGCCGCCGCCGGGGCGACGCGCGATGCGTCTCAGCTCGCCGCGCTCGGCGTCGAAGGTGAGCCCCGGGACGAGGCGCGGCATCACGTCGCTCACCACCTGCACCGGCAGGAAGAGGCGATCGCCGGCCACGTATGGCGCCGAGGCGAGCGGAATCGCCTCCTGGCCGCGGCGCACGAAGGCGACCCGGTCGGTGAAGCCGAGCACGACATCGCCGATGGCCAGATGGAAGCGGTGGTCGTCCTCCCGCTCGAGTCCGGCACCGAGCGCCAGGGCGAGGACGTCGGCCCGGACCACCGGCACCCCCTGGGGCGCGCCCACGGGGATGTCGGCGACCCGGCCGCCCACGCGCACGGAGAGCGCATCCGGCGCCGGTCCGGCGACGGCCAGCTGGAGGGCGAGCAGGGCGGCGGCGATCATCGCGTCCTCACCAGCCGCGCGATCTCCCGCTCGGCGTCCCGCTTCTGCTCGTCCGCCCGCTTGTCGTGCAGCTTCTTTCCCTTCGCCAGCGCCAGCACCACCTTCGCCTTCCCCTTCCTGAAGTAGAGCTCGAGCGGGACGAGAGTGAGCCCCTGCCGCTCGACGGAGCCGATGAGCCGGCGGATCTCGCGGCGGTGCAGGAGCAGCTTCCGCGTGCGGGTCGGCTCGTGATTGAACTGGTTGCCCTGCTCGTACGGCGAGATGTGGAGGTTGAGCAGGAAGACCTCCCCATCCTTCACGACACCGAAGGCGTCGCTGAGGTTTGCCTTGCCGGCCCGCAGTGCCTTGACCTCGGTGCCGGTGAGGACGAGCCCCGCCTCGTACGTGTCGAGGATCTGATACTCGTGGCGCGCGCGACGGTTGCGCGCGATGGACACGTGCTCGTCGGGCGCGTCGGGCTTGGCCATCGGAGAGGCGGGAGCGGGCGGGTCGGGCGCCGTGGGTGGCGCCGGGCCTCCCAAGTTAGACGGGGCGACGCACGCCGGGCAACACGAGGGCGCAGTGGGGCTCGCCCGCCCTTGACCGGCCCGGCGGCCTCGGCTAGCTTGCCTCGCTCACACGGTTCCCCGCCGAAGTGGTGGAATTGGTAGACGCGCTGCGTTCAGGGCGCAGTGGGCGCTAGCCCGTGGGGGTTCGAGTCCCCCCTTCGGCACTGGTGGATGGAGCGACGAGCGGCGAG
>DASTRO010000252.1:0-5777 GCA_035761165.1 Gemmatimonadaceae bacterium | reverse complement strand
CGCGGCCGCCCGCCGGGCTCGTGGCGTGCCGCGCGTGGTCGCCACCGTGGCGATCCTGCTGGTGATCCCCACCCTGATCATCCGGCCGGCGGTCACGAGCGCCGTCGTGGCGCAGATCCTCGGCGGCGTCGCCGCGCTCCTGGCGCTCGTCGCGCTCGTCGCGCTGGCGCGCCTCGCCCGCCTCGCGGTGACCGACGGGCGCGAGGACCGCCGCGCGCGCGCGCGGCCGACGCGGCCCGTGCGCCCGAGCATCGGGCGCGCGCGCATAGCCGCTTGGCTGACCAGGGTCCGTGGCAGCGCGCGCCGACGCCCGCGCCGGCCGATCGAGCCGGCCGACGCCGTCCGCAGCACGTCGTGACGCCGGCGCTCTCGCCGCACGCGACGACGTCTACCCGCTCGCGTGTGGCGTGGGCACCGGGCGATCCCGGTGCTCGTACCCCGCGACCTCCGTCGCGGCGCTGAACCGGGCACCCCGATGGACCGTTCCCCTCGGACCGGCGAGGAGGGCGCGCCGGGCCGAGGCCAGCCCTCGCTGCGCCCTCGACCCTCGACACCGAACCACGACAGGAGGAGAGATGAGCATCATGAACAGCACCCCCCTCGTAGCGTCCCGCATGGCCACGCCACCGCCGGCGGTCGCCCGATCGCACCGACCGCTCGCCGGCCGCCTGTCGCGACGATCGCTGCTCCGTACCCTCGCCGTGCTCGGCGCGGCCGCGCTGCTGCTCGCGCTCGTCGTGCGGAGCCCGCGCTCGGTGCCGCTGCTGCTCGGCGTGGGCGTGAGCGCGGTGCTCGCCCTCCGGCTGCTCGCAGCGCCGCCGCGCGGCATCGCGCACGCGGCCGTCGTTCCGGTGCGTGCCGCGAGCCTGCGCGCGGATCCCGGGCGCACCGAGCGCTCCCGGAATGGCGGGCGGCTCGACTGGTCGCCCGACGTGGTCCACGATGCCGCGCTGGACAGCTTCCCGGCCAGCGATCCGCCCTCGTGGAGTCCGCTCCGCGTCGGCGCGCCCGCGTCGAGCGAGCCTCGCATCGCGGCGCCGGCGTGACGCGCCCGGCAGCTGTCGCATTGCGCGTGGCTCCCGCCGCGACATCCGCACGCTGCCCCGCCGCGGCTCCCATTCCCGTTGACCAGGAGGATCGCATGTTGACCCCGCGCGAGCTGCACCGGCTCCTCGACGAGCTCGCCCACCGGCGTGTGCTCAGCGTCTATCTCGACACCCGCGTCACCGATCCGGCCATGCGCGACGCCTGGCGGCCGACGCTGCAGGCCGGGCTGCGCGAGGCGCGCGCCCGCATCACCGACGCCGCCGAGCGAGCGCACTTCGACCGCGCCGCCGCATCGCTGCACGACCCGTTTCCGGCGCCGGGCGGCCTCTGGGGCGCTCCGGGGTGGGTGGCGTTCGTCACCGCGGAGGGCCGGCGTTACGTGGCCGAGCTGCCGGTGCGGCCGACGACGCTCGTCGCCTGGCGTGACGGACCGGTGATCGCGCCGTACCTGCGCGCGCTCAAGCAGCACCGCCCCGTGATCGTGGGGCTGGTGGACTCCCGCTCGGCGCGGCTCCACCGCTATGCCCAGGGCGAGCTCGAGCTGGTGGAGGAGCTGTCGGTGCCGCGCGAGGAGCCCGCAGGCGTGGAGCGACTCACCGGCCCCGCGGCGAGCGCGATCTCCGCGCCGGTGGCGCGCGGCGCGGTGGGGACCGATGTCGCGCAGCGCCGGCGTCGCGCCGCGTTCGAGCGCCTGGCCGCCTCGCTGGCGACGCGGATCGGGCAGCTCGCAGGCACCGCGGGCTGGGTGCTGATCGGCGGCACGCCGGAATGGGCCCGCCTGGCGGGCGCGGCGCTCCCCCGGCACCTCGACGGCCGCGCGCTCGTCTCGGCGACGCTCGACCACGACGCGCCGGCCGACGAGATCGCGCGCGCCGCGAAGCGCGCCGCGACGCAGCTGCGCGGAGAGCACGGGCGTCGCCTCCTGGGCCAGCTCCTCGACCGCGCGGGTGGGCACGGCCGCGCGGCCGTGGGCGTGCCGGCGGTCCAGCGCGCGCTCCGCACGCACGCCGTGGACCTGCTGCTGCTCTCGCCCGGGTTCATCCACGCACACGAGCGGGACGCCGAGGATCTCGTGCGTGCCGCCCTTGCCGGGGGCGCCGACGTGGAGGTGCCGTCGGGACACGCGGCCGAGCAGCTCGACCGGGTCACCGACGGCATCGCCGCCCGGCTGCGCTTCGCGATCGAGGAGCCCGGGCTTCCGCGCGAGCACGCGCCGCGGCCGCGGTTCGCTCCTTCACGGCCCACGCTCCAGCGCGCCGGCGCTGGCGTCGACGCTCGGGGGGGAAGCGGATGAGACGGACGCGGCGCGGATGCTCCGGATCGCGCCGCTCGATTCCATACCGCCTCGCACCAGGACCGGGACGGTATCCGCAGGACACGACCAGCCCCGCGCTCCCCCCACACCCCCACGGCACATCACGTCCATCCCGTTGCTCCCGGTCATCCTGTCGTCGCGAGCGCAGCGAGCGGCGGTGCGCTGAACCGCGAGGAGACGGGACGTACAGGATGAACGGGATGGACGAAAGCCAGTGAAGAGGGGGGCCACTCCTGGCGTTCGCAACGCCTCTGCCGCGCTCCTCCGCGTCGTTCGCGTGCGGCTCGGTCGTGGTCGTTGGCCCTGCCGCACGGTGCCGCGGGGGCAGAGGAGCCCACCCCGATCACCTCAGCCCTGGTGCACGGAGCCGTGAGCGCCACGGGGAGCGATCCGATGTATCCGCGCCGCATCCGGCCCATCCGCTTCCCCCCGCCGTTCGGGCCCGTCCCCGGCGCACCGCACCCCGAACCCGCGCCGCGATCGATCCGCGTGCGCCACGGGCGCGCGGCGGAGATCCGCGGCAGGCCGTTCCGCAGTTCAGGCCGTTCGCGGTTCAGGCAGTCCGCGGCTCAGCCAGTCGTCGTTCGATCACGCGGCGGGGCGTGCCGGCTCGCGCGGCACCGGTGGCGGCACGGTGGCCCGACGGTCGGCGACGATGCGCGCGGCCGCCAGCACCACCAGCGCCGCGGCGCTCCACCCGAGCGCGCCGGCCGCGCCGGCGTACACGTGGAGCGTCAGGTAGAGCGACGCGATGGCGAGCGTCAGCGCCGTGACCGGCACGCCGAAGCGGGAGAACTCGCCGAAGCCGATCGGATGTCCCGCGCGCTCGGCCAGCCCCACCGCCGTGACGTTGGCCGATGCGCCCACCACCGTGCCGTTCCCGCCGAGGCAGGCGCCGAGGGCGAGCGCCCACCAGAGCACGCTCGTGTCGCCCGGGAGCTGCGTGCGCAGCCCGGCCACGATGGGGATCGTCACCGCCACGAAGGGGATGTTGTCGATCAGCGAGGAGAGCGCGCCCGACACCCAGCAGATGAGCAGTGCGGCGAAGAGGAGCGTGCCGCTGGGGGAGAGCCCGAGCAGGTCGCCGCCGGCGTGGATCGCCCACGCGAGCGCCGCCGCCACCGTGGCGATGAGCCCCGTCGCCACCGCTGCGCCGACGGCGATGAAGAGGAAGGCGAAGAAGATCAGCGTCGGCCACTCGATCTCCTTCTCGATCACGTCCAGCAGGCCGTGCACGCGCTCACCCTGCGTCGGCCGGTGGCGCCGCAGGTAGAGCACGTCCTGCACGACGAGCATCGCCGCCGCGCCCAGCACCGCCGGCACCGCCGCCGGCATCCCGGTGAGGCTGTGCGTGAGAAAGCCGACGAAGATGAGCGCGCTGATCGCGAGCGACCAGCGCAGCAGCGTCGGGTCGGTGATCGTCGGCGGGTCCGGGTCGGGGCTCCACGCCGCGTTCGTGGCGGCGTGCAGCTCGCCGCCGAAGATGCGCTCGGCGTACCACTCCATGGCCAGCATCATGACGGCGCACGGGACGGTGAGGGCGACGAGGAAGTCGATGAAGGAGAGGCCGGCGCCGGAGCCGATCATGATGTTGGGCGGGTCGCCGATGAGCGTCGCCGTGCCGCCGATGTTGGCCGCCATCACCATGGGCAGCAGGAAGACCGCCGGTCGCACGCCGAGCGCGCCCGCCATGCGCACCGACATCGGCGTCACGAAGATCACCGTCGTCACGTTGTCGGCCACGGCGGAGATGCCGGCGGTGAACCAGGCGACGAGCCGCATCACCGTCCGCGGCCGCCCGTTGGCGCGCGCCAGCAGCCGCGCCACCGCCCAGCCGAAGACGCCGGTCGTCTTCAGCACGCCCACCACCGCCATCATCGCGGCGAGCAGGAGCAGCACGTTGAGGTCGAGCGCGGCCTGCGCGGTCTCGAGCGAGACGAGGGTGTACGGGGTCAGGTAGGTGACGGCCCAGAGCAGCGCGACGGCGCCGAGCACGACGAGCACGCGGTGCGCCTTCTCGAGGGCCAGCAGGACGAAGAGCCCGGCGATGACGACGCCGACGATCGCCTGCGAGACCGGGTCGGTGGTGGAGCGGAGCGCCTCGCCGTGGGCCCCCTCGCCCTGGGCGGCGGCGAGGGCGGGGAGCAGGGGGAGGAGCGCCGCCGTGCCGAGCGGGGCGAGCGCCGCGCGAGCGGCCGAGCCGAGCAGCCGGACGGGGGGGGCGGAGCGCATGGCTGGCGACATGGCGGGACGCGGTGGCGATCGGGGGCGGAGCGGGCGTGCGCACCACGGGGCCGCGGCCCCGGGTTTGCCCACAATGCCCGACCCGCGTCCCCCGCGCAACGGCTGCCGGGGCGCCGGGTGTCCCCCTACCTTCCGTGGCCCGTGTCGACCCCCCAGCCCGACCCGCCCGCCGATCCGTCCGCGGCCGTGCCCACGGTCGGCCCTCCCCCGGATCCGTCGGCGCCCCCGCCGGCCGACCCCGACGTGCCTCCCTCCGACGACGTGACGACCATCCCCGCTCCCGTCCCTGCCCCCGCCTCCGCTCCCGAGGTGACCGAGCCGGCTCCTCCGCCGGCGCCCGTCCACACGCTCACCGGCGACGTCCGCACGCATCCCGGCTTCCGCTCGCGCTACCTGGGCGCCGAGCGCGACGTCCTCGTCTACCTGCCTCCCGGCTACGAGGCCGAGCCGGCGCGCCGCTATCCCGTGCTCTACCTGCAGGACGGCCAGAACCTCTTCGACGAGGCCACCGCCTTCTCGCAGGAGTGGCAGGTGGACGAGACGGCGCAGCGCCTGATCGAGGGCGGCGCCGTCGAGCCGCTGATCATCGTCGGCGTGGGGAACGCCGGCGAGCGGCGGATCGACGAGTACACGCCGACGCACGATGCGGGGCGCCGGGCCGGTGGCGGCGCGATCCGCTACGGGCGCATGCTGGTCGAGGAGCTGAAGCCGTTCATCGACGCCACCTACCGCACGCGCCTCGACGCCGCCAGCACGGGGCTCGGCGGCTCCTCGCTCGGCGGGCTGCTGGCGCTCTACCTGGGGCTGCAGTACTCGGGGATGTTCTGGCGCCTGGCCGTGCTCTCGCCGTCGGTCTGGTGGGACGACCACTACATCCTGCGCCGCGTGCGCCTGCTGGCGCACAAGCCGCCGCTGCGTATCTGGCTGTCCGCCGGCACCGACGAGGCGCCCGGCGTGGTGGAGGGGGCCACGGCGCTGCGCGACGCCCTGGTGGCGCAGGGCTGGCACGAGGGGGACGACCTGGCCTTCTCGATCGTGGACGGCGGCCGCCACGACGAGGCGTCGTGGGCGGCGCAGATGGAGGGGGTGCTGACGTACCTGTTTCCGGCGGGGTAGGGGGGAGGGGAGCGGGGAGGGAAGAGGGAAGAGGGAAGAGGGAGTAGGGAAGAGG
>DASTRO010000251.1:0-3004 GCA_035761165.1 Gemmatimonadaceae bacterium | reverse complement strand
TCGGTCCGATCGACGAGCTGCACGCGCTCGTGCTCGAGACGCAGCGGCGCGCCGGCTTCCCGGAGCCGTCGCTGGAGCGCTACCGGATCGCCTGGCGCGGGCTGGCGAGCGCAGGGCGCGGCCGGATCGTGACAGCCTGGTACGACGGTCGGCCGATGGCGTCGGGGATGCTCGTCGTGGAGGGCACTCAATCGTTCTACCTCTTCGCCGGCTCGGTGCGCGAGGCGCCCGGCGAGGCGAAGAAGTTCCCCTCCTACGCGATGCAGTGGCGGATGATCCAGGAGGCGCTGGCGATGGGCAGCTGCCGCCACGACCTGTGGGGGATCGCCCCCGAGGGGGCGGGGCCGGAGCATCCCTGGCACGGCATCGGCGTCTTCAAGAGGAGCTTCGGCGGCGAGAGCGTGGCCTGGGCCGGCTCCTGGGACCTCGTCACCGATCGGAGCCTCTACCGGTTGCGGCGCGCGGCCGGCATCCTCCGCTCCCTGCCGCGGCGGGTACGCGCCAGATGAGCGCGGTGAGCGGTGGGCCGATGGGCCTCGGTGCGCTGGCCGATGCCATCGCCCCGGAGCGGATCGTCGGCGTCCCGGTCGGCGAGGTGCGGGCGCTGGCCTACGACTCGCGTCTCGTGGAGCCGGGCACCCTCTTCTTCGCCGTCCCCGGGGTCCACGTCGACGGTCACGCCTTCGCCGCAGCCGCCGTGGAGGGCGGGGCGCTTGCCGTGGTCGTCGAGCGCGAGCTCCCCGAGCTCGCCGTGCCGCAGCTGGTCGTCTCGGGGGCGCGACGCGCCCTGGCCGATGCCGCCGACGCCTGGTTCGGGCATCCGTCGCAACGGCTCCAGGTCGTCGGTGTGACCGGCACCGATGGCAAGACGACGACCGCCTTCCTCTCGGTGGCGGTGCTTGCGGGCGCGGGCTGCCGCCCCGGCCTGATCGGCACCGTCGCCCTGCGCGTCGGCGGGGTGGAGCGCCCCAACCAGGCGCGCAACACGACACCGGAGGCGCTCGAGCTGCAGCAGCTGCTGGCCGAGATGGTGGCCGCCGGCGACGACTCGGTGGTGATGGAGGCGACCTCGCACGGCCTGGCGCAGGAGCGCGTCCGCAACTGTCGCTTCAGGGTCGGCGTCGTCACGACCGTCACCAGCGAGCACCTCGAGTTCCACGGCACGGTGGAGGCGTACCGCGCGGCGAAGGCGCGGCTCGTCGAGGAGGCGCCGATCGCGGTGCTGAACGCCGACGACGCGACCTACGACTACTACCGGGAGCGCGCCCGCGACCGGGTGATCACCTATGCGATCGATGCCGCGGCCGACGTCCGGGCGACGGAGCTGGCGGAGGGGCCGGACGGCTCCACGTTCCGGGTGGAGGGGCCGCGCTGGACGGGGGAGGTGCGCCTGCAGCTGCCCGGCCGCTTCAACGTCTCAAACGCCCTCGCCGCGCTGACCCTGGCGGAGGCGCTCGAGCTCGACCCTGCCGCCGCGGCGACGGCCATCGGCGAGCTGCGCGGCGTCCCCGGGCGGATGGAGCGCATCGACGAGGGGCAGCCCTTCGGGGTGATCGTGGACTACGCCCACACCGCCGATTCGCTCGAGAAGGTGCTGCGCATCCTGCGCCCCGTCACCGCCGGACGGCTCATCGTCGTCTTCGGGTCGGCGGGGGAGCGCGACCGCACCAAGCGGCCGGCCATGGGCGAGGTGGCGGCGCGCCTCGCCGACGTCGTGGTGGTGACCGATGAGGACCCGCGCCTCGAGGACCCGCGAATCATCAACGAGGAGATCGCCGAGGGGGCGCGCCGCGCGGGGGCGCGCGACGCCGAGCGGCTCGCGGTGATCGACGATCGGCGCGAGGCGGTCGGCCACGCCATCGGTCTGGCCAGGGCCGGCGACCTCGTGCTGCTCGCCGGAAAGGGGCACGAGCAGTCGATCATCTACGGCACCGAGCGCCGCCCCTGGGACGACCGCCGCGCGGCGCGGGAAGCGCTCCACGACGCGGGGTATGGAGCATGAGCGAGCTGCGCGCCTGGCGGGTCGACGACTCCGACGCCTGGAACCGATTCGTGGAGGCTGCCGACTACCGCGCCTTCCCGCAGCTCTGGGAGTGGGGCGAGCTGCGGCGCCCCTTCGGCTGGGAGCCGGTGCGGATCGCGGTGGGCGAGTCCCGGGAGGCGCCACTGGCCGGCGCCCAGCTCCTCCTCCGCAGCGTGCCGCTCATCGGCTGGCGCCTCGGCTACGCGCCGCGCGGTCCGGTGGGCGCGCTCGACGAGGAGCCGGTGCGCGAGGCGCTGCACCGCG
The DNA here is from genome assembly GCA_035761165.1 of Gemmatimonadaceae bacterium. Taxonomy (GTDB): domain Bacteria; phylum Gemmatimonadota; class Gemmatimonadetes; order Gemmatimonadales; family Gemmatimonadaceae; genus CALCHX01. The sequence continues at coordinate 717 of DASTRO010000251.1, read as the reverse complement.
CCCTCGCCACGCTCGCCCGGCGCGAGCGGATCGCAACCATCAAGGTGGACCCGGCGGCGACCGCCGAGACGTCGCTCGGGAGGGCCCTCCTCGCGCCTCCCTGGCGGGCCGCCGACAAGGTGCAGCCGCCGCGAACGCGGATCGTCGACCTGACGCGCAGCGAGGAGGAGCTCCGCGCCGACCTGAAGCGGAAGCATCGGCAGTACGTGAACAAGGCCGAGCGGGCCGGCATCGCGGTCGAGTGGTTCGACGCCGAGAGCGACCCGGCGGCGGTGCAGCGCGCCCTCGACGACTTCTACGCCATCTACACCCATACGGCGCTGCGCGCCGGCTTCGTCGCGCGGGCCGACCGCTACTACCGGCGCGTCTGGGAGCTATTCGCACCGGGCGGCCGCGCCAGGCTCCTCATCGCCTCGCGCGACGGCGAGCGCCTGGCGACCCTCTTCTGCTTCGTCTGCGGCGACCGCGTCGCCGAGGCGTTCGGCGGGATGACCGATGGCGGCGCCGAGTCGCGCGCCAACTACCTGCTGAAGTGGGAGGCCATCCGCGGCTTCCGCGCCGAGGGCCGGGCGAGCTACGACCTGTGGGGTCTCGCCACCGGCGGCATCGCGCAGTTCAAGGAGGGGTTCGGCGGCGAGCAGGTGGACTACGTCGGCGCCCGCGACTGGCCCATCCGCCCGCCGGTCGACGCGCTGCTGCGCCTCGCGCTTCCGGCGT
>DASTRO010000250.1:0-10226 GCA_035761165.1 Gemmatimonadaceae bacterium | reverse complement strand
GCGCGCGCGTGGCCGGGATGGGGAGGGTGGGCGGGGGGTCGGCTCGGGCCCTCGCGCCGAACGCCGCACCGCCCCCGGTCAGATCTTCGTGCGGCGGCGCGTCTCCTCGCGCTCGTGCTCGATCTCGCAGTCGGCGGCGCGCCGGTCGTCACCGCGGTCACCACCACGCTGGCTGGCGGCGCCGTGGCGCCCTGGCTCGATCACCGGATCGCACGGGCCGACGCTACCCTGCGGTTTCGCGGCGGGGTCGCCGAGCAGCTCGTCGGAGTAGCTGGGGGTGCGGGCGTGGTCGCGGTCCGCGGGTCGGTTCGATGGCACGGTGGGCCTCCTCGGGGGTGGGGGGTGGGGGGTGGGGAGGGCTGCGGGGCGCAACGGGTGTGCCGGGCTGCGGGCATCGGAGCAGGAGCGCGGGGGCCCCCCCCGGAATCCAGGATACCCGATCGTGCCCCGCCGCACGCCATCCTTTCGCGGCACACCGGCGCCGTCCGCGGCCCGGCTCCGCGCCGGCGGGTCCAGGGCACGTGGAGAGCCCGGTCCGCAGCCCGCCCATCCCCACCGCCACCGCTGGAGCACACGGCGCCCCGTGGCCCGGCACGCCCCGGGTCACGTCCCGCCCCGCGTCACGCTCCGCCCCGCGTCAGGCCGCGCCCCGCACCCCGCTCGCGCCGTCCACCGCCCCGCGCCGCAGCGCCACCTCCGCCAGCCCCTCCGCCAGCCGCAGCGCGCCGAGCCCGAGCAGCAGGTGCACCACCTGGATGATCCAGTGCAGCGAGCCCACCAGCAGGCGGCCCTGCGTCATCCCCACCACCGGCAGTGCGATGCCCAGCGCGACGGCCAGCACCGCGAGCCCCGCGCCGGCCCCCGCCCGGACGGCCAGCCCGGCCAGCGTCCACAGCCCCAGCACGACGATCGTGCCGACGAGCATGTGCACGGGGATCAGCGACAGCGCGTGGCGCGTCCAGAAGAGCAGGCCGAGGACGATCTGGACGATCCCTGCCAGGCGGACGATCCATCGCGTGATGACGGTTGCCCTCCGCATCGCGCTCCTCCCAGAATTGTGGAGGCGGCCACGGCGCACACCCTGTGCATCCGACCCGGCTCCCGTTTTGCCTGTACGGTACGTCCAATGAATAGAGAAGTTTCGCGCTGATGTCCCCGCGAGCGTACCGCATGGAGGCCCGGCTGGCCGCCGCCGAGGAGACGCGCGCCCGCATCGTCGCCGCGGCGCGCGAGATGCTCGGCGCGCCGGGCGGCATCGGCGCCTTCACCGTGGATGCGGTGGCGGGCGCGGCCGGCGTGGCGCGGATGACGGTCTACAATCGGTTCGGCTCCAAGACGGGGCTGATCGAGGCCGTGTTCGACTCGCTCGCCATCGTGCGCACCGGCGTGCCGCGCCTCGTCGCCGCGCTCGCACTGACCGACCCGGCGGAGACGCTCGCCGAGTTCGTGCGCACCTTCGCCGGGGTGTGGCAGGAGGACCGCCTCGTCGTCCGCCGGCTGCAGGGGCTGGCGGCGCTCGACCCGGAGTTCGCGCAGGTGTGGCACGCGCGCGAGGCCCGGCGCCGCGGCGGCATGCGCGAGATCGCCACGCGCGTCGCGGCGGCGCGCCCCGTGCCGCCCGCGCTCGACATCGAGGCGGTGACGGCGGCGCTCTACGCGATCCTCTCGCCCGAGGCGTTCGACGCGATGGCGGGAGAGACGCGCACCTACGAGGAGGTCGCGCCGCTCGTGCTCCAGCTGGCGCGGCGCGCGCTCGGGCTCGAGGCGGGGAGCGAGCCGGTGTCGCTCGCCACCCCGGCGCGGGGAGTCACGTGAGGCGCGCGTCACGTGAGCCTCACATGAACGCGCCGCCGGCGACGTCCAGGACGACCCCGGTGATCCAGCCCGAGGCGTCCGAGACCAGGTAGAGCGCGGCCTGGGCGACGTCGTCCGGGGTGCCGAGGCGGCGGATGGGGTGCGCCTCGACCAGCGCCGCCTTCTGCGCGTCGGGGATGCGCTCCACGTTGCGCTCGGTGAGGATCGTCTCGGGTGCGACGCAGTTCACGCGGATGCCGAAGGGGCCGACCTGCGTGGCGAGGTGCTGCGTCAGCATCTGGATGCCGGCCTTGGCCGCCGCGTACGGGATGGGCGAGCGTGGGTGCGCCCGCCGCCCCGCGCTCGACGAGATGGTGACGATGTTGCCCCGCCGCCGCGCCTTCATCCCCGGCAGCACGCTCTTCAGCGTCAGGAAGGTGGCGGTGAGATTGCCGTCCACCGAGGCGTGCCAGCCCTCCTCGCTCGTCTCCTCGAGCGGCCCGGGCATGGTGAAGCTGCCGCCGGCGTTGGCCACCAGGAGATCGATGGGCCCGAGCGCCTCCTCCACCCGCCGGCGCATCGTCTCGACCTCGGCGAAGCGCGTCACGTCGGCCGCCACCTGGATGGCGCGCCCGCCCTCCCGCTCGATGTCGGCGCGCACGGCGGAGAGCGCGGCGGTATCGCGGCCGTGCACGGCGACGGCGGCCCCGTGTCGAGCGAAGAGCCGGGCGATGGCGGCACCGATGCCGCGCGAGCTGCCGGTGACGAGGGCGACCCGGCCCTCGAGGGTTTTCGATGGATGCTCGGGCACGTTCATGCGCGTCGCAGCTCGGCGGGTGACGTGAGGGGTGACGCGAGGGGTGGCGCGGCCGGCGTGGTCGCGCCGACGGTCAGTCGCGGGCGGTCGCGCCGGCCGGCCCGCGCAGGGCCACGACGAGCCCCCACGTGAGCACGGCGACGATGACCAGGTGATAGACGACGTCGGGCACGGTGCGCGGCCCGACGCCAACGGCAATGGTGACGATGCCGACGGAGGTGGCGACGAGCGCGAAGGCCTGCGCGGCGACGGCGGCCGCCCATGCCCGGCGCGGGGCCAGCCAGCCGGCCACCAGCCCCGCGACCAACACGGCGGTGATGATCGTCTCGGCGATGAAGGCGTTGCGGTGCTGGTAGCCGTCGGCCAGGACGCCGCGGTGGACGAGTGCGGCGGTGCCGAAGGCGAGCGCCTCGCCGATCAGGAAGGCGCGAGGGATGGACGTCATGGGCGGGGCCTCCGGTATCGACCGGCGGCGGCGGGTGCGGTGGCGGTCCGGCCGGCCGGCGCGGGGTGGTTGGATGGACTATAAGTACATCGAATTCTCGATGCCAGGGCCGGGGCCCCCCCCCGAATTCCACGATGCGCCGCCGCGGTCCGCCGGGCATCATCCTTTCCCCGCCGGCCGTCACGCCGGATCGCGAGCGGCTACTCCGATCCGGAACGTCTCTCGCCGTGCTCCGCCGCCGCCCGCGTCCACCCGCCGCGTCGCGCCCGCCCGAGCTCCACCCGCCGTCCAGCCGCCGCCGCCCAGCTTACGTCCGTCGCGAATGCTCCTGCTGCTCCTCCAGCTCGTCGCCGCCACGCCCGCCCCAGACAGCGCCGCGACCTACGCGACGCCGGTCCTGCGCGAGTTCGTCGCCGCCGCGGCCGTCGCCAACCGGCGCGTCCCGGCGTCGCTCCTCGGCTACGACGCCGCCGTGGAGAGCGAGGTCGCCCTACTCGGCCGGCGCGGCGACGAGGCCGAGGTGGCGGCGAGCCTGGAGCAGCTGGCCAGCCGCGTGCGCTGGCGGCGCGACGGCGCCTTCGAGCAGCGCGTCGTCGGCTACCGCGCGCAGACGGCGGGCTTCAACGTCTCCATGCTCAGCGCCTTCGACCAGGGCTGGGTGATCCCGGTGCTCTACGGCAATCGGATGGCGCTCTTCTTCGGGCGCGACACCACGCGGGGGCGGGGCGGCGGCGGGCTGCGCGGGCGGCGGGCGCGCGACGACTCGGTGCTGGCGGTGCACCCCTTCGCCGAGGACCGCGAGGCGGTCTACCGCTTCACCGGCGGCGACACCGTGGCCACCATCCGGCTGCGCGGGCGCGACATCCCGATCGTGCGCGTGCACGTCGAGCCGCGGGCGCGGCTGCCGGAGCGCACCTTCGTCTTCCGCGGCGACGTGGACGTGGACGCCGTGCGCCACCAGATCGTGCGCCTGCGCGGCCAGTTCCTCGTCACCGGGCCGCCGCCGTCGCTGCGCGATCGGCTGCTGCGGCAGGCCGTGCAGCCGCTCGCCTTCGCGGAGCTGGTGAGCCAGGAGATCGCGGCGCGCTACTGGCTGCCGTCGTACCAGCGCGTGGAGCTGCAGGTCACCAGCCCCCTGCTCGGCGACCTGCAGGCGACGATGCGCATCGTCAGCCGCTTCCACGACGTCGCCGTGGACGAGGCGCCCGACGCCGGCGCGGCCACGCTCGCCGGCGGGCGCGCGGGCGGGGCCGACAGCGCGGCGGGCGGCACGGCGGCCGGGACGTGGCCCGTGCCTGACACGAGACCGGCCGCGCCCGGCGACACGATGGTGCCGCATGCGCACCGGCTCGTGGTCGCGGCACGGGATACGCTGGCCGCGTTCGACGCCTGGCGCCAGCCGCTCGGCGCAGCCACCGCGGAGGCGCGCGACGACGACTTCCTGGACGTCGCGCCGCCGCGGCTGCGTCCCACCGGACCGCCCATCGTCGAGCCGTACGTCGAGCGCCTCTCCGACGCGATCCGATTCGACCGCGTGCAGGGCGTCTTCACCGGCGTCGGCGCGCGGGTGCGGCTGCGCGACCGGCTGCCAGGCGCGATGCTGCTGGCCACCGGCGGCTGGGCATGGGCGGAGCGGACCGCACGCGGCCGAGTGCGCGGCGACTGGCGGCGCGGCGCGTGGACGTGGTCGGTGGGGGCCGGCCGCACGCTCGACCTCACCAACGACTTCCGCGCCGTCTACGACTCCGGCTCCACCGTGGCCGCACTCCTCGGGCGCGACGACTACGACTACGTGGACCGCCGCTGGGCGATGCTCGGGCTGCACGGCGAGCCGACGCCCGGCTGGCGGCTGCGACTCGACGTGGGCCCGGCGCGCGACGCGGCGGTGGTGCCGCACGTCTCGCGCGGGCTGGTGCACGGCGACGAGCCCTTCCGCGCGAACCGCGGCGCGCGCGCGGGTGGCTACTGGCGCACGATCGCGCGCGCGGAGTGGAATCCCGACGTGCGCGCCGGCTTCGTGCGCCCGGGAATCGGTGGCCGCGTGCGGTGGGAGCGCGGCGATGGCGGCCTGTCGTACGACCGGGTGGAGGCGCGGCTGGACGCACGCACCATCCGGGGCGACTGGACCGGCGCGCTGCACGCGGAGGCGGGCGCGGTGCTCGGGCGGCCGCTGCCACCGCAGCAGCTCTTCGAGCTCGGCGGCGGCGAGTGGTTGGGCGGCTACGACTACAAGGAATTCGCCGGCGACCGGGCAGCGGTGGTGGGGGCGCTCGGGATGTACACGCTCGCGCTGTGGCGCGCGCCGCTGCGCGTGCGCGTGCCCGGGTGGCGCGCCGTCTATCTCCCCGCGCCGGCGCCGGCCCTCTCGCTCGGGCTCGATGGCGGGTGGGCGGGCGTGTCCGGGGACGCGGCACGCGAGGCGGTGCGCGCGCTCGGCGTGCGGACCAACGACGCGACCGGTGAGCCGGTGCCGCTGTCACGGCCGTCCGGGCGGATACGGCTCTCGGTGGACCTGCGGCTGCGCCTCTTCGGTGGCGGTGTCTCGGCCGGGGTGGCGCGCGCGCTCGAGCGTGGCGCAGCGTGGCGGGTGGTCTTCGGGCTCGGGTCCTGAGCGCGGGCGCCCCGTCGCGTGCCGCGTGCCGCGTGCCGCGTGCCGCGAGCCGCGCGGTGCGCGGTGCGCGGTGCGCGGTGCCGCGAGCCGCGTGATGCGCGACCGCGAGCGCGCGAGCGCGCGCACCGCGGCCAGCGCACGACGGCCAGCGCACGACGGCCAGCGCACGACGGCGCGAAGCGGCGTGTTGGGCCGGTGGGTGGCGCGATCGATGCGGCGCGTCCGGCGTGCGCGCCACGACGCGCCATGTCATGACCGAACCCGGAGGACGCGATGCTCTCGTACGGTGGATGGATGCGGCGGCGCACGCGGTGGACCCTGGGCACCGTGGGGCTCGCCGTGCTGGCCTGCTCCGGTGGCGACCAGAGCTCCGCGAACGACACGACGGCGGCAGCCCCCGGCGGCACGGGCGCGACGACCGGCGCCGCCACCACGCCGTCCGCCGCCACCGGGCCGTTCACCGAGGCCTCCATCACGCCGCAGATGATCGCCCTCGGCGACAGCATCTTCAAAGGCCAGGCGGCGGGGGGCATCTGCTACACCTGCCACGGCCCGGACGGCAAGGGGACGCAGCTCGCCCCGGACCTGAGCGACGATCAGTGGATCAACGGCGACGGCAGCCTCGACTTCATCGTCCAGACGATCCGCAACGGCGTCCCGCAGCCCAAGCAGCACCCGGGCCCGATGCCCGGCTTCGGCCAGAGCCTGAGCGAGGAGCAGATCCGCGCGGTGGCATCGTACGAGTACTCGCTCAGCCATCCGGACGTCGGGCGCGCCGGCACCTGAGGGCGAGGACAGACGCGGACGCTCGCGGCGGGCCCGGCCCGGGTGCCGCCCCCGGGACGCGGTGACCAGCTCCGGCCCGCGAGGGTCCGACCTGGTGCGGCTCGCCGCCCCCCGGCGGCCGCGCCTCGGGCCCGCTGCGCGCGACCGCGTGGGGCCCGCCCCGCCTCGTCCCCGCCGGGAGCCCGACGTGCGGGACCGCCACGCCGCTCCCCGGAGGCCACGCCCGTGCGTCCCGTCCGCCTCGTCATCGTCGCCCTGCTCCTCGCGGCCGCCTGCGCCCGGAACAGCGCCGCCCCCGAGGAGGGGCGTGCCGCGCGAGCCACGGCGAACGGCGTCACGGCCGAGCGCGTGCGTGGAGGCGTGCGGCTCACCAACGGCACCACGACCGACATCGGCTACGTGGTCGTGGACCGCGGCTGGCTGGCGGTCCTCGCGCTCTGCGACGACGGGCCGGCTCGCTGTCCGCACGTCGCTCCGGGGACGGCCATCATCGTGCCGGACACGCAGATCGGCGGCCTGTCGGCGGACACGCGCGAGCTCGTCGTCTACTGGTGGCGGTGGGTGGACGGGGGCACCGGCGGCCCGCGCGCGGACGCACCGCAGCAGCTCCTCCTCGCGCCCTAGCGCGCGGCGCGCCGGCCGATCGGGCCGGCTCCGGCACTCCTCGAGCGTGACGGGCTCGCGGTCCCGTGACCGTCCCGACCGGAGACTCGTCGCGGGAGCGTCGTGCGTTATCTTGGCGCACCCCCTCCCCGCGACCCGACGCCTGCCGTGACCACCGCCCCACCCGACCATCTCGCCCGTCTCCAGGCCGCCCTCGCCGGCGGCTACACGCTGGAGCGGGAGCTCGGCGGCGGCGGGATGTCGCGCGTCTTCGTGGCCATGGACCACGGCCTGGGGCGGCGCGTCGTCGTGAAGGTGCTGCTCCCGGAGCTCGCCGCCTCGCTCTCCGTGGAGCGCTTCCGGCGCGAGGTGCTGCTCGCCGCGGGGCTGCAGCATCCCAACATCGTGCCGGTGCTGACGGCCGGCGACGCCGCCGGGCTGCCGTACTTCATCATGCCCTTCGTGGACGGCGAGTCGCTGCGCGAGCGGATGGTGCGCGGCCCGCTCTCGGTGCGCGAGACGGTGAACATCGCCAAGGACGTGGCGCGGGCGCTGGCCTTCGCGCACGGGCGCGGCATCGTCCATCGCGACATCAAGCCGGGCAACATCCTGCTCTGCGCCGGCGCCGCCTTCGTCACCGACTTCGGCGTGGCCAAGGCGCTCTCGGTGGCGCACCGCGACATCGGCTCGGGGGGCGACGTACGGCGCGCGGCCGGCGGCCGCACGCTGGGCGCGCTGACGGTGGCCGGCACGTCGCTCGGCACGCCGGCCTACATGGCGCCCGAGCAGGCGGCGGCCGACCCGCAGGTGGACCACCGGGCCGACATCTACGCGCTCGGCATCGTGATGTTCGAGATGCTGGCCGGCACCCTCCCCTTCCACGGTCGCACGCCGCAGGCGCTACTCACGGCGCAGCTCTCCGAGCCGCCGCCGCCGATCGCCACGCGGCGCTACGACGTGCCGCAGCCGCTGGCCGACGTGCTGGCACGCTGCCTGGAGAAGGACCCGGCACGCCGCCCGAAGTCGGCCGGCGACCTGCTGCGCGCCCTGGACGACCCGGGCGTCCTGAGCGGCGCCTTCGCCGTGCTCCCCACCACCCGCCGTCGCTGGCGGCGCACGCTGCTCGCCGCGCTGGCCGCCGGCGTCGTGGCCGCCACCGCGCTGGGCTGGTGGGTGGTGGCGCGCGGCCGGGAGCCGGCGCCGGCGGCCACCGTCGCCACCACGGCGCCGGCCCCGGCGCGCTCGGTCGCAGTGGTGCCGCTGACCGCGGCCGGCGGCGACGAGCGCGCCCGCGCGGTGGCCGACGGCCTCACCGCGCAGCTGACGAGCGCCCTGGCCGGCGTCCCCGCCCTGCGCGTCGCCTCGGCCCCGGCCGCCGTGCGCGACGACAGCGCCGCCACCGCCGAGACCCCCGCCGAGCTCGCGCAGCGGCTCGGCGTCACCCTGCTGGTGGAGGGCACGGTGCAGCGCGACGGCGAGCGGCTGCGCGTCGTGCTGCGCCTCGTCGATCCGGCGAGCGACGCGGTCCGCTGGTCGCAGTCGTTCGACGCCCCGCCGGGGGGCGCGCTGGAGATGCAGGATGCGGCCGCGCAGGCGCTCGTCACCGCCTTCCTGTCCGGCGCCGCGGGGCAGCCGTAGCGCGCGCTGCGCTCGGGTCTCGCTGACGGCTGGTCGGTACGCCGGGGCTCCGTTTGCCGTGGGTGGGCATCAACGCTCACGGGGGGAGCGGATGCTTCGGACGAGCACGGATCCTTCGGATCGCTCCGCTCCATTCCACGGCTCCTCGCGCCGGGAGCGGAACTGCTTGTGGGGTAGGGTGCGACCCAGACCACGCCTCCTCGCGCCGGGAGCGGAGAAGCTGGGGTGGGGGCATCCGTCCACGCCGCCTCGCACCAGGCCAGGCACCGTCTCCGCGAGACACGGCCGGCCCCGCATCCCCCCACAACCGATCGCGTCCATCCTGTTGCTCCTGGTCATCCTGTCTGCGCGAGCGCAGCGAGCGGCCGTGCCCTGAACGGCACGACGACAGGATGAACAGGATGAACAGGATGAACAGGATGGAAGAACGTGAGCGAAGCGGGGAACTCCGCCCGACGTCTACGTTCCTCCGCGTTCCTCCGCGCCTCCGCGTGCGGCGCGGTCGTGGCCGTTGGCCCGGGCGCGAGGAGGGGTGAGCCGATCCGGAGCCCACCTCCAATCATCTCCAGCCCCAGTGCACGGAGCCGTGGACGCCGTGCGGAGCGATCCGTCGCATCCGGAGCCTCCGAAGCATCCGCGCGCCCATGAGCGTTGATGCCCGCCCCGGCGCACGGGAGCGGCGCGGACCGACGCCCTGCATGAAAGATCAGAACTCGCCGATGAACCCGATCTCCGGCTCCAGCGCGTAGCCGAAGCGCTCCTGCACGCACGCCTGCGCGTGGGCGATGAGGGCGCGCACGTCGGCGGCGGTGGCGTGGCCGAGGTTGACCATGATGTTGGCGTGGATGTGCGAGATCTGTGCGTCACCCACGCGGTGGCCCTTGAGGCCGCACTGGTCGATCAGCCGGCCCGCGCCCACGCCCTCGATCTTCTTGAAGATCGAGCCGGCGCTCGGGTGCCAGTCGAGCCACGGGTGGCGTGCGCCGCGCCAGCTCAGGTTCTCCTGCATGATGCGGTGCATGTCGGCCGGGTCGGCGCGCTGGAGCTGGAACGTCGCCGCGAGCACCACGTCGCGCCGGTGGTGGAAGACGGTGTCGTCGTAGCCGAACCGCACGTAGTCGGCACCGACCGTCCTGCGCTCCCCCTCCTCGCTGAGGATCTCGCACGAGTCGAACACCTCGGCAATGAACATCGTCCGCGCGCGCTCGGGGGCGGGGCTGAGGAAGTGCAGGTTCTGCCAGATGGCACCGCCCACCGTGCTCGGGATGCCGACGTAGTGCTCGAGCCCACTCCAGCCGCGGCGCACGGCCTCGGGGATCACGTCGCGCATGACGGCGCCGCTCTCGACCCAGAGCCGGCCGTCGTCGTCGAAGCGGAAGTGCGCCGCCGCATTGCGGATGACGAGGCCGCGGAAGCCACGGTCGCCGACGAGGATGTTGGCGCCGAGGCCGAGGACGAACCAGGGGACGCCGAGCTCGCGGGCGGTGGTGACGGCGCCGGCCAGCTCGTCGGCCGTGGTGGCCTCGTAGAAG
>DASTRO010000249.1:0-20482 GCA_035761165.1 Gemmatimonadaceae bacterium | reverse complement strand
CCGCCCCTCTCTCATTCCGGGAGACGATCCGGCCGGACCGCAGTCGCCGTGGCGCGCACGCCACGGGCTCACCCCTTGCACCCGGCGGCGACCGTGCCCCCGCCGCGAGGTTGCGCGTGAAGATCATCCTGCTCGCCGAGGACGCCATCCGGCTCGAGCCCGAGCCCGGGCCGATGACGATCGAGGCGCTCTCGGCCGACCAGCTCTACTCCCCGTTCCACATGCTGGCCAGCGGGCTGGCCTTCTGCACCTTCTCCATCCTGCACTCGTGGGCCGAGACGGTGAAGCTCCCGGCCGACGACCTGGCCGTGGAGGTGCGGTGGAGCTTCGCCGAGGAGCCGCACCGCATCGGCGCGCTGACGATGACGCTGGACTGGCCGGGCCTGCCACCCGCGCGCCGCGCGGCGGCCGAACGCGTCGCCGCCCTCTGCCCCATCCACGGCACGCTGCACCATCCGCCAGCGGTGGCCATCGTGCACGCCAGCGGCGAGTCGCTGGCCCCCGTCGCTGCGAGCGCCGTCGGCGCGACGGTATGATGCAGACCGTCCCCGTCGTTCGCTTCACCGTGCGCGGTGCGCCCGAGACGGCGCCCGCGCCGACCGGACTGGGGCGCCCGTACGTCGTGATCTACGACGGCCACTGCAAGGTGTGCGGCCGCATCGTGCGCGTGCTCCTGCGGTGGGACCGGCACCGGCAGCTCGAGATCGTCCCCTCGCAGGCGCCAGGGGTGCAGGCGCGCTTCCCCTGGATCCCGGCGCGTGCCTACCGGGAGAGCGTGCAGCTCGTGGGACCGGGGGGACAGACGTGGCAGGGCGCCGCCGCGGTCGAGCGGATCATCGACCTCATGCCGAAGGGGAAGCTCGTCACCTGGATCTTCTCCATCCCCTTCGTGCGCCCGCTGGCCGAGCGCTTCTACCGCTGGTTCGCCCGCAACCGCTACCGGCTCGGCTGTGGCGAGCACTGCCAGTACCGGCCGCCCGCCCTGGACTACGGAGACGGCGGCGACCGCTGATGCCGGTCGGGTCGTACGCCAGTCGAGTCGCACGCCGGTCGGGTCGCAGACCGGTGAGCGGCCGCCGGGCAGGCCTGCCGCCCGTCGGAGGTCAGCCCGGGGGCGCGGCGGAGGCGCCGCTCCCGGTGGGACGCTGGGTGTGCTGGTCGGTGCCGGCCGTGGCCCCCCGCCCCCGCTCGGCGCGCTTCCAGGCGCGGACGAGCTCGGCCAGCCACGTCTCCACCTCGCGCGCCTGCTCGTCGTCGAGCGTGTCCTCCGCCTCCTGCACCCCCTCCGGAGCGCGGCCGCCCGTCTCCTCCACCATGCGCTGGACGAGCGCCGTCCAGTTGGTGCTCTGGACGAGCGTTCCCAGCGAGCGCATCACCAGCCAGTCGGCGGCGTTGCTCGAGCGGTCGTAGACCTGCACCTCGAAGCGCAGGCGGTCGCCACGCTGCTCGGCCAGGAAGCGCACCGCGCCGGCCAGCGGGTGGCCGCGCAGGGTGACGACGGTGATGCGGCGCGGCGTCATCTCCACCACGCGCACCTGCACGCGGCGGCGCATCGGCAGCTCCATCGTCAGCGCCAGCCCCTCCTCCAGGCGCGTCGGGGTGCCCGGCTCCGCGCGGAGATCCATCATCCAGGGGGTGATCTCGTCGAAGCGCTCGCCCAGCCGGCGCATCGCCTCCTCCGGCGACAGACGGCTCCCCTCGATGTCGGCCCAGAAGCGCTTGCGCTCCAGCGCACCGACCCCGTCCTGCGGCAGCTGCTCGGGCTGCCGATCCGCCAGCCGGCGCAGCCCCTCGTCCAGCGGCGTGGGGGTGACGCCGAGCACGGTGACGAGCGCGTTGTCCTCGGGGCGCTCGATCAGGCTGCCCTCGCGCAGCATCGTGATCTGCCCCTCGTCCACCGGCAGCCCCACCCCGAGATGCCGCACCGCCTTGATCCCCAGCGAGGCGAGCATGTGCGGGATCGGTACGCGCACCGCGTCGCGCCCGATGACGCGGCCGATCCGCTCCACGACGTCGTTCATCGACGTCCGGTCCGTCCCGGCCAGCTCCAGCACGCGCGTGACGAGATCGTGGCGCTCCACGCAGGTGGCCAGCCCGCACGCCAGATCCTCGGCGGCCACCGGTTGGAAAGGCTGGTCCCCGTCGTCGATCACGGGCACGGCGGGGAGCGTGCGCACCCAGATGAGGAGCAGCGAGATGACGGGATCGCCGGGCCCGTAGACGCTGCCCACGCGGCAGATGGTCCAGTTGAGGCCGGACGCGCGCACCAGCGCCTCGGCCGCACGCTTGGAGGCGTGGTAGTCGGTGGTGCCCCGCTCCGCGCCGAGCGACGAGACGTAGACGAAGCGGCGCGCCCCGGCGCGCTCCGCCTCGGCCAGCACGTGCCGCGTGCCGTCCACGTTCACGCGCTGGAAGGTGGCCTCCGGTGGGGACTCGCGCTCCACCGCGGCCAGGTGGAGCACCGCCGCGCACCCATCGGCCGCGCCCGAGACCGACGCGGGGTCGCCCACATCCCCGTCGATGCCGGTCACCCGCTCCGGCCACCCCATGGCATCATCGGTCGCGTGGCGGGAGAGGAGCCGCACCTCGTGACCACGCCGCACGAGCTCCGTGACCACTGCCTCGCCTACCGTCCCCGTGCCGCCGGTCACCAGGATCCGCATGCGTCCGCGCTCCGCCGAGAGTGGAGCGCCCAGGGAGGCAGGGAGAGTGCCAGGGCCCGCACCTGCCGGCCCGGAGTGACGGAGTCGCTCCTCGGAGCCCGTGGATCGCTCGAGCTCCGGCGCACGAACGGCCCGGCCGCGGAGCACGCGGAGACGGCCGCGGATCCGCGGCGGCCGTTCAGGTCGTTCTCCCCTGCTACTGCTGGCAGCGCCCGTTCGGGTCGGGCTTCGGCTGGTCCACGACGAGCCGCGACGGCCGGTCGGCGACGGCCAGGACGAGATCCTGGAGATACCGCGTGATGCGCGCGTAGTGGGGATAATCGATGTACTGCGGCTCGTCGGTGACCTGGTGGTAGTCGCCGTGCAGGCCGGTGAAGAAGAAGGCGATCGGGATGCCGTGGCGCGCGTAGCTGTAGTGGTCGCTGCGGCAGTAGATGTTCTGCGGATGGCCAGCCGCGTCCAGCGCGTAGTCGAAGGTCAGCCCATGGTCGCCCTCCGCGTTGACGCGCTCCACCAGCTCGCCGAGCTCGGTGGAGAGGCGGCTGGCGCCGACGACGCCGACGTAGCCCGGACCGCCGTTCACCAGGTCGGCGGCGGAGCCGCGGCCGATCATGTCGACGTTGATCTGCGCGACGATCGAGTCGAGAGGGACCGTCGGGTGGTCGGTGAAGTAGGCCGAGCCGAGCATCCCGAGCTCCTCACCGGTGTGCCAGACGAGGAGCACCGATCGCCGGGGGCGCGCCGGCCCCCTGGCCAGCGCCTCGGCGATCTCGAGCAGCGCCATCGAGCCGGTGCCGTCGTCGTCGGCCCCGTTGTAGGTCGAGTCGAGGCGTACCGGCCGCAGCCGCCGCAGGCTGTCGAGGTCCACGTGCAGCTGCGCGCGCTCCTCCGCGGTGAGCGGTCGCGGGTCGTTGGTCGCGCCGCTCAGCTGCCAGGCGAGGGCGTTCACGGCCCGCAGCGAGTCGTGGTCCACCGGTCGGGTGGAGACGCCGAGGTGGTCGGCGTGCGCGCCGAGCGCCACGTACTGCCCGCGCAGCGCAGGGTCGCGGCCCGGGATGATGGCGACGACGGTGCGCACCGTGCCGCCGGCGCCGTCTGCCGCGCCCGGTGCCGAGGTGTCGTCCACACCGAGGAGGCGCGCGGGCAGGTTCTGGAAGTAGCTGCCATCGCCGCCGGCCGGTTGCAGGCCGAGCCGCCGCAGCTCGGCGGCGATGTAGTCCGTGGCCCGGCGGTAGCCCGCCGTCCCCATCGCGCGCCCCTGCATCGAGTCGTCGGCGAAGACGTAGAGCCGCGTCATCAGGTCCTGCGGCGTGATCGCCGCCGCGGTGGGGCGCGGCGCATGCGTGCGGGGCAGCTCGCCCCCATGCGGCGACGCGGCCGACGGCGCGCCGGCGCAGGCGGCGACGGCCAGCGGTGCGACAGCCAGGAGGGGTGCGGCGAGGCGCCCGGCCCGGCGCGCGAGGAGGACGGGCCGCATCCGGCCGCTCATGACGGCGGCACGCCCTGCGCCCAGAGCGCCGGGTCGAAGACCGCGTCGTCCACCGGCGCGTTGGGTCGGACGTCGACGTACCGCTCGCGGTAGAACGGCCGCCCCCCGCGCACGAAGAGGATCTCCGACGGCACGGCGAAGCCGTCCACGTCCTGGTAGCTGAAGCGGTAGTCCGTGCTCACCGTGCGCCCGGTCGGCGCCGTCTGCCGGTGCACGAGCCGCACGAGCAGCATGCGCTCGGCGTCCACCCAGAACTGCGAGGTGGTCGAATCGCCGGCCGGCGCGCCCACCACGTACACCGGGCGCGACTCCCACGTGTCGCGGCGCAGCTGCGTGGTGTCGATCGCCAGCCGGCCGAGCGCGGCGACCGTGGAGTCCACCGGCAGCGCGTACACGTCCGCGCTCATCAGGAGCAGCGGATGCAGCTGCTCGGCGCTGCGCGCGAGCGCGCCGGCGTCGAAGGTGTAGACGCTGTCGTTCCGGAAGATGATGCCGCTGCCGTTGGGCTGCGGCGCGATGAAGTCGATGCGCAGCAGCTTCGGCACGCGCTGCCGCTCGATCCACTCGCTCTCCTGCTCGCCGGCCGAGGCGAAGACGGTGTTGAGCTGGCGGAACTCCAGCGTCCGGTACCAGCGCCCCTCCCAGTCGCCGCGCATGCGGGCCACGAGCTCGCGAGCGGTGGTGGGCGCGGCCGGCGCCGCAGGCGTTCCGCCGGCCGGCGCCTGCGTGGCCGGGGCGCACGCGACCAGCGGTGCGAGCGCCGCGAGGAGGAGGATGCGCGAGACCGTCATAAGGCTCGGGAGCGGCGGACGGGAGATTCGGCGCGGGGACGCGAGACGGCGGGCGAGCTCTCGAAAGCTACCGTGGGTACCGGGTCGGGGCAGCCCCGGCGCGCCCGCCGGCGCTTAGCTTTCGAGGATCCACCGCGGCCCGTGCCGCTGCCGACCCCTCGTGGCTCCTCGATGGCACCCACCCGACCGCCCGCCGTGCTCCTGCTGAGCGGCGGCCTCGATTCCACCACCCTCCTCGCCCACGCGGTGCGCGAGGGGTTCGCCGTGCATGCTCTGTCCTTCCGCTACGGGCAGCGCCACGCCCACGAGCTGGAGGCGGCGCGACGCGTGGCGGCGCGCTACGGCGCGGTGGAGCACCGGGTGGCGGACATCGACCTGCGCCTCTTCGGCGGCTCGGCGCTGACGAGCGACGCCCTCACGGTGCCCAAGGACCGTTCGCCGGACACGCTCGCCTCGGGTGGAGTGCCGATCACCTACGTGCCGGCCCGCAACACGATCTTTCTCGCCTTCGCTCTCGCCTATGCCGAGGTGGCCGGCGCTGCCGACATCTTCATCGGGGTGAACGCGCTCGACTACAGCGGCTATCCCGACTGCCGCCCCGTCTTCATCGACGCCTTCGAGCGGCTCGCCAACGTCGCGACGCGCGCCGCCACCGAGGAGGGCCGCCGGATCCGCATCCGCGCCCCACTCCTCCACCGCACCAAGGCGGAGATCATCCGCCTCGGCCTCGAGCTCGGCGTGGACTATGCCCTCACGACGAGCTGCTACGACCCGTCGCCCGACGGCGCCGCGTGCGGCCACTGCGACGCCTGCCAGTTGCGACTCAAGGGCTTCACCGAGGCGGGCGCGACCGATCCGGCGGCCTACGCGGAGCACGGCGAGCACCGAGCGGCCGCCTCCGCCTCGCTGACCGCCGACCGCTGACCGCTCGCCCGCATGTACACCGTCAAGGAGATCTTCTACACCCTGCAAGGCGAGGGGGCCAACGCCGGCCGGGCGGCGGTGTTCTGCCGCTTCGCGGGGTGCAACCTGTGGACGGGGCGCGAGCAGGACCGGGCAACGGCGGTCTGCCGCTTCTGCGATACCGACTTCCTCGGGGTCGGGCCGGACGGCGGCCGCTTCGCCACCGCCGGGGCGCTGGCCGAGGCCGTCGCCTCGCGCTGGCCGGTGGATGCGACCGGCGGTCGACCGCTCGTCGTCTGCACCGGAGGTGAGCCGCTGCTCCAGCTCGACGCGGCGGCGGTGGAGGCGTTCCACCGGCAGGGCTTCGAGGTGGCCGTGGAGACCAACGGCACCCGGCCGGCGCCGCCGGGGTTGGACTGGATCTGCGTCAGTCCCAAGATCGGTGCCCCGCTGGTGCTCGAGCGGGGCGACGAGCTGAAGCTCGTCTACCCGCAGGTGGGGAGCGACCCAGCGCGATTCCTGGGGCTCGACTTCCGCCACTTCTTCCTGCAGCCGATGGACGGGCCGGCACTGGCCGAGAATACCGCCCGGGCGGTGGCCTACTGCCTGGCGCACCCCCGCTGGCGGCTCGGCGTGCAGACGCACAAGGTGGCGGGGATTCGCTGACCGCGCTGCGGGCGCTGCGGGCGCTGCGGAGGTGGGGCCGTCGGGCGTCCGGCAGTGTCCGGTATTGGGACGGCGCGTCCCACGACCGGGCAGGGAGGGGCTCCAGACACTCCCCTTACGACCTCTCAAGCGCTTGCCAGACTGGAGGTTACGAAGTTGAATCCAGCGGCACGGACCTTTCGTTAGAGAAGGGCAGCATCCGCCCGCTCTTTCCCGTTTCCGCTCACTCCGGAGCGACCGTTGGACATTCCTCGCGCACCACGTCCGAAGCGCGGACGTTACGCCCTCATGGGCGCTGGCGTCGCTGCCCTGCTGTTGATGACACTCGCCCTCCGGCGCCTCGAGCCCGCCGCGCCCGAGGTCGAGCGGGCCACGCTGCTCATCGACTCGGTCTCGCGCGGCCCGCTGGTCATCAACGTGCGGGCGCCCGGCACGCTGACGCCGGAGCGCACGGTCTACGTCTCCGCCGTCGTCCCCGGACGCGTGGAGAAGCTGCCGCTGCGGCCGGGTGCCATGGTGGAGCCGGGCACGCTCATCGCGCAGCTCACGAACCCCGACCTGCAGCTCCAGCTGCTGGAGGCGCAGCGCAACGTCAGCGATGCCGAGGCGCAGCTGCTCACGCTGCAGTCCACCCTGGAGCAGCAGCGGCTGCAGCAGCAGTCGGCGGTGCAGCAGGCGATCACGCAGTACCACGAGGCGGAGCGCAACGCCACCGCCCTGCGCGCGATGAGCGCCAAGAACCTGGCGGCGCCGAACGAGGTGAAGACGGCCGAGGAGCAGGCCGAGGAGCTCAAGGGCCGCGTGGAGATCGAGAAGCAGCGGCTCGACGTGCTCGAGAACTCGATCAAGGCGCAGATCGCCCACCAGGAGCGCACGATCGCGCAGATGCGCGAGATCCTGAAGTACAACCAGGAGCGGCTCGACGCGCTCAACGTCCGGGCCGGCGAGGCGGGCGTGCTGCAGTCGCTGGAGCCGGACTTCGGCGTCTACGTGAACTCGGGCGAGATGATCGCCCGCATCGCGCAGCCGAGCAACCTGAAGGCGGTGCTGCGCGTGCCGGAGAACCAGGCCAAGGACATCGCCCAGGGCCAGAAGGCGGAGATCGACACGCGCAACGGCATCGTGCCGGGCCACGTCATGCGCATCGACCCGATCGCCAACGGGGGCACGGTGACGGTGGAGGTGGCGCTGGACGGCAAGCTCCCCGAGGGCGCGCGGGCCGAGATGAGTGTCGACGGCACGATCGAGATCACGCGCCTGCCGAACGTGCTCCAGACGGGGCGCCCGAGCTACGGGCAGCCGGAGAGCTCGGTCGGGCTGTTCAAGCTCGACCCGGACGGCGAGCACGCCTCGCGCGTCACGGTGCAGCTGGGCCGCGCCTCGGTGAGCCAGATCGAGATCCGCGGCGGCCTGCAGGAGGGCGACCGGGTCATCGTCAGCGACATGTCGCAGTACGACAACACCAACCGCGTCCGCATCAAGTGAGGCCGGCCGGCCGCCCGGCCGGGGCCCACACGGTGGGGCGGTCGCGCCTCGGCGCGCGACCGCCGCCAACCTCCCGCCGCCTTGCGGTGTCGAACTCTCGATCGTACGTCCGTAGCACCACCGTTCGAGCTCGAACCCTGTCCGGCGTCCCGAGTCACTCGTCCCCCACCATCCCCAGCCCCCTCGCCAGATGACCTCCCTGAACCCGACGTCCGACGCGACGGCCCGTCCCCTCATCAAGCTCGAGGGCATCAAGAAGATCTTCTTCACCGATGAGGTGGAGACCCACGCGCTGGCGGACATCCATCTCGAGGTGAAGGAGGGCGAATACGTCGCCATCGCCGGCCCGTCGGGGTGCGGCAAGACGACGCTCCTGTCCATTCTCGGCCTGCTCGACACGCCCACCGACGGCACCTACCTGCTCGATGGGCAGCCGGTGTCCGGCCTCTCGGCGGCCGACCGGGCGCGCGTCCGCAATCGGCAGATCGGCTTCATCTTCCAGGCCTTCAACCTGATCGGCGACCTGACGGTCTACGAGAACGTGGAGCTGCCGCTCACCTACCGCGGGATGGACGCCGCCGAGCGCCGCCGCCGGGTGACCGAGGCGCTGGAGCGCGTCGGGATGGCGCACCGCATGAAGCACTACCCCTCGCAGCTCTCCGGCGGTCAGCAGCAGCGCGTGGCCGTGGCCCGCGCGGTGGCCGGCGACCCGGTGATCCTCCTCGCCGACGAGCCCACGGGGAACCTGGACTCGACGAACGGCGAGGCGGTGATGGGGCTCCTCCAGGAGCTGCACCGCGGCGGCGCGACGATCTGCATGGTCACGCACGACCCACGCTACGCGAAGCACGCCGACCGCGGCGTCCATCTCTTCGACGGCCGGGTGGTGGAGGAGCTGGACCACCGCACCGCCGCCGCGGCCGAGCAGGAGCTCCGCGAGAGCGGCTTCGAGGTCGGCTGAGGAGCCAGGGCGCAGGAAACAAGGGAGCAGGTAACGGGGCGCAGGTGACAGGTTGACTCCGGCCCCCTGTTTCCTGCGCCCTGTTTCCTAGGCCAGCCCCGCCCCCGACACCAGTCACACCGCACTGCATCCAGCAGTGCCCCGATCCACCACCCGGTACGTCGCGCGAAATTATTCGCGCCCCGTGCCGGGGAGAGTCTCGTCTTGTCCGCACCGAGCGCCGCGACGATCGCGCTCCCTTCCCTGCAGCTCCCATGGACTCGCTCCTCCGCGACCTCCGCTACGCGCTGCGCACGCTGCGCAAGACGCCGGGCTTCACCTTCTTCGCCGTGCTCACCCTGGCCCTCGGGATCGGCGCGGCGAGCACGATCTTCAGCGTCGTCAACACGGTGCTCCTCTCCCCCCTGCCCTACCGCGACCCGGGGAGCATCGTCGCCATCTACGAGGCCAACCCCAAGGACGGCGTCGACGCCTTCCCGGTGGCGCCGGCCAACTTCATGGACTGGCAGCGCGACAATCGCGTCTTCAGCGCCATCGGGGCGAGCCGCAACCGGCCGCTCAACCTCACGGCCAGCGGCGCCGAGCCCGAGCGCATCCCCGCCGCGCAGGTGACGGCCGGCTACTTCACCGCGCTCGGCGTGGCGCCGCGGCTCGGCCGCGCCTTCACCGCGGAGGAGGACGCGCCCGGCGGCGGGCACGCGGCGATCCTGAGCGATGCCCTCTGGCGCCGCCGCTTCTCGGCCGATCCGAAGGTCGTCGGGCAGACGATCACGCTGAACGACCAGCCGTACACCGTGGTCGGGGTGGCGCCGGCGTCGATGCGCCTGCCGTCCACCCAGACGGAGCTGTGGGTGCCCATGGCCTTCTCCGCGGAGGAGGCCGCCAACCGCGGCAACCACTCGATGAGCGTCGTCGCGCGCCTCAGGCCGGGCGTGACGCTGGAGCAGGCGCGCGCCGAGATGCGCGCCATCGCGCAGCGCATCGCGGCGACGTACCCCGCCCTGCAGAAGGGCTTCACCACCAACGTGCGCCCGCTGTCGGAGGACATCGTCGGCGACGCGCGCACGCCGCTCTTCGTGCTCGCCGGGGCGGTGGGCTTCGTGCTGCTGATCTGCTGCGCGAACGTCGCCAATCTGATGCTCGCGCGTGCCGCCGGCCGGCAGAAGGAGATCGCCATCCGCAGCGCCATCGGTGCGGGGCGGCGCCACATCGTGCGGCAGCTGCTGGCCGAGAGCGTGGTCCTGGCGATTCTGGGCGGCGGCGTCGGCCTGCTGCTCTCCACGTGGGGGGTGGACCTGCTCGTCGCGCTCGGCCCGCGCGAGCTGCCGCGGCTGGACGAGCTGGCGGTGGATGGCCGCGTGGCGGCCTTCGCCATCACCGTGTCGATGCTCACGGGGCTCGTCTTCGGCGTCGCGCCGGCACTGCACGCCTCGCGCGCGGATCTCAACGAGACGCTGAAGGACGGCACGAAGGGATCGAGCGGCGGCCCCGCCCGGGCGCGCGCGCGGCAGGCGCTGCTGGTGGCCGAGGTGGCGATCTCGCTCACCCTGCTGGTGGGCGCGGGGCTGATGCTCCGGAGCATGAGCCGCCTGCGCGACGTGGATCCGGGCTTCGAGACCGCCAACCTGCTCACCGGCGTCGTCTCGCTGCCGGCCACCAAGTACGACACGCCGGAGAAGCGCGTCGCCTTCTTCGACGCCGTCGGGGAGCGGCTGCGCGCTGCGCCCGGCGTGGAGCGCGTAGCGTTCGTCGCCAACCTCCCGCTCAGCGGCTCGGTCTCCATGTCCGGCTACTGGATCGAGGGGAAGACGCCGGTGGGCGACAACACGAAGGTGCCCGTCGCCAGCAGCTACGTGGTGACGGCGGACTACTTCCGCACGATGGAGATCCCGCTCGCGCGCGGCCGGCTGTTCACGGCCCAGGACCGCGCCGGCACGCCGTACGTGGCCATCATCAACGAGACGCTCGCCCGGCAGCAGTTCGGCGCCGAGGATCCGGTCGGGAAGCGCATCCAGTTCGATCCCGACTCGGGCGCCTACTACGAGATCGTGGGCGTGGTGGGTGACGTGCTGCACCGCGGGCTCGGCGAGGACGCGCCGCCACAGCTCTACATCACCTACGCGCAGAACCCCTTCGGCGGCCTCACGGCCGTGGTGCGCGGCGCCAGCGCGACGGCGCTCACCAACGCCCTGCGGGGGGCGGTGCGCGAGGTGGACGCCGACCTGCCGGTGGCGCGCATCCGCTCGATGGAGGAGCTGATCGCCGAAGGGATCGCGCGGCCGCGCTTCATCACGCTGCTGCTCGGCACCTTCGCCGGCGTCGCGCTGGTGCTGGCGGTGGTCGGCATCTACGGCGTGGTGGCCTACTCGGTGGCCCAGCGCACCCAGGAGTTCG
The DNA here is from genome assembly GCA_035761165.1 of Gemmatimonadaceae bacterium. Classification (GTDB taxonomy): domain Bacteria; phylum Gemmatimonadota; class Gemmatimonadetes; order Gemmatimonadales; family Gemmatimonadaceae; genus CALCHX01. The sequence continues at coordinate 9,130 of DASTRO010000249.1, read as the reverse complement.
GGATCCGCATGGCGCTCGGCGCCGACGCCCGCCGCGTGCTGGGCGAGGTGGTGGGCCAGGCGACGCGCGTCACGGCCGTCGGCGTGGCCATCGGCGTCGCGGCTGCGCTCGTCATGTCGCGCGGGCTGACCTCGCTGCTCTTCCAGGTGAACGCCGCCGACCCGCTGACCTACGGCGCGATCGTCGGGGTCCTGCTCGTCGTCACCGTGGTGGCCAGCTGGGTCCCGGCCCGCCGCGCCACCCGCGTCTCGCCGATGGCCGCGCTGCGGCCGGAGTGACGGGGGGGAGGAAGCCGGGAGCGGGAAGCAGGGAGCAGGGGCACGACCTCGGGACGCCACTCCGCCTGGTACCAGGACCGGGTCCCCCTGCTTCCTGCTTCCTGTTTCCTGCTCCCTGCTTCCTGCTTCCTGCTCCCTGTTTCCTGCTCCCTGTTTCCTGCTCCCTGTTTCCTGCTCCCTGTTTCCTGCTCCCTGGTCTTCCGGTTCCTGGCTCCTGGCAGTTCAGTCCCCCAACCGCTCCTCCGATGGACACCATCCTCCAGGACCTCCGCTTCGCGGCCCGCACGCTGCGCCGCAATCTCGGCTTCACCGCGGCGGCCGTGCTCACCCTGGCCCTCGGGATCGGTGCGAACTCGGCCATCTTCAGCGTCGTCAACGCGGTGCTCCTGCGCCCCCTGCCGTATGCCGACGCCGATCGGCTGGCGATGGTGTGGGGGTGGTACGACGGGTTCGGGAAGACGAGCACGTCGCTGCCCGATTTCCGCGACCTGCGCGAGCGCACGCGCGCCTTCTCGCAGCTCGCGGCGCTGCACGGCACGGTCTTCAACCTCACCGGACGGGGAGAGCCGGAGCAGCTCTCGGCCGACCGCGTGACGGCCAACTTCTTCCCGCTGCTCGGCGTCCGGCCCATGCTCGGGCGGGGGTTCCTCCCGGAGGAGGAGCAGGTCGGCGGGAACGACGACGTGGTGGTGTTGAGCCACGGGCTCTGGCAGCGCCGCTTCGGCGGCGACCCCGGCATCCTGGGGCGCACGCTACAGCTGAGCGGGCGGCCCTACACCGTGGTCGGCGTCGCCCCGCCGGAGTTCCGCTTCATGCGCGACGTGGACCTCTGGGCGCCGGTGCGTGCCGACACGGTCGCCAACCGCCGCGGCGAGTACCTGCTCGTCTTCGGCCGTCTGGCGCCAGGCGCGACGGTGGAGCGGGCGAGCGCCGACATCGCGGGGATCTTCGCGCAGCTGGCGCGGGAGTATCCGGAGACGAACGGCAGCATCAAGAGCCGCGTGATCGGCATGCGCGAGGACTTCGTGGGCGACGTGCGGCCCGCACTGCTGGTCTTCAGCGGCGCCGTCGCGCTGGTGCTGCTCATCGCCTGCGCCAACGTCGCCAACCTGCTGCTCGCCCGCGCCTCGGTGCGCGAGCGGGAGATGGCCGTGCGCGCAGCCATCGGGGCGGGACGGGGGCGCATCGTGCGCCAGCTCCTCACGGAGAGCCTGCTCATCGCGCTGCTCGGGGCGGGGCTCGGCCTCGGCCTGGCCGCGCTCGGCCTCGACGCGCTGCGCGCCATGAGCACCGAGCTCCTGCCGCGCTTCCAGGAGGTGCGCGTCGATGCGGTGGCGGTGGTCTTCGCGCTCGTGCTGGCGGTGGCCACGGGGCTGCTATTCGGGATCGCGCCGGCGCTGCGGCTGTCGGCCGGCGCCCTCGGCAGCGCGCTCCGGGAGGGCTCGCGCGGCGCGGTGGGTGGCGCCGCGCTGCGCCTGCGCAACGCACTCGTGCTGGCCGAAGTGGCGCTCGCCCTGATGCTCCTCGTGGGCGCCGGCCTGCTCGTGCGCAGCTTCCAGCAGCTCAACCGCGTGGACCTCGGCTTCGACCCCACGCACCTGCTCACCTACCGCGTGGTGCTGCCGACCGCCAAGTACGACAGCGTGGCGCTGCTGCCCCCCGTCTACCAGGAGATCGCCGAGCGCACGCGGGCCATCCCGGGCGTGGTGACGGCCTCCGTCACCGGCGACATGCCGATAAACGGCGCCGGCTACATCACCTTCACCGTCGAGGGGCGCGTGCCGCCGCCCGACGCGATGGAGGACCTGCAGCCCTTCTCGGTCTCGCCGGAGCACTTCGCCGTCTTCCGCATCCCGCTGCGCCGCGGGCGCCTCTTCACGGCCGGCGACGCGCCGGGCGCGCCGCCGGTGGCGATCGTGAACGAGGAGATGGTGCGCCGCTACTTCGACGGGCGCGACCCGATCGGCAAGCGCGTCACCTTCGGCGACCCGGCCGACTCGTCGGCCGTGTGGTGGACGGTGGTGGGAGTGGTCGGCAACGTCGCGCAGGAGGGGGTGACGGCCCGGCCCTACGCGCAGCTCTACCGCCCGCTCGCCCAGGCGCCGCGCCGCGGCATCTACGTCGTCGCGCGCACCACGGGCGACCCGATGGGCATCGCGCCGGCGGCGCGGGAGGCGCTGGAGGCGGTGGACCCGGAGCTCCCGCTCACCAGCCTGATGATGATGGAGGAGCGGATCGGCGAGAACCTGCTGCGCCCGCGGGTGAACACGCTGCTCCTGGCCGTCTTCGCCGGGATCGCGCTGGCGCTGGCGGCGATCGGCATCTACGGCGTGATCTCGTACGCCGTCGCCCAGCGCACGCGCGAGATCGGCATCCGCATGGCGCTGGGCGCGACGGCGGGCGACGTCCGGCGGCTGGTGGTGCGCCAGGGGATGACGCCGGCGCTGCTCGGCGTGGCGTTGGGCGCGGTGGGCGCCCTGGCCGCCACGCGGCTGATGGCATCGCTCCTCTACGGCGTGACGGCCACCGATCCGCTCACCTTCGGCCTCGTCGCACTCTTCCTCGGCGGGATCGCCCTCCTGGCCAGCTACGTCCCGGCCCGCCGCGCGACCCGCCTGGAGCCGGTGACGGCGCTGCGGGAGGAATAGAGGAGCGGGAGACGACGGGAGAGGGAATAGGGAAGAGGGAAGAGGGAAGAGGAACGGCCCCGGGATGCTCCGTCCCGCGGCTCCCTCTTCCCTCTTCCCTCTTCCCTCTTCCCTCTTCCCTCTTCCCTCTCCTCTCTCCCGGACTGCGCCGCCGACGGGTGTCCGATTCTGGGACACCACATCCCATAACTGGCCAGCGTGGGCCGCCCGCGGATCCGGGGTAGTAGCGCAATCCCTTGCACGGCAGCATCTTACGAGCGGGACCCGGTGGCACGCTCCTGGCCTCTGCCGGTCGCGGTAGCCATCGCCTCCCCCGCTCTCCCCGCCACCATGGAAACGCTCCGCCAGGACCTGCGCTACGCGCTGCGCACCCTCGCGCGCAGCCGCGCCTTCGCCGCCAGCGCCGTGCTCTGTCTCGCGCTCGGCATCGGGCTGAATACCGCGGTGTTCAGCCTCGTGAACGCCATCCTGCTCCGGCCGTTCGATTTCCGGGATCCCGATCGCGTCGTCGCGGTCTACGCGGCCCACCCGGCGCGCGGCATCCACAAGATGGACGCCAGCGCGGCCGACTACTGGGAGTGGAAGGAGGGGGCGCGCAGCCTGGCCGACCTGGCGGCGCTCAGCGGGCACAGCTTCGCGCTCGCCGGCGACGGTGCGGCCGAGCGAGTGGAGGGGATGTACACGACGCCCAACCTCTTCGCGATGCTCGGGTACGCCCCGGCCCTGGGCCGACTGCCGGCGGCCGGCGAGGGTCGCGAGGGGAGCGCGCCCCTGGTGCTCCTCAGCCACGCGCTCTGGGAGCGTCGCCTCGGCAGCGATCCCGGCATCGTCGGACGCGCCGTGCTGGTCGATGGGGTGCCGCACACCGTGATCGGCGTGATGCCGCGGGGCGTACAGTTCCCGGAGACCGCGGAGCTGTGGGTCCCCTCCATCCCCGATCGGACGGAGCCCCGCAGCTCGTCCTACCTGTGGGTGTTGGGGCGGCTCGCCCCCGGCCGCACGGTGGCCGACGCGCAGCGCGAGGTGGCCGACATCTCGGCCCGGGCCGCTGCCGCGCACCCGGAGACGAACCGCGGGTGGACGGCCGAGGTCATGACCTTCCGCGACGACATGGTGGACGGCCAGCTCCGCACCCTGCTCGGGCTGATGCTCGCCGCCGTCGGCTTCGTGCTGCTCATCGCGTGCGCCAACGTCGCCAACCTGTTGCTGGCGCGCGGGGCGGTGCGGTCGCGAGAGCTGGCGCTGCGCGCCGCACTGGGCGCTGCGCGGCGCCGGCTCGTACGGCAGATGCTGACGGAGAGCGTGGTCGTGGCGGTGGTCGGCGGCGCACTCGGTGTCCTCATCTCCGTCTGGTGGCTGGACGCCATCCTCGCCACCATCCCGGAGCGGCTGCCGTACTGGCTCCGCGTCGAGCTGGACGGGCGTGTGCTCGCCTACACGGCGCTGCTGTCGGTGGGTACCGGGCTGCTCTTCGGCATGCTGCCGGCATTGCGCACCTCGCGTCCCGACCTGCAGACGATGCTCCGCTCCGGTGGGCGTGGCGAGACCGGGAACGCGGGCCGGCTGCGCGGGGCGCTGGTGGCCGGCGAGATCGCGCTGGCCGTGATGCTCCTCACTGCGGCCACGCTGATGACGCGCGGCTTCCTGGCGGTGACGCGCGCCGACGCTGGCTTCGACACGCGCGGCATGCTGACGATGCGCACCTTCCTCGCCGGCCCGCGCTACGACTCGGTGAAGGCGCGCGCCGCGTATCTGAACGAGGCCGTGCGGCGGCTGGAAGCGGTGCCGGCGGTGACGCGCGCCGCCGCCACCACCGCGATCCCCACCGACGACGGCGGCCCGCTGGCCCGCCTCGTGGTCGACGGGCGGCCGGCCGAGCCGGGGAGCGAGCTGCTCGTCAGCTGCTTCGCGTCCACGCCGGGGCTCTTCGACGTGCTGGGCACGCCGCTGCTCGAGGGGCGCTCGTTCACCGCGCAGGAAGCCGCCGATCCCGCCGCGGCCGTGGTGGTGCTGAACCGCCGGCTGGCCCGGCAGCTGTGGCCCGAGGGGAGCGCGGTCGGCCATCGCATCCGGCTCCCGGGCGTGACCGACAGCACCTGGCTGACGGTGATCGGCGTCGCGCGCGACCTGCAGTACGAGGAGTTCGGCGAGGAGACGCCGCAGTCGCGGCTGCAGATCCACCTGCCCTACGCCCGCATGCCGCACCGCACGATGGCCATCCTGGTCCGCGCGTCGCGCGAGCCGGCCGCGGTGGTGGGGCCGGTGCGCGAGGCGATGCGCACGTTGGACACCACGCTCCCGACGTTCGACATCCGGACGATGGACGAGGTGCGCGCCTACACGATGTGGCCCAGCCGGGTCTTCAGTCAGACGTTCAACTCCTTCGCCCTCGTCGCGCTGGTGCTCGCCGCCCTGGGCATCTACGGCGTGATGTCGTACCATGTCGCGCAGCGCGTGCGCTCGATCGGCGTGCGCATGGCACTCGGTGCGAGTCCGGGCGCGGTGCGCCGCGAGGTGCTGCGCCACGGCGCCGGGCTCGCGCTGGCCGGCGCGCTGGCCGGCGTGCTCGGCGCGCTGGCCGTGGGGCGGGCGATGGCCGGCGTGATGTACGGCGTCGGCGGCACCGACCCGCTCACCCTGCTCGGCGTCCCGCTCGTCCTCGGCGCCGTCGCCCTGCTCGCGTGTTACCTTCCCGCACGACGCGCCACCCGCATCGATCCCATCCAGGCCCTGAGGTCCGAATGAGCTGGTTCTCCTCCGTCCGCCCCGCCTCCCCCGCCGACGCCGCCGACGTCGACGACATCCCGCCGGGCCCGGTCATCGCCCTGCGCGACATCGAGAAGAGCTACAAGCTACCCGCCGGACAGTCGTGGGTGCTGCGCCGCATCAACATCGACATCCAGCCGGGCGAGTTCGTGACCATCATGGGCCCGTCCGGCGCCGGCAAGTCCACGCTGCTCGCGCTCCTCGGCATGCTCGACGCCGAGTGGGACGGGGAGTACCACTTCCTCGGCCACCCCGTCCACCGGCTGCCGCACAAGGAGCGCATCGCGCTCAACAAGCGCTACATCGGCTTCGTCTTCCAGCAGTACCACCTGCTCGACGACCTGACGGTGGCCGAGAACCTGGACGTGCCGCTGTCGTACCGCGACTACCGCAAGAGTGAGCGGGCGGCGATCGTGGCCGACACGCTGGACCGCTTCCAGATGGTGGGGAAGAAGGACCTCTACCCCCGCCAGCTCTCCGGCGGCCAGCAGCAGCTGGTGGGTGTGGCGCGCGCGGTGATCGCCAAGCCGAAGCTGATCCTGGCCGACGAGCCCACGGGGAACCTGCACTCGTCGCAGGCGCGCGAGATCATGGAATTGTTCACCAAGCTCAATGAGGCCGGGACGACGATCGTCCAGGTGACGCACTCGGAGGAGAACGCGGCCTACGGCGACCGCATCATCGAGCTGAAGGACGGCTGGGTGGTGGGGGAGCGGACGACGGGGCGGACCCGCTAGCGGAGCGGGGGCCCCCCCCGACTTCCACGATCGCCGGAAGCAGTCGCGTCGTCGGCACCGGAACGTCGCCTGACGTACCCTGTTCCCCCTGTTCCCGCCCACCCATGCTCGCCGACCTCCGTCTCGCGCTGCGCACCCTGCACGCGCGGCCGGGCTTCACGCTCGCGGTGGTGCTCGGCGTCGCGCTCGGCATCGCGGTCGACACGACGGTATACAGCATGGCCAACCCGGTCGTCCTGCGTCCCCTGCCCTACGCCGAGCCGGAGCGGCTCGTCGCCGTGCAGCAGGTGGACGCCGCGGCGGGCACGGCGGGAGAGGAGCTCTCGCTCCCCGACCTCGCCGACCTGCGCGACGGCAACCGCACCTTCGCCACCCTCGCGGCGTTCGACGTCCGCCTCGTCGACGTCGCGCTCGGCGCGCGCGGCGCCGATGCCTGTCGGACGATACTCGGCCGCAGCCCGCGCCTCGTCGGCGCCAGTCTCGGGGTCGGCCTGCTCCTCGCGTTCGGCGTCACCCGCCTGCCGGCGTCGCTGCTCTACGGCGTCTCGCCCGGCGACACGGGCGTCCTCGCCGGGGTGACGGCGGCGCTCGGTGCCGTCGCCCTGCTCGCCAGCTACCTGCCCGCCCGCCGGGCCGCGCACGTGGATCCCGTGATCGCGCTGCGCGCCGACTGACTGGCCAGCGGAGGTTCCGCCCGTGCTCACCCTGCCGTCCGACCTGCGCTTCGCGGTGCGCGGCCTGCTCCGCTCACCCGGCTACGCGATCGTCGCCGTCCTCACGCTGGCACTCGGCATCGGCGCCAACGTGACCGTCTTCACGCTCGTGAACGCGGTGCTGCTGCGCCCGCCCGCAGGGGTGTGGCACCCCGAGCGGCTCGTCGGCCTGTACACCAGCGACTACAGCGGACCGGCCTATGGCACGAGCTCCTATCCGGACGTGGAAGAGTTCTCGGCGGCGCGCGACGTGTTCGCGGGCGTGGCCGCCTTCGCCCCGCGTCCCACGGTCGTCGGCGACGAGCGCGCGCCGGAGCGCGTCGTCGCCGACGTCGTCTCGCCCGCGTACTTCGACGTGCTCGGCGTACGCCCCGTGCGGGGCCGCCTGCTCGGGGTGGCCGACGGCCGCGGGCGGAGCCCGGCGGTGGTGATCAGCCACGACCTGTGGCGTCGCCGCTTCGCCGCCGACCCGGCGATCGTCGGCCGCACGCTGCTCCTCAACGGTCGCCCCGCGATCATCGTGGGCGTCGCCGCCCGGGGCTTCGCGGGACTCAGCCGCGGGATCCCCACCGACGTCTGGCTCCCCATCCAGTCGGCGGGGCTGTTCGGCATCGGAGGCTCGGAGTTCCGCGAGCGTGGCACGCGCAGCTTCCTGACCGTGGCGCGGCTCCAGCCAGGCGTCACGGTGGAGCGCGCCCGCGTGCGGATGGACGTGCTCGCGCGCCGGCTGCAGGCCGCCTACCCGGACGAGTGGACGGACGTGCGCGAGCAGGGCCGGCGCATCACGGTGCTCGAGGAGCGGGCCACCCGCGTGCCGGCGCAGGTGGCGGGGCCGGTGCTCGGCTTCGTGGCGCTGATCGGCGTCACCGTGGGGCTGGTGCTGCTCATCTGCTGCGCCAATGTGGCGGGGCTCGCGCTGACGCGCGTGTCGCGACGCGCCCGCGAGCACGCGGTGCGGCTCTCGCTCGGCGCCAGTCGTCGCCGTCTGGTCGCACAGCTGCTCACCGAGAGCGGGCTCCTCGCCGTGCTGAGCGGCGGCGTCGGCGTGCTCGCGACGCTCTGGCTCACCGACCTCGTGGACCTCGGCGCGCTCCAGATCGAGGTACCCATCCGGCTGGACCTGGCGCCGGACGCGCGCGTCGTCGGCTTCGCGCTCCTGGCGACGCTGCTCACCGGCGTGGTCTTCGGGCTCACACCCGCGCTGCGTGCCAGTCGCGCCGACCTGACCTCGGTGCTGAAGGCCGAGCATGCGGTGCTGACGCTGGGGCGGCGGCGACTGCCGCTGCAGAGCGTGCTGGTGGTGGTGCAGATGGCCGTGTCGACGCTGCTGCTCGTCGGCTCGCTGCTCTTCGTGCGCGCGCTGCAGGGCGCCGCCGGCATCGATCCGGGCTTCCGTGCCGAGGGGGTGCTGCTCGCCGACGCCGCGGCGCGCATCCCGCGCGCGGGCGAGAGCTCGGCGGCCGCGGGGCTCGCCTTCCGCGAGCGCCTGCTGGCGCTTCCCGGCGTGCGTGCCGTGACGTGGGCCACCACGGTACCGCTGGGGGTGGCGGTCTCGCGCACGGGCACCAGCCCCGAAGGCTACCAACCCGGCCAGGGCGAGGACATGGAGGTCGCTTTCAACGTCGTCGGCCCGGAGTACTTCACCACGCTCCGCATGCCACTCGTCGCCGGCCGTGACTTCACCGTGCAGGACCGCGCCGGCAGTGAGGGCGTGATCGTGGTCAACGAGGAGTTCGCGCGCCGCTACTGGCCCGGGCAGAACCCGCTCGGCCGCAGTGTGCGCGTCGGCCTCGGGCCGGGGGCACGCCGCGTGGTGGGCGTCGTCCGCACGGGTCGATACCGGTCGCTGGCCGAGGCCCCCCGTCCGTACGTCTACGTGCCGTCGCTGCAGACGGATGGGTGGGGCGTGGTGCTGCATGTGCGCACCGACGGCGACCCGCGCGCGCTCGCTTCCGCAGTGCGGGCCGCGGTGGAGGACACACGGCCCG
>DASTRO010000248.1:0-7622 GCA_035761165.1 Gemmatimonadaceae bacterium | reverse complement strand
CAGCAGGCGCGTGGTGGACAACAGGTCGCGCGCCTGCGAGACGAGCCGCGTGTCGGCGCGATCGTCGTGCAGCCGCGCCGGCAGGGCGGCGAAGAGCGCCACCGCCTGGTCGAAGTACTGCGTCGTCACCGCTTCATACGTGGGGTCGAGGCGCGACGGCTCCACCACGTCGGCGGCCGGGGCCTGCGCGACGCGGGCCGCGGGCTCCGGCGCCGCGCGCCAGAGGCGCGCGCCGAGGCCGACGCCGAGCAGGAGGCCGGCGGCCATCCCGATGGCCGGGCCTCCCCAGCGGCGCACGATCCGTCGCCCTCCCCAGCCGCGGACGATGCGGGGCGGGACGACCGCGGCCACGTCGGGCGCGTCGGCCGCCGGCGCCCCGGGCGAGATGGCGGCGCCGAAGTGCGCCGTCTCGATCGCCGCCCACATCGCCGCCACCGGCGGCGCCGGAGGCACGCGGTAATGCGGCGCGGCGTCGCGCAGCAGCCGCTCGAGCCGCTCGTCCGCCGCGTCGGGCGGGCCGAGCACCGGCAGGGGCTCCCCCGCGTCGTCGGGCGCGTCGAACCGCTCGTCCCCGTCCATCGCGTCCATCCTGTCCATCCCGTCCATCCTGTCCATCCCGGACCGGTGATCGCGGTCGTCCCTCATGACCGTCACTCCTTCACGAAGTCGGCGAGCATCTCGCGCAGCTTGCGCCGCGCCACGAAGAGGCGCGTCTTGCACGTCCCCTCCGGCACGCCGAGCACGCTCGCGATCTCGGCATGCGTGTATCCCTCCACGTCGTGCAGCACCACCGTCGTGCGGTAGATCTCCGGCAGCGCGTCGATGGCCCGGGCCACCCGCTCGCGCAGGTCCGGCTCGATGGCCGGCGCCTCGCTGGCGTGCAGCTGCACCACCTCGTCCAGCCCCACCTCGCGGTCGCCGCGCCGCCGGCGCCGGCGGATGGCGTTGAGCGAGACGGTCACGGCGATCCGCGTCAGCCAGGTGCCGAGCGCCGCGTCGCCGCGGAAGCGGTCGAGCCGGGTGAAGGCCCGCACGAACGCCTCCTGCGTGCACTCCTGCGCCAGCGGCTCGTCGCCGGTGAGCCGGTAGGCCACGCGGTGCACGCGCAGGACGTGCGCATCGTACAGCACGCGCGCGGCCCGGCGGTCGCCGGCGAGCACCTGCTCGATCAGCTGCCGCTCCGCCTCCCGGTCGCCCGGAGCGGGTGGCGGCGTGACGCGGGCGGGGAACGGCGTCGGAGAAGCGATGGTCAGCGGTGGCAGAGCGCGGAGGTCGGCCGGCGCCGGGGCGCCGCGGTGGACGTCGGGTGCTGCGTCGGTGGAATAGACACGGTGCGAGGGGGAAGCGTTTGGTGGTGTGCCGAGGGCAGCGATCCTCGAGCCTGCTCGGGCGTCCCATGGCACGCAGAGAACCCAAGCGCTAGGTTAATACGGCTGCATGCCCACGGTGCTCGAGGAGGATGGCTTCGCCATCCGGATCCACCTGCCACCGCGCGAGCACTGGCCGCCGCACGTCCACGTGATCAGGGGTCACGGAGAGGTGGTCGTCTGGCTCGGTGACGGGCGTGCGCCGCCGAGCGTGCGCGAGGTCTATCGCATGAGGGATCGAGACGTGGTGCGGGCCTTCCGCCTCGTGGAGTCACACCACGACGAGCTCCTCGCTGCCTGGAGGAGGTATCATGGCTGACAGGACGCGAGCGACGGACCGTCCACGGCGCCACGCGGCGGCTGGGGCGGGCGGGCACGACCGCCGGCCCGCGTCCCTGGTCGGCGACGAGGCGATCCTTGCCCAGCTCCCCGCCGCGCGTGCGCGTGGTCGAGCGGCCGCGCGCGAGGAGCCACGAGCCACCAGCGCCCGCTACGATCGGAGCAGGAAGGCCGTGCTCGTGGAGCTCACCAACGGCGCGTTCTTCGGCTTTCCCGCGGCGCTCGGCCAGGGGCTTCAGGATGCCACCGAACGGGAGCTGGCCTCGATCGAGGTCAGTCCGTCGGGGGAGGCGCTTCGATGGCCGCTCCTGGACGTGGACCTCCGCGTGCCGGCGCTGCTCCAGGGGGTGTTCGGCACGCGGGCGTGGATGCGCATGCTCGCACAGGCTGGGGGGCGGGCCACGAGCGACGCGAAGGCGCGGGCGGCGCGGGCGAACGGCGCGAAGGGCGGGCGGCCGAGGAAGTCCGCCGCGAAGCCGGAGCGTTGAGCACGGACAGCCCGCGCCTACTCGGCGGGTGTCAGCCCGTACACCTCCACGTACTCCTCGTCCGACTCGCCGCGCCGCAGCACGAGCACCCGGTCGCCCGCGGCGCCGAGCAGGCGCAGGGGACTCGGCAGGGCCAGGGTGCCGACGAGCGCGCCGTCGCGGTCGTAGACGGCGAGACGGCGGGTGGGGGAGCCGGGGCGGGCGAGCTCCTCCACCCAGAGCCGGTCGTCGGCGTCCACGAGGAGCGCGGCGAGCGCGGGGAGGGTGTCGAACGGCGTGGCCTCGCGCATGGCGCGGACGTTCCGGTCCAGGAGTTCGTGGTGCTCGGAGCCGAGTGCGCTGTCGGCGAAGTGGCGGAAGTCGTCGTCGCGGAGCGGCAGCCCGGGGACGTCGGCGCGCAGGGCGAGGCGCTCGACGCCGTCCGGGGCCACGACGCGGACGTCGTAGCGCGCATTGTCCGCCAGGTAGATGCGGTCGCGCCCGACGGCGAAGAGCGTGTTGTGGGCGAAGGGCGACGAGAGCAGTGACATCATCGGCCCTCGAGGCGTGTTCACCGGCCTGCCGAAGTACATCTCCCGCGCGCCGGCGCGCCCGGCGCGGGCGACCACGTGGCCCGTCGCATCGAAGACGAGCACCGACCCGGTGTCCCGCTGGAAACCGCTCATCACCCCGCCGGTGTCGGTGGCGAAGCCCACCGCGCGGCCGTCGCCGAGCACGCCGGCGAGCTCCGTCAGGATGCCGCCGCGCACCGAGTCGGCGAGCACGGCGTAGTTGGTGGAGCGCGCCACCGCGCCGGTGTCGTCGAAGACGGTGAGCCGGCGCAGCCGGCTGTCGTAGACGGCGAGCGAGTCGCCACCCAACACCCACAGCTCGCGGATGGTGCGGAACTCGCCGGGGCCGCCGCCCTCGCGGCCCACCGTCCGCACCAGCGCGCCCGTGCTGTCGTACACGCGCAGCTCGTGCGCGCCGTCCACGGCGACGGCGATGCGCCCGCCGCGCAGGAAGCCGGCGCCGCGCACGCGGTAGAGCTCCTGCGTGCTGTCGCCGGAGACGGTGCCGATGCGGAGCAGCGGCTGCGGCGAGAGGGTCCACGCGTTGGCGCCGCTCGAGTCCGCGAGGTGGTGCTCGACGATCGTGACGCCGGCGCTGTCCCGCCGGGCGGCGCCGGCACGGCCTGGCGTCAGCGCGTCGTCGTCGCCCGCGCAGGCGGCGAGCGCGGCGGCCGCGCACAGCGTCAGCGCCAGGCGGCGCGCAGCCCGGCGCGACGGACGTTCCGTCAGCATGCGCCCCGTCATCGCCCGCCCTCCCGCGCCGTGCCCGTCACCGACGGCTCCAGGTGCCAGCGCATGACGTACGGCACGTCGAGCGAGTCGCGCTGTGCCCCCCATACGGTGTCGCCGCTCATGTGGAGGAAGGTCGCCCCGCGCGGCCGCTCGACGGTGCCGAGGAAGCGGCCGTCGGGCTCGAAGAGGTCGTAGACGACGGGCGCGCGCCAGCGGCGCGGCGGAATCGGGAACAGGCCACGCGACGCCGGCGCGTCCGACAGCTCGGCGTCCGGAATGCGCGTGCTGGCCAGCTCCCGCTCCACCCACAGCCGGCCGGCGGCGTCGAAGCGGAGGCGGCGCACCGCGGGCTTGTGGTCCGGGATCGGCGGGCCGTCCCAGGTCCATCCGGGATCGACGTTGCGGAGCCACGCCGTCACCCGCGCCTCCTCGTCGCCCCGTTCGGCCTCGCTCACCGGCACCGGCGCGACGTCGCGCTCGATGCGCAGTGGCGGCGCGTCGCGTCGCTCGAGCAGCACGGCGTACGGATCGCCCGGCGCGCTCACCAGGTAGCCGCGCGGGCTCAGCTCGGCGAGGGGCTGCGGCGCGAACGGCACCCCCTGCGCCGCCGAGCCGCGCGGGCCGCCGGCGTGCACGGAGGGCCGGTAGCGGAAGATCCGGTACGGCAGCGTGTCGCCGGTCGGCGCGCCGGTCACGTCCACGCCGATGTAGCCCGTCCGCAGCCCCGCGAGATTGTTGCGGACGTTCGCCGGGTCGTCGAAGTCGAAGGGCGCGAGACTGTGCCGGAGATAGAAGCGCCCGCCGACGCCGGCGTAGAGCTCTCCCATCGGCGGCTCGGGGTACGTCGCCGCCCAGCTGCGCACGAGCGTGCCGCTGCTGTCGTAGACGCTGGCGTGCTGCGTCTGGCGATCCCAGAAGACGAGCTGCCCGTCGACGACGAGCAGACCGGCGAGATTCTGGTACTCCCCGGGCCCGCTGCCGCGCCGCCCGATCTGGCGCACGAAGCGGCCGTCGGCGTCGTACAGCCGCACGCTGTGCGAGAGCTCGTCCCACACGTACACGCGGCCGTCGGCGTCGGGCGCGATCGCGTCGATGCTGCCGAAGGTGTACGCCTCCGGGCCCTCCAGCTGCCCGATGCGGAGGTCGGGGACGAGGCGCAGGGTGGACGAGTCGGGGCCGCCGACGGTGCGGACGACGAGCGTGTCGCCGGCGGTGCTGCGCACGGTGCGCGCGCCGCCGGCAGCGGAGGCATCACCCGGTTGGCAGGCGTTGACGGCGGGAACGACGAGGGCCGCGAGGAGGGCGAGCGGCCGCGGAGCGAGGAGACGCATGGGCGGACCGGGCGTGGAGGTCGCGCATCGCGAGCGCGCTCCGGCGTCGAAGCGGCGTACCGGGCGAGGATGCGCGCGGCGGGGGGCGGCGTCAAGCGCCGGACGGTGCGTCGGGCCGGGCACCGACGCCAGCGGAGCGTCGCGATGCCGCGGAGCGTCGCGATGCCGCAGAGCGACGCGACGCCGCCGATCGCGTCGTCGCCGACTCAATCCACCCGCAGCACCGCAGCCGGGTCGCGGCGCAGCGCGCGCACGGTCGGGACGAGGATGGCCAGCACCGCGACGCCGAGCAGCAGCGCCGCGACGCCGGCGATGATCCCCGGGTCGCTCGGCGAGGTCTGGAAGAGGAGCGGGCCGATCCAGTGGCGGATGCCCAGCGCCGCCGCGGCCCCGACGGTCAGCCCGATGGCGACCGTCCGCAGCCCGTCGCCGCCGACGGCGGCGAGCACGTCGCGCGCGTGCGCGCCCAGCGCGATGCGCACGGCGATCTCGGTGGAGCGCTGCGCGGCGGAGAAGGCGACGACGGCGTAGAGCCCGACGGCCGCGATGACGAGCGCCACCGCGCCGAAGAGGGAGAACATCGTCGCGGCCGTGCGCCACGGCCGCACGGCGGGATCGATGAGGTCGCGCATCCGACGGACGCGCACCGGCGGAATGTCCGGCCACGCTCCGAGGATCGCCGCGCGGACGGCGGGGAGGATCGTGGCGGCGTCGCCGCGCGTCCGGACGAACATCCCCCCGGGCCGGCCGAGCCCGACGGTGAACTGGTGGAGCGGCAGGTAGGCCATCGGCCGGTCCCGGTCGAGGATGTCGTGGTACCAGTAGCCCGTCGTCACTCCGACCACGGTGAAGCATTCCGGCCCCAGCCCTCCGCGGCCCGGATCGAGCAGCATGCACCGGCCGATGGCCTGCTCACCTGGCCAGAGGAGTTGCGCGGCCGGCTCGTTGATGATGACGACGCGTGGTGCACCGCGCACGTCGACGGACGAGAAGTCGCGACCGCGCAGCGACGCGCCGACGACGTGAAAGAAGTTGCTGTCCACGAACGTCAGCATCGGCGGGTAGTACATGCCGTGCATGTAGAAGTCCCAACCGTGCTCCGGCGTGCGCATGTTGACCGCGTGGCCGCCCTGATACGGATTCGCCTCGGCGAGCGCCACGCCGACGACGCCCGGGATGGCGCGCACGCGGTCCACGATGTCGTCGTAGATGCCGTCGATTGCAGGACGCGGCAGCGCGAGGCGATTCAGATTGATGCTCGCCACTACCGTGTGCTCCTGGTCCACACCGAGGTCCAGGCCCTCGACCTCGCCGAGGCTCCGCGCGAAGAGCCCCGCCACGACGAGCAGGAGCATGCAGAGCGCCGCCTGCAGGCCGAGCAGTGTGGCACGAACACGTCCGGCCCGTCCGCCGCCGGTGGCTCGCCCGGTGCGCAGCGCGACCGTGAGATCGGGCGCGGTGCTCTGCACGAGCGGAGCGAGACTCACCAGCACGCCGGTGCCGAGCGTGATGGCCGTCGTGAAGGCGAATAGCCGCACATCCACGAATCCGCCGGTACCGAGCGCGCCGGCCGCCAGGAGCCCCTGCAGCACCCTGCCCCCGACCGCCGCGAGCAGGATCGCACCACCCGCCCCGAGCACCGCGAGGACCATCGCCTCGGAGAGTAGCTGGCGGGCCAGGCGTCCGCGGCTGGCACCGAGCGCTAGCCGTACCGCGGTCTCGCGTCGACGCACGAAGGCGCGTCCCAGCAGCAGGTTGGCTACGTTCGCGCATGCGATGAGGAGCACCAGGGCCGACACGCCGCCGAGCCAGAGCGCTACCTTCACCTCGCGTGGCGCATCGGGACCGCGACCGTGAATCACGGATGCGGCAAGCACCTGGCTGAGCGCGAACCGACCGCTCGGCGGCCCGTCACGTCGCAGCACGGGGACCGCCTGCAGTTCCGCCTCGGCGCGTGTCGCACCGGGCCGGAGCCGGGCGACGACCTGGAGCCAGCTGAGGCTGCGATCCTCGAGTATGTACCGCCGCAGATCCACGTCGGCCGTGACGGCAAGTGGCAGCCAGATGTCGGGGGTCTCCGCCTCCACGCCGCGGAAGCCCGGCGGCATGACGGCGACCACGGTGTACGTCAGGCGCCCGAGATGCAGCGCGCGTCCCAGCACGTTGGGGTCACCGCCGAACTGCCGCTGCCAGTAGCCGTAGGAGAGCACCGCCAGAGCGGGCCCGCCGGGCGTCTGGCCGGTCGGGAATCCGTCGGCGGGCGTGAAGGCCCTTCCCAACGTCGGGGAGGCGCCGAGCAGGGAGAAGTAGGTTGACGAGACGAGCGTTGCCCGGAGCTCCTCCGCGTCGATGCCCGTGCCGGCCCAGAGTCGGATGGACGTGTACGCCGCCACCGCATCGAACGCCCGTACCTCACGCTGCAGGTCGAGAAATGCAGGGTAGCTCGTGTACGGGCCGAACCGGGGATCGACCGACCTGCGGGAGAAAAGGCGCACCAGACGGTCGGGGGTCTCCACGTACGGCGGCGCCCGCAGCAGCAGCCGGTCGATCACCCCTGCCATCGTCGCGTTCGCCCCGATCCCGATCGCCAGCGTGAGGACGATCAGCGCCGAGACGCCCGGCGCCTGCCGCAGCTGCCGCAGCGCGTAGCCGAGGTCCTGGCGGAGGTCGCGCGCCCAGCGGCGCAGCGCGGGCTCGGGCGGGCGGTAGCCCACCCAGCGGCGTCGTCTCGTCATCGGTCGCTCTCCGGTGGAGGGGCGGCGTGATGGCTACGTCCAGCGGTGGAACCGACTGACGACGAGTGGCGAGTGGTCG
>DASTRO010000247.1:0-15374 GCA_035761165.1 Gemmatimonadaceae bacterium | reverse complement strand
TGTCTCGCGAAGACGGTGCCTGGCCCGCCGCGAGGCGGCGTGGACGAATGCCCCTCCCTCCACCCCCAGCTTCTCCGGTCCTGCCGCGAGGCGGCGTGGGATGGGTAGCAGCCCACCCCCCGATCAGTTCCGGTCCTGGCGTGCGGAGCCGTGGAGAGTAGCGGAGCGATCCGCCGCATCCGGAGCCTCCGGAGCATCCGCGTCCCCCATGAGCGTTGATGCCCGCCCACGGCCACCGGAGCCCCGGCGTACCCAGGAGCCGAGCCGCGGAATCCGCGGCGCCGTTCCGCCGGGCTCGCCCCGCGACGCACCATGCCCATAATTGCGTACTTGGCTAATTACGCATATCTTCGCCCCATGAATGCCGCCTTCCGCGCCCTCGCCGACCCCACGCGCCGCGAGATCCTGCGGCTCCTGCGCGACGGGCCGCAGCCCTCCGGCGCGATCGCGGCTCGCTTCGAGTCCACCTGGCCCACCATCTCGCGCCACCTCGGCGTCCTGCGCGAGGCGGGGCTCATCCTGGCGGAGCGGCAGGGGCAGCAGATCGTCTACGAGCTCAACACCACCGTCGTCGAGGACCTCCTCGAGCACCTGCTCGACTGGCTCGGGCCCCCCGACGGCACGCGAGGCTCCCATGCGTAAGTGGTACCCCATCGCCATCGTCGCCGCGGCCGCCGTCGCATCGGCCCTCGCCTGGGCGCGGCTCCCCGACCGGGTGCCCGTCCACTGGAACGCGGCCGGCGCGGTGGACCGCTACGGCTCGCGCCTCGAGGGCGTGCTCC
Source organism: Gemmatimonadaceae bacterium (assembly GCA_035761165.1). Taxonomy (GTDB): domain Bacteria; phylum Gemmatimonadota; class Gemmatimonadetes; order Gemmatimonadales; family Gemmatimonadaceae; genus CALCHX01. Next base: position 14,592 of record DASTRO010000247.1, on the reverse strand, counting down.
TCATGCCCCTCGTCATGCTCGGCGTCGCGCTCCTCATCCCCCTGCTCCCCCGCATCGACCCGCGCGGCGGCAACTACGCCAGGTTCGCCCCCACCTACCACCTGGTCATGAACGCCACGCTGACGTTCATGCTCGTCGTGCACCTCGCCATCCTCGCCGCCGCCCTCGGCGCCCGCATCGACGTCGCCCGCGTCGTCCCGGTGGCCATCGGCGCGCTGCTCGTCGTGCTCGGCAACGTCCTGCCGCGCACGCGCCCCAACTGGATGTTCGGCATCCGCACCCCGTGGACGCTCTCCAACGACCGCGTCTGGGAGCGGACGCACCGGGTCGGCGGCTACCTGTTGCTCGGCGCAGGGCTCGTCGTCGCGCTGGCCGGGCTCCTGCTGCCGGGTGAGCGCGGGATGGCCGTGCTCGTCGCCACCGTCCTCGCCGTCGCCCTCGGCACCGTCGTCTACTCGTACGTCGCCTGGCGCCAGGAGACCCGCCCGTGACGCGATCGCTCGCCATCCTGCTCCTCGTGGCCGCGCCGGCCGCCACGACGTCCGCCCAGCCGACCACCCCCGCGCCCGGCGCGATGGCGCACGGCTTCGTCGTCCTCGCCGGCGACGACACCATCGCCCTCGAGCGCGTGACGCGCACCGGCGATCGCGTGCGGGGCGAGCTCCTGGTGCGCGCGCGGAACGTCCGCCAGACGTACGACCTCGCCCTCGACGACGGCGGCATCGTGCGGCGCCTCGAGACCGCCACCTACCGCGCGGGCGCGCCGACCGGCACGCTGGACGAGGCGCTGCACGGCCAGCAGCCGGTGCAACACGTCGTCCTCGTCTTCGACAGCACGGGCGTCGCGATCAGCGCCGGCCCGCAATCGCACCACTTCACGGCGCCGCGCGACGCGCTCCCCTTCCTCAACCTGTCGGGCGGCGATCTCGAGCAGATCTTCCGGCGCGCCCGCGCGCTGAGTGGCGACGCGCCGCAGGTGCCCCTCTTCATCCTCCAGGGCGGCGGCAGCCTCGCCGCGCCGGTCCGCTGGGTCGGCGCGGACTCCGCCGTGCTGACGATCGGCGGGGTGGAGCTGCGGGCCCACGTCGGACCCGACGGCGCGCTGCTCGGCGCGGTGGTGCCGGCGCAGCGCGTCCGCTTCGTGCGCACCGCCACCGCACCGTCGCTCGCCGTCGCCGCGCCGGACTACTCGGCGCCGCCGGGCGCGCCGTACACGGCGGAGGAGGTGACGGTGGTCAATCCGGCTGGCGGCGTGCGGCTGGCCGGCACGCTCACGATGCCCCGGCACGCCGCCGGCGCGCGCGTGCCGGCGGTGGTGCTGATCACCGGCTCGGGCGCGCAGGACCGCGACGAGGGGAGCGGCGCGCTCCCGGGCTGGCGCCCCTTCCGCGCGATCGCCGACACGCTCGGCCGGCGCGGCATCGCCGTGCTGCGGCTGGACGACCGCGGCATCGGCGGCTCGCAGCCCGGCCCGCCCGGCGCGACCAGCGCGGACCTGGCCGGCGACGTGCGCGCCGCGCTCGCCTACCTCCGCTCGCGCCCCGACATCGACGCGCGACGGCTCGCCCTGTTAGGCCACAGCGAGGGAGGGCTGATCGCGCCGATGGTGGCCGCGGGTGACCGCGCGCTCCGGGCCGTGGTGCTCGTCGCCGCGCCGGCGTGGACCGGCGTCCGCATCTCCGACATGCAGGTGGCGCAGGCGCTCGACGCGCTGCACGTCGGTGACGTGCAGCGCGACTCGCTGCTCCGCCTCAACACGCGCGCCCGCGACTCGCTCGCCGCCCTCCAGCCGTGGCTCCGCTTCTGGCTCGCCTACGACCCGCTCCCCACCGCGCGCCGCGTGCGGCAGCCGGTGCTCATCGTGCAGGGCGCCACCGACCACCAGGTCTCGCCCGAGCAGGCCGGGGAGCTCGCCGCCGCCATCCGCGCCGGCGGCAACGGCGACGTCACCGTGCGCCTCTTCCCCGACGTGAACCACCTCCTCGTCCACGACCCGAGCGGCGCCGTCAGCGGCTACGGCAGCCTGTCGTCGTACGCGGTGGCGCCGGCGGTGCTGGGCGCGATCGCGGACTGGCTGGCGGCGAGGCTGGAGTGAGAGGGCAGGCACCGGGCACCAGGGAGCGCCCGTGGCGCTCGAGCCCCGCGCGCCTGGTGCCTGGTGCCTGCTCCCTCACTCCATCGACTCCGCCTGCTCGCGCGCCCACGCCACCGCCTGCGCGTACAGCTCCGGCACCTGCCCGGCGTCCAGCCCGAGCGCGGCGGCCTCGGCGAACAGGTCGTCCCAGCGCGCGGTCTCGTACGCCTCCACCAGGCGGAGCATCGGAGCGTAGCGCCCCTCGCGGGTGAGGAGGACACGGCGCAGGTCGTCGCTCAGGTCGAGGCGTGCGAGCAGCTCGGCCATCGGCGCCCGCATGAGTGCGTCGAGCAGGGAGAAGAGCCCCACCATGAACAGCGCGCCCCCCTCGCCCCGGCGGCCGAGCGCCTCGGCCACCAGCTCGCACAGCCGCGCGCGCTGCATGGCCATCGTCACCAGCTCGTTCTGCGTGCCGCTCCCCGTCGCCAGCGAGGAGACGAGGACGAGCGCCAGCCAGCGGTGCAGCGCGCCGCGGCCGAGGAGCTGGATGGCGTGGCGGATGGACTCCACCCCCTTCGCCCCGACGGCGGCCGAGTTGACGATGCGCAGCAGCTTGTAGGTGAGGAGCAGGTCGCCGCGGAAGGCGTCCTCGAGCTGCTGATCGCTGGCGTCGGCGTCGCGCAGCAGGTTGAGCAGGCGGAGGATGTTGGCCTGCTGCACCGGCACCTCGCGCCCCGAGAGGATCTCCGGGCGCGCGTAGAAGTAGCCCTGGAAGAGCTCGAAGCCGAGCGCGGCGCACTGCGCGTGCACCTCGGCGTTCTCCACGCGCTCGGCCAGGCAGCGCACGTCGAAGCGGGCGAGCTCCTGCAGGAGCAGCTGCAGGTCCTCCACCGGACGGTCCAGCACGTCCACCTTCACGATCCGGGCGATGCGCAGCAGCGGATCGTACGCCGGGCTGTAGACGAAGTCGTCGAGGGCGAGCGTGTAGCCGCGCCGCACGAGCGCCTCGCAGGCGGCGCGCGTCTCGTCGTCGCAGGCCACGGACTCCAGCAGCTCGAGCACCACGCTGCGCGGATCGAGGAGGTCGAAGCGGCTCTCGAGCAGGACGTTGCGGTCGATGTTGACGAACGCCTGCTTGTCGGCCACGACGCGCTCGAAGCCCATGCCGAGCAGCGTCTGGACGATGGTGTCGGTGGACATCTGCGTCGAATCGACGCCGACGGCATGCGTCGCCGAGGGGTTCCCGCGGTAGAGCAACTCGTAGGCGACGAGCCGGTCCTGCCGATCGAAGATCGGCTGCCGGGCGACGAAGATGTCGAGCATGCGACGGCGATGGGGGTGACGCAGGCGGCCGGTGGGCGCGTCCGGCATCGGCCGCGCTGGTGATAGGACGACCGGCGGAGCGAGACGGAACGAGGGCGTGGGAACGCGACGGGCGGCAACGGACGGGTAATGGAGCCGGGCGGCGCCAGCGCGAACGTGTGATTCGGGGGGGGCCCCCGCGCCGTGATCCGCGCGGCGGCCGGCGGCGGCCGGCGGCCGCCCGCTCCCACCCGGCGACGGCACGGCATAGCTTCGCAGCGCCCCCCCGTCCCGCCGCTGCCGCCTCACCATCGTCCCGCCCCTGGTCCCGCTCCGTGCACCCGCCTCGTCGTACCGCACCCGCCCTCCTCGTGGCCCTCCTCGTCGCCCTCGCCGCCTGCGGCCCGGCCGACCGGGAGGCCGCCGGGCGCGCACCGGCCGCCGGCGCGTCACGACCCGGTGGCGACAGCGTCGCCGCCGTCGACGCGGCCGGCCGCCGCGTCGCCCTCGCCGCCCCGGCGCGGCGCGTCGTCTCGCTCGTCCCCAGCGCCACCGACATCGCCCTCGCCCTCGGCGCGCGCGCGCAGCTCGCCGGTCGCACGCGCTACGACGAGGGGGCCGAGGTGGCGGCGCTCCCCAGCGTCGGCGGGGGGTTGGACCCGAGCGTGGAGACGCTGCTCGCGCTGCGGCCGGATCTCGTCGTCGTCTGGGAGAGCAGCGGCGGCGGCCCGCGCGCCGCGCTCGACGCGGCCGGGCTGCGCACCTTCAGCGTGCGCCTCGAGGACACGACCGACGTCTTCGCCGCCATCGACGAGATCGGCCGTCTCCTCGGCCGTGATGCCGAGGCGCGCGCCCTGGCCGACAGCGTGCGCGCGCAGCTCGAGGCCGTGCGCCGCTCCGTGCGAGGGCTGCCGCCGACCACCGCGCTCTACGTGGCCGGCATCTCGCCGCCGATGACGGCCGGCCCGGGCACCTTCGTCGGCCAGCTCCTGCGGCTCGCGGGCGGCCGCTCCGTGTTCGACGACGTGGACCAGCTCTGGCCGACGGTGGCGATCGAGGAGATCGTGCGCCGCCAGCCCGACGTCGTCATCCTCCCCGTCACCCCGACGCCCGAGGTGACGCCGGCCACGCTGCGCGAGCTCCCCGGCTGGCGCGAGCTGCGCGCGGTGCGCGAGGGACGCGTCGTCACCGTGCCGGTCGCGCTGCTCGGGCGGCCGGGACCGGAGATGGGGAAGGCCGCGCGACTGCTGCGCGACGCGCTGCACCCGGCGGCGCGCTGAGGCGCGCCGCCGGGCGCCCCTCACCGCGCGTCCCGCCCGGCCTGCCGCCGCCGACGCGCGACGACCGCGCCGAGCGGCGCGGGGGGGCTCGCACGGGCCTCGCTGCTCGATGACGGCAGCATGCCCTACGGCTTCGCGTCGGGATGCACCCAGTAGCGCCCACCACCGGCCGGGGAGCGCACGAACTCCCCGACAGGCACGTCCACCCACGCGTCCGCCTGCGTGTCGTAGAGCAGCACGGTGGTGTCGGCGTGGAACGCCGCCGCCATGTGCAGGACCGCGTTGTGCAGATGGCTCATCGTCGGCTTGTAGTGCCCGCTGTTGCCGCTGATCTTGAGCAGCTTCCCCTTCGTCACGATCCACTCCCCTGCGCCGATCACGCCGCCGCCGGCGGCGAAGGTGCTGTGATGGAAGCGGTGGACCTTGCAGACGTGCGAGTAGAAGACGGGCGCGTCGCTCCCCGGCTCGGTGGTGCAGACCCAGATGAGGGAGCCGTACACCCAGTCGCGGCCGAGCGTGAGTGGCTGCCCCGCGGCGGCGCCCTTCTTCGCCCGGCCCGGATCGGCATGCGCGAGCCCGGCCTTGCCACTGCCGGGGTTCTCCCGCCGGTTCTTCCGGAAGTGGCTGAACACCGCCTCGGTGTCGAACGGTCCCTCGTCGTCGCGCCGCCGGACCTGTGCGCCGAGCGTCACGCGGTAGCGCGCCCGCTCGTGCAGCGCGTGCAGGTACTTCACGTTGTTCGCCAGGTCCGACATGAAGTAGCCGGGCTGCAACGTCCGCAGCCCCGGCGCCGCGGCCGCAGCGGCCGCGGCGCCTCCCCCATGGCCACCGAAGACGGGCATCGGCGGCATGGCGGCGGCGGCCGGCGCGGCGCCGCCGCCGAACGGCAGCGGCGGCGCCTGTCGGGCCGCCATGAGGTCGTCCGGGACCTGGCTGTAGACGGACGCCCTCCCCGGCCCGCCGTGCGCGTCGATGGGACTGTACGCCGGGATGCCGCTGTACACGGCACGGTTGTAGGCGGGGCGGCCGGGCCCGTCGCCGTGCGGCCGCGGCGGCACGAGCGGCGGGTCGGACTCGAAGAAGCTCAGCACCGGATCGTCGCTCTCGGTGCCGGCGGGTGGCGCGGGGATCTGCAGATCGTCGAGCGACGCGTATGCTGGCTCCATACCGACCTCCCTGTCGGCGGCGGCAGCGGCGCGGTCGACTCGCAGGCGCGCGCTGCCGCCGTCCGCGCCGCGGGCGACCACGATGTGGGGGCCGGGTGCGACGCGCAATCCGTCGCATGGCCGGCTCGGCCGTGGTCGCCTTGCGGGTGCGCGACCCATCGCGGGCGCGCTCGCCGAGCGCTGCTTGCCCGTGCGCTCCGGCGCGGCTATCCTCCTCCGCACAACTGATCCACGCGGACGGTGCCTCCCGGAAGTTCGGTGAGAATCCGACGCGGCCCCGCCACTGTCAGAGGCCCGACCGATCGCTCGCGCGATCGGTCGGACACGCCCCCTCATCGGCCACTCGCGCATCCGCGCGGGGAAGGCGAGGCGGGCGGCCTCGAGCCAGGAGACCGGCCCGTCCGCTCCCGCATGCGACCCCCTCGAGGGAGGGGCGCGGGGACCGTGACCTGGCTGGCCGGCGCCCCCGCGCCGCCCGACGTGCGTTCCCCGTTCCATCCCTCTCCGGGACCGAGCGGGGACTTTTCGTTCGCCTCCAGCCATCGGCCACCACATGACCCGCCGTCCGCCCGCCCTCGCGCTCCCCGCGCTGCTGTTAGGCGCCGTGCTGCTCGCCGCCCCGATGGACGCCCAGCCGCCGTCACCGCCCCCCCCGCCGGCCGACACCACGCACCTCGACCCGGTCGTCGTCACGGCGACCCGGCTGGCCACGCCCCGCTCCGAGATCCCGGCCTCGGTCACCGTGCTGCGGGGCGAGGAGCTCGAGCGGCGCGGCGTGCGCTTCGTGGCCGACGCGCTCCGCGGCGTGCCCGGCGCGGCCGTCGTGCAGCCCGGCTCTCCCGGCGCCGTCACCTCGCTCTTCCTGCGCGGCGGCGAGAGCGACTACGTGAAGGTGCTCGTGGACGGCGTGCCGGTGAACCAGCCCGGCGGGTCGTACGACTGGGCGCACCTGACGACGGACAACGTGGAGCGGATCGAGGTGGTGCGCGGCCCGGCAAGCGTGCTGTACGGGTCGGACGCCGTCACCGGCGTGGTGCAGATCTTCACGCGCCAGGGGCGCGGCACGCCCGCGGCGACCCTGGGCGTGGAGGGCGGCTCGCTCGGCACCGTGCGCTGGACGGCGGGGCTGGGCGGCGGCACGGAGCGCGTGCAGTACGCCGCGGACGTGGCGCGCTTCGCCAGCGACGGGATGCTGAACGTCAACAACCACTACGCCAACCTGGTGGGCAGCGCGCGCATCCTCGCCCGCCCGGACCCTCGCACCGACGTCGCGCTGGCGGTGCGCGGCGGCGACGCGACGTACGAGTTCCCCACCGACGGCGCGGGCGTGATCGCGGACAGCAACCAGTTCACCACGCTGCGCAGCACCACCGTCTCGCTCGACGCGGGCCGGCGCCTCGCGCGGCACGTGGAGGCCCGCCTCCTGGCCGGCCTCTACTCGGCCACCAGCGGCCTCGACGACCGGCCGGACTCGCCGGCGGACACCACCGGCTTCGGCTTCGCCCAGCGGCGCACGGGCACGGTGCGCCGCAGCACGCTGGACGCGCGCGTGAACGTGGACGTCGGCCCGCCGGGCACGGTGCTGACGGCCGGCGCGGCGCTCGAGCTGGAGCGCGAGGAGCAGCTCGGCCAGGCGTCGTCCAACTTCGGCGGCGGCGTGACGCAGAGCAGCAGCGCGTTCGACGCCGACCGCCGCAACACGGGCTACTACGTGCAGGCCGTGGCGCCACTGCCGCACGACGTCGCCCTCACCCTCGGCGCGCGGCTGGACGACAACCAGGTGTTCGGCAGCTTCACGACGTACCGCGCCGGGGTGGCGTGGTCGCCGCTCGCCGGCACGCGGCTGCGCGCCTCCGTGGGAAACGCCTTCAAGGCGCCCACCTTCGCCGAGCAGTTCGCCGCCTCGCCCTTCGAGGTCGGGAACCCGGCGCTGGAGCCCGAGCGGTCCACGAGCTGGGAGGGTGCGGTGGAGCAGGCCCTGTTCGGCGGCCGTGCGACGCTCGCCGTCACGGCCTTCGGCCAGCGCTTCCGGGATCTGATCCAGTACCACTTCGTGGATGCCGTGACGCCGTCCTACGTCAACGTGGCCGAGGCGCGGAGCGACGGGGTGGAGGCCGAGCTGCGCGCGCGGCCGCTGTCGACGCTCGACGTCGCCGCCACCATGAGCTGGCTGCGCACCCGGGTGCGGGACGCCGGCTTCAGCACGGCGCCGGGCGACCTGTTCGTGCGCGGCGCCCGCCTGGTGCGGCGCCCGTCGCGGAGCGCCGGCGCCACCGTGCGGTGGACCCCCGTGGCCCGGGCCACGCTCGGCGCGGCGATGACGTACGTGGGCGAGCGCGACGACGTCGACTTCCGCGAGTTCCCGTCCACGCGCGTCACGCTGCCCGGCTACGCGCTGTGGGACTTCAGCGCCGACGTGGCGCTGCTCACCGCCGCGCCGCACCGCCCACGCGTGGCCGCCACGCTCCGCGTCCAGAACGCCTTCGACCGCCGGTACGACGCGATCGTGGGCTTCCCGGGGATGGGGCGCGTCACGCTGGTGGGACTCCGGGTGGGGCCGTGAGCACGCCCCCCGCCGCACTGCGCGGCCCGGTGGTGGTGGCGTGGAGCAGCGGCAAGGACAGCGCCCACGCGCTGCACGTGCTGCGCACCGCGTGGGGCGCCGAGGTGGTGGGGCTGCTCACCACGGTGAACGCGCGCGCCGGCCGCGTGGCCATGCACGCGGTGCGCGAGTCGCTGCTCCGGCAGCAGGCGGAGGCGGTCGGGCTGCCGGTGCACGTCGTGCCGATCCCGTCGCCCTGCTCCAACGAGGCGTACGAGGCGGCGATGGCGGTGGCCGTGCGCGAGCTGTGCGGGCAGGGCGTGCGGCACGTGGCCTTCGGCGATCTCTTCCTCGAGGACGTCCGCGCCTACCGCGAGCGGCAGCTGCGCGGGACGGGACTCGCCCCACTCTTCCCGCTGTGGGGGCGCGACACCGGCGCGCTCGCCGGCGAGATGCAGGCGGCCGGCGTACGCGCCACGCTCACCTGCGTGGACCCGCGCGTGGTGCCGGCAGAGCTCGCGGGCCGCAGCTGGGACGCGGCGCTGGTGCGCGCGCTGCCGGCGGGGGTGGACCCGTGCGGGGAGCGCGGCGAGTTCCACACCTTCGTCACCGACGGGCCGGCGTTCCGCACGCCGGTGGCCGTGCAGGCCGGCGAGGTGGTGGAGCGGGACGGCTTCGTCTTCGCGGACCTGGTGCCGGTGCCGGGGCAGGGTGCGCGATCCGGGATCGGCGGCACCGAATGACGGCGAGCGGCGAGCTGACGGCCACGAGCGGTGCGCGGCGGGCGACGACGCCGGGACCATCCCTCGCACCGAGGCCAGCCACGAGGGGGAGACGATCCGAGCGTGGTTGGCTCGCGGCTGGCAGCGGCCCAGCTGACCGCTCGCCACTCGTCGTCGATCAGCTCGATCGCGCGGCCTCCATGCCTAACCGCCTTCCGCCGATTCCTCGCCGCCGGCGAGCGGCACCACCTGCGGCGCGCCGGCATCCGGCCCCGGGCCGGGATGCGGCACGACCGTCACCGGCCAGCGGTAGACGCGCTCGACCAGCTCCCGCGTCAGCACCGCCGCCGGCGTCCCCTCGGCCACCACGCGCCCCTCGTCGAGCAGCACCAGCCGGTCGCCGTAGCGCGCGGCCAGGTTGAGGTGGTGCGTGACGACGAGCGCCGTCATGCCGCGCGCGCAGAGCGCGCGGAGGAGCTCGAAGATCGCCATCTCGTGCCGGATGTCGAGCGCCGTGGTGGGCTCGTCGAGGACGAGGGCGCGCGGCTCCTGGGCGAGGGCGCGCGCCACGAGGGCGCGCTGCCGCTCGCCGCCGCTCAGCGTGCCGACGGCGCGCCCGGCCAGGTGCAGCACGTCGCAGCGGCGCAGGGCGTCGTCCACCGCGCGGCGATCCTCCGGGCCCTCGCTCCGCCAGGGACCGAGGTGCGGGTAGCGCCCCATGGCGACGAGGGCGCGGGTGGTGAGCGGGAAGACGAGCTCCTCCCCCTGCGGCACGACGCCGACGGCGCGGGCCAGCGCGCGGCGGTCCCAGCGCGCCACCGGCCGCCCGTCGAAGTGCGCCTCGCCGGCGGTGGGCGCCTGCGTGCCCAACAGCACGCGGAGGAGCGTGGACTTGCCGGCGCCGTTCGGCCCGATGACGACGGTGCACCGCCCGGCCGGCAGGTCGAGCGTCACGTCGTCCAGGATGGGGCGCGAGGCGCCGGGATAGCGCACGGTCACGCCGCGAGCGCGCCAGGCGGGGGGAGCGGCGAGCGGCGAGCGACGAGGGGCGAGCGACGAGCCGTCGACGGGCGGTGAGGACGATTCACCGTCGCCCGGCGGCGAGGGATCGATGGCGGCGGCGGTGGAAGGATGCGGGCGGCCGGCACGGTCGGGGCGATCGTGTGGTTCGGGGGGGGCCCCCCGCGCCGCGATCGGTGCGCCGTCACGCCGGTCCTCGACGCTCCCCGCTCGACGCCCCTCCCGTCGCGGATCCGCCCCGCCCTCCGCCCGACGCTCTCGTCGCGCCGCGATCTCCTCGCCGCTCGCCGCTCGCCGCTCGCCGCTCATCCCCCACCCCCGCGCCGCCGCAGCAGCCAGACGAAGAACGGCACTCCGAGGAACGCCGTCACCACCCCGATCGGCAGCTCCGTCGGCCGCGCCGCCAGCCGCGCCGCCAGATCCGCCAGCACCAGGAAGGTCGCGCCGAGCAGCGCCGAGCTGGGGAGCAGGCTGCGGTGGTCGCTCCCCCACAGCAGCCGCGCGACGTGCGGCACGACGAGTCCCACGAAGCCGATCACCCCGCTCGCCGCGACCGCGCTGGCCGCGAGCAGCGAGGCCACGCCGTACGCCAGCAGCTTCGTCCGCTCCACGCGCGTGCCGAGGTACGCCGCCGTCCGCTCGCCCACGCCCAACAGGTCGAGCGGACGCGCCAGCGCCAGCAGCGCCACGCCGCCGGCCAGCAGGGCCGCCGCCATCCCCGCCACGCTGCGCCACGTCGCGCCGGCGTTGCTCCCCATCATCCAGAAGATGGCCGCGCGGAACGCGTCCAGGTCGGCGAAGGTGAGGAGGAGGAGGATGGCTGCGTTGAAGAAGGCCGCCACCACCACGCCGGCCAGCAGCAACACCCGCGTGTCGAGCCCCGGTCCCACACCGGCGGCGACGCGGAGCACGAGGACGACGGCCACCAGTGCGCCGACGAACGCCGCCGTCGGCACCGCCCACGCCGCCGCGCTGGCCAGTCCCAGCGTGAGGGCCACCACCGCCCCCACCGCCGCCCCGCTCGACACGCCCAGGATGTACGGTTCGGCCAGTGGGTTGCGCACCAGCGCCTGGAAGGCGGCGCCGCTCAGCGCCAGCGCGCCGCCGACGAGCGCCGCCTGCAGCGCGCGCGGCAGGCGCAGCTGGCGCACGATGGCCACCGTCGTCGCGTCGCCGCGGCCCAGCACGCCGTCGACGATCTCGCGCAGGGAGAGCGACACCGCTCCCAACCGGACGGCGAGGAGCAGCACGGCGAGCAGCAGCAGCACGAGCGCGGCGAGCCGCACGGCCGGGTGGCGCGCGCCCCGACCGTCGCGTGGTGGACGCGGCGCCCCGCCGTCGGCGGATGGGGCCGGCCGCGACGGGCGCGAGGGGACGGCTGGAGCTGGATGCGGCGAGGCGACTGCCGACAAGGAAACGACCCGTTCGTCCGGTGGATGGTCGGAGAACGGGCTCGGGGCGCGCGGCGGGATGCGGACACCCTCGGACGCGGCGGTCGGCCCCGCTCCCCTCCCTCGAGAGGATTGCACGCGGGAAGGAGTGGGGCCGGTCTCCTGGCTCGAGGCCACCCGCTCCCCTTCCCGGACGGGGCGGCCGTCCAGTGGGCGTGTCGAGCGGGTGTGGGTCCCGGGCGTGCGCACGCGCGGCGCCGGGAGCCTCTGACAGTGGCGGGGCCGCGCCGGATTCGCACCGGACTTCCTGGTGGCCCCACTCCAACTCGGTTGTCCGGGCAACCTACCGGCGCGCCGACCGACGGCGCAAGGGCGCCGCGCGCGCGCTGCCTGCACGCTGCCTGCACGCTGCCTGCACGCTGCCTGCGCGCTGCCGCGGCAGGCGACTTGCGCTCTGCGGCGGCCCTTCCGACGGAGAGCCCATGCCGCACACGCAGACCGTGACGCACGACGAGCGCGCCCACCGCTTCGAGATCGAGACCGACGCCGGCGTCGGCTACCTGGCCTACCGGCCGGAGCCCGACGCGCTCGTCCTGCTGCACACCGACGTGCCGGTCGGCGCCGAGGGGCAGGGCGTGGGCAGCGCGCTGGCGCGGGCGGCGCTCGAGCACGCGCGAGCGCAGGGGCTGCACGCCGTGGTGCTCTGCCCCTTCGTGCACGGCTACATGCAGCGGCATCCGGAGTACGCCGACCTCGTGCGTGACGGCTGACGGACGCGAGCGGCGCGCCGCTACGCGCGTGTCGTTCCCGCCAGCGTTGGCACGGCGCCGCCGCTCGCCGTCCGCCGCCCCGGCGTGTGATCGTCCACGCGATCGTCCGCACGACGGGGACGGGAGCGGGTGAGCGCCACCGCGCCGACCACCAGCACCGTCGCCACCACGGTGCGCGCGCTCACGACGTCGTCGCTCACCGCCCAGCCGAGCAGCAGCGCCACCACCGGATTGACGAACGCGTACGAGCTCGCCGCCAGCGGCGAGGTCGCGCGGAGCAGCCAGCTGTAGGCGCCGAAGCCGAGGACCGTGCCGCAGACGACGAGGAAGGCGAGGCTCGACGCACCGCGGAGCGTGAGCGCGGCCGGCTGCCACGTGCCCGGCTCGCCCGCGGCGACCGCCGCCGCGAGCACGCACACCGCCCCCGCGGCCAGCTGCATCGCGGTCGCGAGCGCCGGGCCGGCCGGGCGCGCCCCCTCCCGGACGATGAGCGAGCCGGCGGCCCAGGCGAGCGCGCCGAGCAGCAGCAGCCCCGCATCGACGGCGCGCCCCGACCACGCGGCGCCCAGCGTGAGCACCGCCACGCCCGCCGTGCCGAGTGCCAGCGCGCCGACGGCGCGCAGCGTCGGACGCCGGCGCGCCCGTGCGGCCTCCAGCAGTACCATCCAGATGGGGATGGCCGTCCTGACGAGCGCCGCCTGCCCGGACGACACGCGCTGCTCGGCCCGCGCCAGCAGGGCGTGGCACCCCAGGAAGAGGAGCGCGCCGCCGATCGCCGCCGTGCGCCACTCGCGCCGCGTCGCGCGGAGCGGTGCGCCCCGCCACCACAGCCAGGCGTAGAGCAGCGCGGCCCCGCCCGCGCAGCGGATGGCGATCGTGAGCAGGGGCGGCACCTCCGCGACGGCGTAGCGGATGGCCAGGAAGGTGCCGCCCCAGAACAGGTAGACTGACGCGAAGGCCATCGCGAGGCGCAGCCGGCGCGCGCGCGGCGACCAGGCATCCGCGACGGTGTGATGCGCGGTGGTCATGGTGCGCGGCCTAGCACGGGCGTGGAGGCTCGAGCGGCTCGCGCAGCAGCTCGCGCAACCAGGCCCAGCGCGGCCGGACACGCGCGGCATCGTCCGCCGCCTGCGCGCCCGCCGCCGCCCCCGCGGCGGGCACGACGGGGGCGGTGGAGGCGGCCCGGCCCTCGGCGCGATGGACCACCTCGAAGTGCGACACGTGCTCGTCGCGCGCCACCAGGAAGCGATCGTCCTCGGGGTAGAAGACGGCGCGGTCCGGGTCCCCGCCGGTGAAGCCGCGGACGGCGTCCATCGACGTCCAGAGCGACAGGAGGAGGAACTCGGCGCGGCCGCCCACGATACGGCGCAGCGCGATCACGCCCTCGTTCCCGGGGGTCGCGCGATACTCGGCGAGCCCCGTCCGATGGAGGTACTCGAGGTACGCGTCCGCGTCCGCGGCCCGCGTCGCACCGCACCAGCTCCGAGCGATCATCCGCCCCTCCGACGTCCGGCGGTCCGGCGTCCGGCCCCGTCGCCGGCTGCACCAGTATTCGCGTAGATACTGGTGCCACGCTACCCGCCCGCCCTGCACCTGTCAAGGTGCGAATACTGGTGCTAGCTTGCGGGCATGCGCCCCTCTCCACCGCCGACGTCGCTCGCGCCGGAGCTGCCGTTCAGTCTCGTCGCCGGCGACCTCAGCCTCGACCTGGTCAACACGGTCGACTGGACGGCCCGGGGGCTGGTGGCCGACCGGCTGGCGAGCCACGAGCGACTCGTCGAGTGGGCGGAGGCGGCCGGCGCCGTGACGGCCGCGGAGGCGGCGCGGCTACGCCGGCGGGCGCGCCGCGACCCGGCCGCGGGCGATGCGGCGCTCGCGGCGGCGCGCCACTGTCGCTGGGTGCTGCAACAGCTCTTCCGGGCCGTCGCCGCCGGCGAGCGCCCGGCCGACGTGCTCGCCGCCTTCGACGAGCTGCTGGCCGCGATGCACCGGCAGCTGGTGCTGGTGTGGGCGGATCCGCCGCCGGACGGGGGCGACGCGGAGGCGGCGTCGCCCCTCCACTGGAGCTGGCGCGACGGCGACGACCCGGCCCGGGTACTCTGGCCGGTCGTCCGCGCCGCCGCGCTGCTGCTCGCCTCGGACGAGGCCCGGCGCATCAGGGTGTGCGGCGCGCCGGACTGCGGCTGGATGTACGTGGACCGCAGCCGCAACGGGCTGCGCCGCTGGTGCCAGATGGAGACGTGCGGCACGCGCGCCAAGTCGCGCCGGCGCGCCGAGCGGCGACGGCACGCGAGTTAGGCACGCCGGTCGGGCGCCCCGCCCGGC
>DASTRO010000246.1:0-4750 GCA_035761165.1 Gemmatimonadaceae bacterium | reverse complement strand
GGGCAGGGTGGGGAGGGTGGGAGCGGGCACGGTGGGGGAAGGCCGCAGGCGAGAGGCGAGCGCGCGCACCGGGCGGTGCGGCGCAGCGGAAGGTGCGAGCAGCGGGCGCGAGGCGTCAAGCGGCGCGGCCGGGCCGCCGGGCCGGCGGGCCCGCCGCGGCCGGTCGGCCCGGACGCGACAGCGCCCACCGGGTGACGACCCGGTGGGCGCTGCGTCTCGCGTGCGGCGGGACCGCTTACCAGCGGTAGTGGGCGAACGCCTTGTTCGCCTCGGCCATCCGGTGCGTGTCCTCCTTCTTCTTGATGGCGTTGCCCTCGCCCTTGGAGGCGGCGATCACCTCGGCGGCGAGCTTCTCGGCCATCGACTTCTCGTTGCGGTCGCGCGAGTAGGAGATCAGCCAGCGCATGGCCAGCGCCGTGCGGCGGTCCGGGCGGACCTCGACGGGCACCTGGTACGTGGCGCCGCCGACGCGGCGGCTCTTCACCTCGACGACCGGCTTCAGGTTGGCCAGCGCCTGCTTGAAGACGTTGACGCCCGGCTGGCTCGTGCGGTTCTCGACGAGGTCCATGGCGTCGTAGAAGATCCGCTCCGCCGTGGACTTCTTGCCCTCGTACATGAGGACGTTGATGAACTTCGAGACCGTCTGGCTGTCGTAGCGCGCGTCCGGCAGGATCGGGCGCTTCACGGCGCTCTTGCGGCGGCTCACTTCTTACCTCCCTTCCCGCCGGCGGCCTGCCCCGGCTTCGGGCGCTTGGTGCCGTACTTGGAGCGGCTCTGGTTGCGGCCGTTGACGCCGGCGGCGTCGAGCGTGCCGCGGACGATGTGGTAGCGCACGCCCGGCAGGTCCTTCACGCGGCCGCCGCGCACCAGCACGATCGAGTGCTCCTGCAGGTTGTGCCCCTCGCCGGGGATGTAGGCGATGACCTCGAACCCGTTCGTCAGGCGCACCTTGGCCACCTTGCGAAGCGCCGAGTTGGGCGTCTTGGGGGTGGTCGTGTACACGCGCGTGCACACGCCGCGGCGGAACGGATTCGCCTTCAGCGCGGGCGACTTTTCCTTCTTCACGACGTCCTGGCGCGCGCGCCGGACGAGCTGGTTGATAGTCGGCATACCGTCGGGAACGAACAGAAGAGCGCCCACGTGGGGCGGAACAGACTGCGGAAATTATTCGGGAATACGGACTTCGTCAAGCGAGGCGGCCACCAGGCCGGCGACACCAGGCACGAGATGCGGGAGAGATCTCTCCCGCATCTCGTGCCTCGTGCCCCGTTCCCCGTGCCCCGTGTTTCGTGCCTGCCGCTATAGCTCCCCGCTCCCCTTGGCGAAGCCGAACTCCGCGAGCCCGGGGGCGCCGAGGAAGCCGGCCATCGCCGAGGGCTCCTCGGCGGGGGCCGCCGGCAGCTCCTCGGGCAGCGGGAGGTTGGCCCCCTCGAGCTCCACGTCGTTGTACCGGTACATGCCGGTGCCCGCCGGGATGAGGTGGCCGATGATGATGTTCTCCTTCAGGCCGCGCAGCTCGTCCCGCGCGCCGCGGATCGCGGCGTCGGTCAGCACGCGCGTGGTCTCCTGGAACGACGCCGCCGAGATGAACGACTGCGTCGTCAGCGAGGCCTTGGTGATGCCGAGCAGCAGCGGCTCGCTGGTCGCCGGGCGCTCCTTCTTCTTCTTCGCCCGGTCGTTCGCCTCGCGGAAGGTGCCCTTGTCCACGTGCTCCCCCTCGAGGAAGGCCGTGTCCCCCGGATCGAGGACGCGCACCTTCTGCAGCATCTGCTTGACGATCACGCCGATGTGCTTGTCGTTGATCTTCACGCCCTGCAGGCGGTAGACCTCCTGCACCTCGTTCAGCAGGTACTCCTGCACGGCGCGCGGGCCCTTGATCCGCAGGATGTCGTGCGGGTTCACCGGGCCCTCGGACAGGCGGTCACCGGCGCGCACGCGGTCGCCCTCGTGCACGCGCAGGTGCTTGCCGGCCGGCACCTCGTACAGCTGCGCCGGCTGCGTCTCGTCCACCGTCCACTGGCCGTTCACCAGCGCCATCGGCTGGACGAAGATCTCGCGCTTGCCGCGCTTGATGTCGCCGAACCGCACGACGCCGTCCACCTCGGAGATGGTGGCCGGGTCCTTCGGCCGCCGCGCCTCGAACAGCTCCGCCACGCGCGGCAGGCCGCCCGTGATGTCGCGCGTCTTGTACGCCTCGCGGCTGATCTTGGCCAGCGTGGTGCCGGGCGTCACCGTCTGCCCGTCCTCCACCGTGAGCTGGGCGCCCACCGGGATGACGAAGTCGCGCACGCGGCGCTCCTTGCCCCCCTTGGTCTGCCAGATCTCGATGTGCGGGTGCAGCTTCTTCTCGCGGTCCTCGATGACGACGCGCTGGCGCAGCCCGGTGAGCTCGTCGAGCTCCTCGGACACCGACTCGTCCTCCACCAGGTCCACGAAGCGGATCGTGCCGTCCACGTCGGCGAGGATGGGGTTGGTGTACGGGTCCCAGGTGAAGATCACCTGGTCGCGCCGCACCTCCTGCCCGTCCTCCACCATCAGGATGGCGCCGAGCGGCACCTGCAGGCGCGCCCCGACGGCCGCCGTCTTCTCGTTCGACGAGCGGATGGCGATCTCCCCCTCGTACGAGGTGACGATCTTCTGCCCCTCGGGGTTGGTCACCATCACCAGGCGGTCGCCGTACTCGATCGTGCCGGCCACCTTGGTCTTGCGCGCCGTCTGCTCGGCGATGCGGGCCGCCGTGCCGCCGATGTGGAAGGTGCGCAGCGTGAGCTGCGTGCCCGGCTCGCCGATGGACTGCGCGGCGATGATGCCGACGGCCTCGCCCAGGTCCACCATGTCCATGGTGGCCAGGTTGCGGCCGTAGCACATGCGGCAGAGCCCGCGCTTGGCCTCGCAGGTGAGCACCGAGCGAATCTTGATCGCCTCGATGCCCGACTCCTCGATGTCGCGCGCCGTCTCCTCGTCGATCAGCTGCCCCGCCTCCACCAGCACGCGCGGGCGGCCGCTCTCGTCGCGGACGTGCGGGTCCTCCACGTCCTCGGCCGCCACGTTGCCGACGATGCGCTCGCCGAGCGGCTCGATGACGTCCTCGCCCTCCTTCAGCGCCGCGACCTCGAGGCCGAGAATCGTGCCGCAGTCCTCCTCGGTGATCGTGACGTCCTGCGCCACGTCCACCAGGCGGCGCGTCAGGTAGCCGGCATCGGCCGTCTTGAGCGCCGTGTCGGCCAGGCCCTTGCGCGCGCCGTGCGTGGAGCTGAAGTACTCGAGCACCGACAGCCCCTCGCGGAAGTTCGACTTGATCGGGTTCTCGATGATCTCGCCGATGCCGCCGGTGAGCTTCTTCTGCGGCTTGGCCATGAGGCCGCGCATCCCCGCCAGCTGACGGATCTGGTCGCGGCTGCCGCGCGAGCCGGAGTCGAACATCATGAACACCGGGTTGAACCCGCCCTGCGACTCGCGCATGGTCTTCACCATCGCGTCGGTCACGTCCGAGTTCGCGTGCGTCCAGGTGTCGATGACCTTGTTGTAGCGCTCGCCGTTCGTGATGTTGCCGGTCTGGTAGGCGCGCTGGAAGCGCTCGACGCGCTCCGTCGCCTCGGTCAGCAGCCCCTCCTTCTCGGCCGGGATGTGCAGGTCCTCGATGCCGATGGAGACGCCGCCGCGGGTGGCGTTGAAGAAGCCGAACTCCTTGAGTCGGTCGAGGAAGGTCACCGTCTCGGCCAGGCCGTTGCGGCGGTAGCTCTCGAAGACGAGCTCGGAGAGGGCCTTCTTCTTCATGTCGCGGTTCTGGAAGCCCAGCCCCGCCGGCACGATCTCGTTGAAGAGCACGCGCCCGGCCGTCGTGCCCACCCAGCGCACGCCGTCCTCGTCGTCCACCCGGAAGCGGATCGGCGAGTGGTGCGTGAGCCGCCCCTGCGCCAGCGCCATCTCCACCTCGGCGGCGGTGACGTAGGCCGGCGCGGTCGCCACGGCGGCGTCGAAGTCGGCCGGCGCCTTGGTGGCGAAGTAGCAGCCGAGGACGATGTCCTGGCTCGGCTCCGCGACCGGGCGGCCGTCCGACGGCTTGAGGATGTTGTTGCTGGAGAGCATCAGCACGCGCGCCTCGATCTGCGCCTCGAACGAGAGCGGCACGTGCACGGCCATCTGGTCGCCGTCGAAGTCGGCGTTGAACGCCGCGCAGACGAGCGGGTGGATGCGGATGGCCTTCCCCTCCACCAGCACCGGCTCGAACGCCTGGATGCCCAGGCGGTGGAGCGTCGGCGCGCGGTTGAGGAGCACCGGGTGGTCGCGGATGATCTCCTCGAGGATCTCGTACACCTCGGGGCTCTCGCGCTCCACGATCTTCTTGGCGCGCTTGACCGTCTCGGCGATCCCCTTGTCGACCAGCTTGTGGATGATGAACGGCTTGAACAGCTCCAGCGCCATCGCCTTCGGCAGGCCGCACTGGTGCAGCTTGAGCTCCGGGCCCACCACGATGACCGAGCGGCCCGAGTAGTCCACGCGCTTGCCGAGCAGATTCTGGCGGAAGCGCCCCTGCTTGCCCTTCAGCATGTCGCTGAGCGACTTCAGCGGGCGCTTGCCGCGGCCGCGGATCGCCTTCGAGCGGCGGCCGTTGTCGAACAGCGCGTCCACCGCCTCCTGCAGCATGCGCTTCTCGTTGCGCAGGATGACCTCCGGCGCGCGGTGCGAGATGAGCTTCTGCAGGCGGTTGTTGCGGTTGATGACGCGGCGGTACAGGTCGTTGAGGTCC
>DASTRO010000245.1:0-3071 GCA_035761165.1 Gemmatimonadaceae bacterium | reverse complement strand
CACCGCCACGATCTTCTCCAGTGCCCAGCGCATGCAGCGCATCGTGGACGACTTGCTCGACCTCTCGCGCATCGAGAGCGGCGGCTGGATCCCGAGCCCGCGCCCCATCGCGGCGGCGACCGCGGCGGCCGAGGCGGTGGCGCCCTGCCGGGTCGAGGCACAGCGGAAGGGCGTGACGCTCGAGGTCGTCGTGCAGCCGGGCGCCGCCACCGTGTACGCCGACCCCACGGCACTCCGCCAGCTGCTCGCCAACCTCGCCGACAACGCGGTGCGCTACACGCCGGCGGGCGGCACGATCACGGTGTTCGCGGAGCCCGGCGACGGCGGCGTGTGGGTGGGGGTGCGCGACAGCGGCATCGGGATCGCCGCCGAGCACCTGCCGCGCATCTTCGAGCGGTTCTACCGCGCCGACCCCGCGAGGTCGCGCGAGGCGGGGGGCACGGGTCTCGGCCTCTCCATCGTGAAGCATCTCGCCGAGGCGCACGGCGGCCGCGTGCGCGCCGAGAGCGCCCCGGGGCGCGGCGCCACCATCGCCGCCTTCTTCCCCTTCCCGGCCGCCACGACGGCGTGACCGCGCCGCCGGGCGCGCCTCCATCGGCTCGCGCGTCGTGACCGGTTCGTTGCACGCCCGTGGGACTGCCGGTACGCGGCGGGGACACGTTCAAGACGGCGGATGCGAACACGCTCCGCCCGAGCGCGCCCGCCCGGGACGCTGAGCGCAGGACGGCCGGGTGCCTCGCGAGTGAACTCTCAATCGCGAGCCAATGAACCGACGCTATCTCCCCTCCGTGGCCGCCCTGCTCCTCGCGGTGGTCGCCGCGACGGCGCACGCGCAGACACCGGCGGGTCGCATTGTCGGTCGCATCATCGACGGGTCGAGCGGGCAGCCTCTCTCCGACGTCGGCGTGCAGGTGGTGGGAACCACGCTCGGCGCGATGTCCGGCGTGGACGGCCGCTACGCCGTCGGCGGTGTGCCGGCCGGCACGGTCACCCTCCACGTCCGCCGCCTCGGCTACCAGCCGAAGACCGTCACGGGCATCGTGCTGTCGGCCGACGCCTCGGTGGAGCAGGACGTGGCGCTGGACGTCGCCAATGTGCAGCTCCAGGCGGTGGAGGTGACCGCCAGCGCCGAGCGCGGCACGGTGAACGAAGCGCTGGACGAGCAGCGCAACGCGACCGGCATCGTCAGCGCGGTGACCGCCGAGCAGATCTCGCGCAGCCCCGACGCCGACGCGGCCGCCGCCGTGCAGCGCGTGAGCGGCGTGACGGTGCAGGACGGGAAGTACGTCTTCGTGCGTGGGCTCGGCGACCGCTACACCACCGCGTCGCTGAACGGCGCACGCATCCCGAGCCCCGAGCCGGAGAAGAAGGTCGTGCCGCTCGACCTCTTCCCCGCCTCCCTCCTGCAGACGGTCACCACCTCCAAGACCTTCACCCCCGACCTCCCCGGCGACTTCAGCGGCGCGCAGGTGGACATCAAGATGCGCGAGTTCCCCGCGCGCCGCGCCGTGAGCTACTCGATGTCGGTGAGCGGCAACGACGCCGTCACGGGGAAGAGCATCATCACCGCGCCCACCGCGGGGCTGGAGTGGCTCGGCTTCGGCGGCGCCGACCGCGACCTCCCCGGCGTGCTGCGCGCCGCCGGGGCGCTCCGCGGCGAGTACGCGCAGTCGGACCTCAACTGGATGCTCCGCTCCTTCCGCAACGCCTGGTCGCCGGGCCAGGGGCGCGGCAGCCCCGGCTACTCCCTCTCGACCTCCATCGGCGGCGAGGATCCCGTCCTCGGCCACCGCGTCGGCTATCTCGGATCGCTCACCTACTCGGGGAGCACGGAGATCCGCGCCGACGAGAAGCGCGCGCAGGCGGTGGCGGATGGCAGCGGAGGCACGACGGCGCAGAACGAGTACGTGGGGTCCACGGGGCGCAGCACGGTGCTCTGGGGCGGCCTGCTCAACCTGAGCACCTGGTTCGGCAAGGGCACCAAGGTCTCCCTGAACAACAGCTACAGCCGCACGGCGGACAACGAGGCGTACCAGGCCGAGGGGGTGTCGGAGGAGTTCGGCCGCCCGCTGCGGCGCTCGACGCTCCGCTTCGTGGAGCGCAGCGTCGCCTCGAGCCAGCTGCGCGCCGAGCATCTCTTCGGCGAGCGGCAGCAGCTCACGTGGAGCGTCACCGGGTCCGCGGTGACGCGCGCGGAGCCCGACCGCTCCGACATCATCTACGACTACCAGACCGACCCGGCCAGCGGCGCGACGAGCTTCGGCTGGTTCAGCACGCAGCCGGCGCGCCGCACCTTCAGCGACCTGCACGAGTCGTCGCTGAGCCCCTCGCTGGACTACCGGCTCGATCTCGGCGACCCCGCGCGGCCGCTGACGGTGAAGCTCGGCGGGTCGTACCGCTTCACCAAGCGCGACGCCGACAACCAGGTGTACGACATCACCTCGTCGCGGCTCTCCCGCGAGGCTCGCGAGGCGGCGCCGGAGGTGATCTTCGACGGGCGCTACGCGCGGGGCGACAGCGCCCTCCTCTCGCTGCGCACGAGCGGCGACGGCGGCTCGTACCGGGCGCGCGACCAGGTGCCCGCCGGGTACGGAATGATCGAGTACCCCATCGGCGAGCGCGTGCGGCTCATCGCCGGCGCCCGCGTGGAGTCGTGGCGGCTGGGGCTGCAGGCCGCGCCGAGCACCCTCGGCCAGGCGGCCGTGGACACGACGTACCGCAGCACCGACCTCCTCCCTTCCGGGGCACTGAACGTCCGCCTCACCGAGGCGCAGAACCTCCGATTCTCGGCGTCGCGCACGCTCTCGCGTCCAGAGTACCGCGAGCTCGCGCCCATCGAGTACCGCGACAACGTCACACAGCGGACGCTCGTAGGGAACCCCTCGCTTCGCCGCGCGCTCATCCAGAACTACGACGTGCGGTGGGAGTGGTATCCGGCCGCCGGGGAGGTACTGAGCGTGGGTGCCTTCGCCAAGCGCTTCGACGGGCCCATCGAGCAGGTGGACATCGCGACCTCGGGCGCGCCGAAGCTCACCTTCCTCAACGCCGAGGGGGCGACGAACTACGGCCTC
>DASTRO010000244.1:0-11632 GCA_035761165.1 Gemmatimonadaceae bacterium | reverse complement strand
GAGTGGCGGCGCGACTACAACGCGGTTCGCCCCCACAGCAGCCTTGCGAGACGGACACCGGCGGAGTTCGCCGTGATGTGTGGGCGCCCAGTCCATTCACCCGACCCATAGCCGCCTGTCCTCAGGACGGGGGAAAGGTCGCGGCGACGCTACCAGCCTGCAGCCGCGCCACGACCTCCTGCGCGCTCGGGCAGAGCTGTACCGGCGCCCGGCCGGCCGCAGCCCCGTAGGGCTGCTGTAAAATCATCGCCCGAGGTGACGCGAACGAGCAGAGGACCGGCAAGTGGTGGCGAAGTAGCGCCCGCGCCGATTGCCATCGTTCACTAGTGATCGGCATCGAGAACGCGTTCCGTAGCGCCTCAGCGACGTCGCCGGGCCTGCCCTGGTTAACGCCTGGCGCCGATCATAGCACCCGGGCACCGCTAGCGGCAAGAAGGGAAGTGATGGCCGGTCGCTTTCCGTTCAGTGATCCGACCCCCCAGAGGCTATGTGCCGCACGCGCCGCGGTTGCGACCCGCCGCCATCTAGGTGCTCCCATCGCGCCGCGATCCCTCTCGTCGGTAGTCAATTGTCGCTCATCGCGCCCAACCGCACCTCGAACAGCCGCTTCGGTGGCTGCGGGTCGTGCGTCAGCGACAGCTCCAGCCGGTCGATCACCGCCGGCGCCGTCACCCGCTCGGCCAGCAGCGCGCGCTCGCGCGCCCGGTCGAGCGTGGGGAAGTAGCTCAGCGTCGCGTGCGGCGTGAAGGCGAAGCGCACGGGCCCGAAGCGCAGCCCGCTCGCGCGCAGCCGCTCGAACAGCTCGCGCAGCGGGCCGTTCGGGTCGAGCGGCAGGCTCACGATGTTGGTCTGCATGAAGCGCGACGGCCGGCCGAAGGGGAGGACGAGCGGCGCCGTCTCGCGCGCCACCGGCTCGATGGCGGCGCGCAGCTGCGCCTCCGTGGTCCCCGGCACCACCGGCCCCGCCCCCGACGAGCCGACCAGCGTCACGTGCGGCGCGCTCATCGCCGCCAGCTTCGGGTCGTAGCGGCGCTGGATGGCGTGGATCTGCTCGGCCGCCTCGCCCGACAGCGGCGCGATGACGAAGATCCCCTGCGGCCGCCGCCAGTCGCGGCCGCTCTCCGGGATGTCCTCCTCGCGGCCGAACTCGTCCTCGTCGCAGCCCAGCCCCCGCGCCCACGCCGCGTCGTCCGGCCAGGCGTCGTCGCCCACGTCGTCCCACCTCGATCGCGTCATGCGCGGAATATCGCCGCCGGCCACGGCCGGCGCCGCCCCGCCTCGGCGCCCCGCCGCCCGACGCCGCGCCTACTCGGCCGGCACCGCCTCGCCGGCCGCGCGATACCAGTAGGCCACGGCGAGCAGGAAGCCGCCCACCAGCAGGTAGCTGCCGACGCGCAGCCCGATGGACGCGAAGTCCGACGCCTGCACGATGGCGCGCAGCGCCGCGTACACCGCCAGCGCCAGCCCCACGCGCCGCCCGCCGGCCATCGCCCACCGGCGGCCGAGCTGGATGACGAGCACCCCGCTCGCGGCGACGTACACGATGACGAGGAAGGCCGCCGTCTCCGGCGCGACGGCGCGCGCCAGCTCCGCGTAGCCCCACAGGAAGAGCGCGACGCCGCCGAGGGCGCCGAGCAGCGCGCGCTCCGTGGCGCCGGCGGCCGGCGCGCGCACCACGCGCGCGGCGTGGCGGCCCGCCGTCCACCAGGCAGCGACGAGGACGAGCGCCGCCAGCGACGGCAGTGTCAGGAAGGGTCGGTACGCGTAGGCCGGGCGTGCGTCGAGCAGGTCCCCCACCCACGCGGACGCCCCGAGCAGCGCGACGAGCGGCGTGACGAGGAGGAGCGGTCGGTCCATGCGCCGCGCCAGGAGGGCCGCGCCGGCGCCGTGCGCGGCGAGCAGCGCGGCCGCCGCCACCGGCCACCAGTGCAGCCCGAGCGTGATGGCCAGGGCGCTCGCCAGCCCGACGACGAGCAGATGACCGCTCCACAGCGGTTCGGCGACCGCGGAGCCCCGCTCGTCCTCCGCTGCCGTCGTGGGCGCGCCGGCCAGCACGAGCGCGCCGGCGTCCAGCGCGGCGAGCAGCGCCAGCGCCGCCGCGCCGAGCGCGACGAGCGCCGGCGCCAGGCCGTAGCGCTCGGGGAGCGCGAGCAGCGCCACGCCGAGCAACGCGAGCGGCTGGCCGACGGCGCTCGCCATCGCCCACGGCTGCTCCGTGTCGCGCCAGCGGAGCGCGAGGTAGACGGTGGCCGCGCCCGCGCCGGCGATGGCGACGAGGTCGCCGAAGAGGTGGTCGCCGACGACGAGCGCGGTGCGCGCGAAGAGCGGCACGAGGAGCACGACGACGTACGCGCGCGCCAGCGAGCTGCGGAAGCGCGGCCCGGCCACGGCGAGCGCGCCCAACGCGGAGGCGAGCGGGAAGAGTGCGGGCAGGTCGCGCTTCGCCCACGCGACGCCGCCCAGCAGGCCGGTGCTCCACGTCGCCTCCAGCGCGGCGCCGGTGTAGGCCAGCGCGCCGGCCACGAGCAGCCGCGCGGCCACGCTCCAGCGCTGCGCGCGCAGCGCGGCGGCGGCCGCCGTCAGCACCACCCAGCCGTACAGCAGGAGGATCACCGGATCCCCCTCGGCGCGCGCCGTGACGAAGGGCGCCAGCAGCGCGCCGCCGGTGCCGACGGCGAAGAGCAGCTCGCTGCCGTCGTGCCAGGCGAGCGCGGCGAGCGCCGCCGACGCCAGCGCGGCGACGCCCAGCGCGACGGCTGGCGGCACGACCCCGAGCGCCGGCCCGGCGCCCCACGCCACGACGTGCGTGATGGCCAGCGCGAGCGCGAGGAGCACGTTGCCGAAGCGGCGCGTGCCGCGCTCGCGCAGCCAGAGCCCGAGGCCGGCCACGCCGACGGCGGCCAGCGCACCGAGGGCGACGCGCAGCCCGGGGCCGAGGCGCACGCGCTGGATGGCCCAGCCGAGGAAGGCGCCGACGCCGAGGATGATGGTGAGCGCGGCCAGCGCCATGGTGCCGTAGCGGCCGACGAGCGTCTCGACGTCGAGCCCCGCCTCGAGGAACGTGCGGCGGCGCGACGGCCGGTCGGGCGGCGCGACGTCGCGCGACGCGGGCGGCATCGGCGGCGTCGGATCCGACCAGTGCCGGACCGGAGTCCCGGACGGCGCGACGGGCGGCGCGGCCGTGTGCGCGGCACCGGCGCGCGCGGCGGTGCGCAGCGTGGCCACCTCGCGCGCCAGCGCGGCGACGGTCGCCTCGAGGCGGGCCAGGCGCGCCGCGGTCTCGTCCGGGGTCGGCGGGGTGGCGTCGCTCACGGCATCGTCAGCGCGGGGTCGGGCGGGGCGCCCGTGCGTCCGCCGCCGCCCGTGGACGGCACGTCGTCGGTGACGTAGGCGTCGGCCTCGATCTCGACGAGCATCGCGGGGTCGATGAGCGCCTTCACCTCCACCATCGCCGTCGCCGGCCGGATGTCGCCGAACAGCTCTCCGTGCGCGCGCGCGACCTCGCGCCAGCGCGCGATGTCGGTGACGAAGATGCGCGTGCGCACCACGTGCTCGGCGCGCGCGCCGAGCCGCTCCAGGGCGCGCACGATGTTCTGCAGGATCTGGTGCGTCTGCAGGTACGGGTCGCCGCGGCCGACGATCTCGCCGCGCTCGTCGGTGGCGGTGGTGCCGGAGACGTGCACGTGCGGGCCGACGCGCACGGCGCGCGAGTAGCCGACGATGGGCTCCCAGGGGGTGCCGGAGGAGAGGTTCCGGCGGGCGGGGGGAGCACCCGGAGGCGTCGAGTCAGCAGTCATCTTCCGCGTGGGGATGGTTACGGACGGAACCGTGCATCCGAACGGCGCACGGCGCTCACCAGATGCGTGTGATCCCGTACCGGTCGAAGATCGCCTCGTTGGAGACGAGCCAGAGATTCTCCGCCTGTGCCTGCGCGATCAGCATCCGGTCGAACGGATCGCGGTGCGGCCCGGGCAGATTGCCCGCCCGCTGGCCATGGTCCAGCGTGATGTCGAGCCCGACGAAGCCCTGCTGCGCAACCTCGCGCGCGAACTCGCTCGCCAGCCCTGCCACGTCCGGCAGGCGGCCGATCCGGTGCTTCGTCGCCACCTCCCAGGCACTCGCGGCGCTGACGTAGACGGTGTTGCTCTCATCCTCGATCGTGCTCCGCGCCCGGCGCGAGAGCCGCCGCTCGCCGGCGAGCCACCAGAGCAGCGCGTGCGTGTCGAGCAGGAGCCGCATGCGCTATGGCTCCCAGCCCGCCAGCTCCTCGGCCGGCAGCGGCTCGAAGAACTCCTCCGGCACGCGCAGCCTCCCCTTCAGCGCGCCGAAGCGGCGACGCGGTGGCTCCTGCGCCACCGGCACGAGCCGCACGACGGGCTCGCTGCCGCGCGCGATGACGACCTCCTCACCCGCGCAGACCCGCTCGATCAGCTTCGACAGATTGGTCTTGGCGACGTGCACCGTGACGACGGTCATGGACACCTCCTGTTAGCTAAGCAACTTAGCTAACTTGAGCGGTCCCGCAAGCTGCGCCGGACCTACGGCCGCTTCCTCCCCGGACGACCGACCAGCTTCCCGGGCATCACCCCGTCCGCCCCGAAGCGCGCCCGCACCGCCTCCAGGGCGCGGGTGACCGCGCGGTCGCGCGCCGTCTCCAGCGGCGGCTCGCCGGCCCCGAAGAGCGCGAGCTGCGCGGGCGGCTCCGCGCCGCCGAAGCCGGAGAGCGAGACGCCGAGCAGCCGCGCACCGACGCGGCGCGCGCGGCGCAGCCGGGCGAGCAGCGCCTCGGCCACCTGGCCGATGGCGCGCTCCGTCTCGATCGCCTCGGGCAGCGTGCGGCTGGCCTGCCGCGTGGTGAAGTCGGCGTCGCGCACCCGCACGGTGACGGTGCGGGCGCGGTAGCCGCTCCGGCGCAGGTCACCGGCGGCGCGCACGACGAGGCGCCAGAGCTCGCGCGCGAAGTCGGCGTCGTCGTGCAGGTCGCGGGCGAAGGTCTCGTCGCGGCTGATGGACTTGGCCTCGCCGCGCGGCTGCACGGGCGAGTCGTCGATGCCGCGCACGCGCTGCTGCAGCCACGACGCCGTGCGCTCGCTGCCGGTGGCCCGCACGAGCGCGGCGTGATCGCAGGCCAGCGCGTCCGGGACGGTGACGAGCCCGTGCCGCCGCAGCCGCTCCTGCAGCCGCGGCCCGACGCCGGGGAGCTCGGCGAGCTCCACGGTCTGCAGGAACGCTGGCTCGTCGCCGGGCGCGACGACGTGCACGCCGTCGGCGCCGCTGCCCGGCTTGGGCTTCGCGCGCTCGACGGCCAGCTTGGCGACGAGCCGGCTGGTCCCGCCGCCGAACGACACCGACAGCCCGGTCCCGGCGATCACCGCGTCGCGGATGCGGTGCGCCGTGGCGGCCAGTGGCTCGTGCCCGTAGAGCGCCTCGGTGCCGCCCAGGTCCAGGTACCACTCGTCGATGGACGCGGGGGCGACGACGGGGGCGAAGCGCTCGAGCACGCGGCGGATCTCGCGGCTCTTGGCCGAGCAGAGGCCGCGCGGGACGGGGACGACGGTGGCCTGCGGGCAGAGGCGCTTCGCGCGGGCCATGGGCATGCCGGAGCGGACGCCGAACTTCCGCACCTCGTAGCTGGCGGAGGTGACGACGCCGCGCTGCTCGGCGCTGCCGCCGACGATGAGCAGCGGCGCGCGGCCGGCGCCGTCGGGGTCGGCGAGGCGGGCGACGGCGACGAAGAAGGCGTCGGCGTCGGCGAGGAGGATGCGGCGGGGCGCGGGAGCGGGCATGCGCGAGGAAGAATCTAGCCGGACGCACGCCACGGCCGCTGCGGCCCCGCCCCGCGCCGGCGTATCATTCCCCCGTGTCCATCGTCCACGTCGCCTCCGGCACGCCCGGCCCCCAGCTCCTCGCCCACGCCGCGAGCATCATCCGCCGCGGGGGCCTCGTCGCCTTCCCCACCGAGACGGTGTACGGCCTCGGGGCCAATGCGCTCGATGCCGACGCGGTGGCGCGCATCTTCGCCGCCAAGGGACGCCCGGCGTTCAACCCGCTCATCGTTCACGTGCCGGGCGCGGCGCAGGCCCGCGAGCTGACGACCGACTGGCCCGACGCGGCCGAGCGGCTGGCGCGTGCCTTCTGGCCCGGGCCGCTCACGCTCGTGCTCCGCAAGCGCGACGTCGTCCCGGACATCGTCACCGCGGGGCTGGACAGCGTCGGCGTGCGCGTGCCGTCGCACCCGATCGCGCTGGCGCTGCTGCGCGCCGCCGAACGCCCGATCGCGGCGCCGAGCGCCAACCGCTACACGGAGCTCTCCCCCACCACCGCCGAGCACGTGGCGCGCTCGCTCGGCGACCGCGTGGAGCTGATCATCGACGGTGGGCCGACGACGGTGGGGATCGAGTCGACGGTGGTGGACGTGACCGGCGCCGTGCCGCGGCTGCTCCGCCCGGGCATGCTGGGGCTGGACGCGCTCCGCGCGGTCGTGGGCGAGGTCGCCCCGCCACCGGATGCCGACGCGCCGCTGCCCGACGACGCGCCGCACCGGTCGCCGGGGATGGCGGCGCGCCACTACGCGCCGCGCGCCCGGCTCGTCCTCTTCGACCCGACGGACCGCGCCGGCGCGGCGCGCCTGGCCGAGACGGCGGCGGCGCGCGGCGAGCGCGTGGGCGCGCTCCTCCTCGCCCCGCTGGACGCGCCGCTGCAGCACCCGGTCCGCATGCCCGCCGACCCGGCGGCCTACGCCCACCGCCTGTACGCCGCGCTGCACGGCCTGGACGCCGAGCGGTGCGACCTCGTACTGGCCGAGCAGCCGCCGGACACCCCCGCCTGGGCCGCCGTCCGCGACCGCCTCCGCCGCGGAGCGACCGAGCCAGCATCGGCGTAGCTCCGGAACGGAGGCCGCGACTCGGCTCCCTTGGTACGCCGGGGCTCCGCGCGCCGGTGTCTGGCATCAACGCTCATGGGGGACGCGGATGCTTCGGAGGCTCCGGATGCGTCGGATCGCTCCGCTCCTCCCCACGCCGCCTTGCGCTGGTCGGGAGTAACTCGGGGTGGGATCGGGAACGACCCGCCCCTCCGGGCGCCGGGGCTGAACGGCGAACGGCCGTCGCACGCGGAGGGCGCGGAGCACGCGGAGGAACAGCGAGTGGGGGGCGTCTCGACTCGGGAGCCACTCGGCCCCGAGTCCGTCCCGAGTCCGTCCCCACTCGGGCTCGAGTCCGGCCCCACGCTGTCCTCCCCCCTCCGCGCCCTCCGCGTCTCCGCGTGCGGCTCAGTCGTGGTCGTTGGCCCGGGCGCGAGGAGGGGTGAGCCGATCCGGAGCCCACCCCCATGCAGTTCCGGCCCTGGTGCACGGCGCCGTGGCCGCCACGGGGCACGATCCGAAGGATCCGTGCTCGTCCGCAGCATCCGCTCCCCCCCGCCGTTCGAGCCCCAGCGCACCGGAGCCCGGGCCCCGCGCCGCGAGCGATCCGCGTTCTCCGCGTGATCCGCGGCGGCAGTTGCCGTTCCAGCCGCCCGAGACTCGGTCCGTCAGCGCCCGTGCTCGAGATCCAGCCCGAAGCTGCCGCCCGCGCCCCGGACCCACTGCTCGGCGGTGCGCTTCAGCAGGTCGAGGTCGAAGGGCTTGGCGAGCACCGGGCAGCCGGTCGCGGCCACGCGACGCTGCGCCGTGGCGCCGGCCGTGTCGCCGGAGACGAAGGCCACGCGGCGGGCCAGGGCCGGGTGCTCGGTGCGCAGCCAGTCGTAGAGCTCCAGGCCGCTGCCGTCCTCGAGCCAGAGGTCGATGAAGACGCCGTCCAGGCGGTGCTCCGCGACGGCGAGCTTGGCGTCGTGGACGCCGGCGGCGGTGTGCACGACGATGCCGTAGCGGGCCAGCCAGAGCTGCACGGCCCGCCGGATCGTCGGCTCGTCGTCCACGTAGAGGACTGCCGTCATCGCCCCGCTCCCGGCGCCTCGCCGGCCCGCCGGCCCCTTGCCCGGTCGCGCCGGCCGCGCCACATATCGGCCATGCTTGCCATCGACCTCACCGGCCGCCGCGCGCTCGTCGCCGGCGTCGCCGACGACGCCGGCTACGGCTTCGCGATCGCGAAGGCGCTCGCCGAGGCGGGGGCGACCGTCTGCGTCGCCACGTGGCCGCCCGCGCTCAACATCTTTCTCAATCTCCTCGAACGCGGCAAGATGGACGAGTCCCGCCGGATGCCCGACGGCGCCCTCCTCGCCTTCGAGAAGATCTACCCGCTCGACGCCGCCTACGATACGCTGGCCGACGCGCCGGAGGAGGTGCGCACCAGCAAGCGGTACAAGGACACCGGCGACTTCTCGATCGACGGCCTGGCCACCCGCTGGCGCGAGGACTTCGGCGAGCGCTCCCTCGACATCGTCGTCCACTCGCTGGCCAACGGTCCCGAGGTCAGGAAGCCCCTGCTCGAGACGAGCCGCAGCGGCTACCTGGCCGCCGTCGGGGTGAGCGCCTACTCGCTGGTCGGCATGACGGCGCGCCTCGGCCCGCTGATGCGCGAGGGGGGCGCCGTCCTCTCGCTCACCTACATGGCGAGCGAGCGCGTCATCCCCGGCTATGGCGGCGGGATGTCGTCCGCGAAAGCGGCGCTGGAGAGCGACACGCGCGTGCTCGCCTTCGAGGCCGGCCGGCGCTGGGGGGTGCGCGTGAACACCATCTCCGCCGGCCCGTACGCCTCGCGCGCCGCGAGCGCCATCGGCATCATCGACCGCATGGTGGAGTACTGCGCCGGGAACACGCCGCTCCCCGAGGCGCTCGACGCGCGCGAGGTGGGCACCGCGGCCGCCTTCCTCGCCAGCCCGCTGGCCAGCGGCATCACCGGCACCACGGTCTACGTCGACAAGGGCTACCACGCGATGGGCATGGCGGTGGACGCGGCCACGGCCGAGGCGTCCACGGCGTGAGGCGCGGCCGCGGGTGAGCGACCGACTGGCCGCGACCGACGCGGTGGTGGATCCCACGGGGGGAGGGGCGGACGACGCTCCTCCCCCCGCCGCGCGCGCGGACCGCCCCGGGCCGGCACGGCCGGACGGCGGCGCGCGGCACGCACTGCTCGTCGGCGCGGGGATCCTCCTCTCGCGCCTCTTCGGCCTCGCCCGTACCAAGGTCCTCAACTACTACCTGGGCCTCGGCGACGCGGCCGACGCGTACAGCGTCGCCTCCCGGATCCCGAACATCCTGCAGAACCTGTTCGGGGAGGGCGTCCTCTCGGCGTCGTTCATCCCCGTCTATGCGGGGCTGCTCGGCGCGCGCGACGAGGAGGAGGCCGGGCGCACCGCGGGCGCGGTGTTCGCCCTGCTGGCGCTGGTCACCGCGCTGCTGGTGCTCCTCGGGCTGCTCTTCACGCCGCTCATCGTCACCGCGCTCGCCTCCGGCTTCACGGGCGCCAAGCGCGAGCTGACGATCCGGCTGGTGCGCATCTTCTTCCCCGGCGTCGGGCTGCTCGTCCTCTCCGCCTGGTGCCTGGGGGTGCTCAACAGCCACCGGCGCTTCCTGCTCTCCTACAGCGCGCCGGTGCTGTGGAACGTGGCCATCATCGCATCGCTGGTGATCGCCGGCGGCGGGCTGCACGTCCCCGCCGCGGGCGAGCTGCCGCGCATCGCGCGCCTGGCGGCGTGGGGGGCGGTGGTGGGCTCGGCGCTGCAGTTCGGCGTCCAGCTCCCCACCGTGCTGCGCGTGGCGCGCGGGCTGCGCCTCTGGCTCGGCCGCCACTCGGCGCACGTGCGCACGGTGCTGCGCAACTTCGTGCCGGCGATCCTGGGACGCGGCGTCGTCCAGCTGAGCATCCTGGTGGACCTGACGATCGCCAGCTGGCTCCCCACCGGCGCCGCGATGGGCCTCACGAACGCGACGATCATCTACAACCTGCCGGTGAGCCTCTTCGGCATGAGCGTGTCGGCCGCCGAGCTGCCGGCGATGTCGAGCATCACCGGGGACCGCGACGCGGTGGCGGCCACGCTGCGGGCGCGCCTCGCGGGCGGGCTGCGGCGCGTCGCCTTCTTCGTCGTGCCGTCGGCGGCGGCCTTCCTCGCCTTCGGCGACCTGATCGCCGGCCTGCTGCTGCAGGGCGGGCGCTTCAGCCGCGCGGACTCCGTCTACACGTGGGGGATCCTCGCCGGCTCGGCGGTCGGGCTGCTGGCGGCGACGCTGGGGCGGCTCTACAGCTCCACCTTCTACGCGCTGCGCGACACGCGCACCCCACTCCGCTTCGCCGCCGTGCGGCTGCTGCTGGTGGCGGCGCTCGGCGTGCCGGCGGCGCTGGCGCTGCCGCAGCTGGTGGGAGTGGACCAGCTCTGGGGCGCGGCGGGGCTCACGGCGTCGGCCGGCGTGGCGGGGTGGGTCGAGTTCTTCCTCCTCCGCCGGGCGCTGGAGCGCCGCGTGGGCCGGGCGCGGCTGGAGGGCGGCCTGCTGCCGCGGCTGTGGGCGCTGGCGGCGGTGGCGGCGGCCGCCGGCTGGGGGCTCAAGCTCCTCCTCGGCGTGCGGCACGTGGCGCTCACCGCCGTGGTCGTGCTGGGCGTCTACGGCGCGCTCTACCTCGCCCTCTCGGCGGTGCTCGGCGTGGGCGAGGCGCGGGGGCTCGTCGGGCGACTGCGGCGGCGCACCGGCGGCTGACGCGCCGAGCGCTGACGCGCGACGCCGTCCCGCGGCGCGCGGCTGACGCCGTGCCCGCCGCCACGCGCCGCGGACGACAGGCGCCGAGCACCCCTCTGACGGCGGGCTGACCCCGCCCCCGCATCTTCGCGCTCGACGGCGGAGCTGCGTCCGTCCGCGCCGAGTGGGGACGGAATGATCCCGGCGCGGGCTGACGGCGCGCGTACCGTGGCCGCGCCTTCCCGGGCACGCCACGACGCCGTCCCGCCGTGCACGCGTCCGCCGAGGGCACTCCTCCGGCGCGACCCGCGCACGTCCGGAGCGCCCCCGCAATGGGCGGCGCGCGCGCGTGGGCAGCCGACTCAGTGAGGTGGATCATGCCCCAGTCGTCCCGCTCCACGGTGCGCGGTGCCCTCGGCGCCGCCCGTCCCGCCACGGCCGGTCGCCGCCGCGCCGCGGCCCGCGCCGCGTTCGCCCTGCTCCTCGGGCTCACCCTCGTCGGGACCAGCGTGCGCCCGGCGCAGGCCGGCTTCTACGAGGACTGCGTGAACACGGTGGAGTCGCTCACCCAGGCCTGCTTCGACGGCGCCGACGGCTTCATCGGCCGCGCCGCCTGCAGCGTCGCCGGCGGTATCGGCATCCTCGCCTGCGCGGCGGCCGAGGCGGCCCGCCAGCTGACCGGGGGCGTGCGCCTCCGCGAGGCCTACGCCGAGTGACGATGCGACCGCGCGCGCACCGATCCGTCGTCGCCCTCGTGCTGCTGGCGGTGGCGACGTTGCTGTCGGTGCCGGTGGTGGCGGCCTGGCGCCGCCGCCCCTCCCCCGGCGCCGACCGCCTGCCGGTCCGCCGCGCCCCGAACGCCGTGCCAGCCGCCGTCCGGCAGCTGGTGTGGCGGCCGGTGGCCGGCGACGCTCCCACGCAGGTGACCGACTTCACCCTCCTCGGCGACACGCTCGTCGTCCTCGATGCGCGGGATCACCGCGTGCGCCTGCTCCGCCCCGACCGCGGGGCGTGGCGCGTGGT
>DASTRO010000243.1:0-17667 GCA_035761165.1 Gemmatimonadaceae bacterium | reverse complement strand
AGCGCTCAGGCGCGGCGCTGCCGCGCGCCGGCGGGTGCCGGCGCGCTGGCCGTCGCGGTGCGCGGCCAGCGGCGCTCGATCCAGAGGAGCACGGCCGGCGCGACGTAGATGGAGCTGAAGGTCCCGGTGAAGATACCGAAGGTCATCACCCAGGCGAACGGCCGGATGACCTCGCCCGCCAGGATGAGCAGCGCGAGCGTCGCCGCCAGCGTGGTAGCGTGGGTGAGCACCGAACGCGGGAGCGTCTCGTTCACCGAGCGGTTCAGCGTGTCGTAGAGCGGCTCGCGGCGGCTCTTCTTGAGATTCTCGCGGGCGCGATCGAAGATGATGATCGTGTCGTTCAGCGAGTAGCCGATCACCGTCAGGATGGCGGCGATGACGGTGAGGGAGATCTCCAGGTCCATCAGCTTGATGAACGCGAGCGTGGCGAAGATGTCGTGCCCGGTCGCGACGACGGCGGCCAGGCCGAAGCGCCACTCGAAGCGCCAGCCGAGGTAGAGCAGCGTCACGCCGAAGGAGAGCAGCACGGCGATGAGCGCGTTGCGGGCGAGCTCGCTCCCGACCTTGGGCCCGACCGCCTCCGCGCGGACGATCGTGTAGTTCCCGGCCCCGAACGTCCGCTCGAGGACGGTGCCGATGGTCTCCGCCACGGTGTGGGCGCCCTCGGCCTGCTGCTCGACATCCTCGGGATCCTGGGCGCGGATGGTGTAGTCCGTGGGGGTGCCGAAGCGCTGGAGCTCCGGGCTGCCGATGCCCCCCTGCTCCAGTGCCGCGCGGAGCCGGGCGACGTCCGGCGGCTGCTTGAAGCTCACCTGGACGAGCGTCCCGCCGGTGAAGTCGATGGCCTTGCTGATCGTCGGCTGCCAGGCGAACGAGGCCACTCCCAGCAGGATGAACGCGAGCGTGATGCCGACGGCGAGTCGCCAGTGCTTGATGAAGTCGATGTGGGTGTCGTGCAGGATGCGCAGCATGATCGGCTCCCGGTCAGATGCTCAGCGACTGGACCGGACCGCGCGAGCGGTTGAGCCAGACGAGGAAGAAGGTGCGCACGACGAAGATGGCGCTCACCATGGAGGCCGCGATACCGGCGAGCAGCGTCACGGCGAAGCCGCGCACCGGGCCGGTGCCGTACTGGTAGAGGATCGCCGCCGTCAGCGCGGTGGAGACGTTGGAGTCGATGATCGCGCTCATCGCGTGGCGGAAGCCCTCGTCGATGGCCGTGCGCACCGTCTTGCCGTGGTCGAGCTCCTCGCGGATGCGCTCGAAGATCAGCACGTTGGCGTCGACGGCGATGCCGATGGAGAGCACGAAGCCGGCGAGGCCGGGCAGCGTGAGCACCGCGTTGAAGCCGGCGAGCGTGGCCAGCGTGTAGAGCACGTAGAGCACCAGCCCGCAGACCGCGAGGATGCCGGCGAAGCGGTAGTAGACGATCATGATGCCGATCACCAGCACCACGGCCACGACGCCCGCCGTGATCCCGTCGCGGATGGAGTCCTGGCCGAGGCTGGGGCCGATGTTGCGGCTCTCGACGATCTTGAGCGGGTGCTGCAGCGAGCCGGCGCGCAGCACCAGCGCCAGATCCTGCGCCTCCTGCAGCCGCCGCCCGCCGCCCAGGCTGATCTGCCCGTTGCGGCCGATGGCGCTGCGGATCACCGGCGCCGTGATGACCTTCTGGTCGAGCACGATCGCCATGTAGTCATTGACGTGGCGGCCGGTCTCGGTGCGGAAGCGGCGCGCCCCCTCGGCGTCGAGCTGGAACGCCACCACCGAGCCCTCGGACGGGTCCTGCTGCGGCGTCGCGTCGTTGATGTACTCACCGGTGATGATCGGCCGCGCGTCGAG
The DNA here is from genome assembly GCA_035761165.1 of Gemmatimonadaceae bacterium. Taxonomy (GTDB): domain Bacteria; phylum Gemmatimonadota; class Gemmatimonadetes; order Gemmatimonadales; family Gemmatimonadaceae; genus CALCHX01. The sequence continues at coordinate 15,825 of DASTRO010000243.1, read as the reverse complement.
CACGTAGAGCTCGCGGTAGACCTGCCCGCCGAGCGAGACGGTGTCGGCGCCCCACCGGACGACCTTGCCCGGAGGCAGTGCCGCCTGGATCTGCGGCTGCTCGAGGAGGGTGCGGAGGAGCGGCTCGTTGGCCGACGCCACGAAGTACTGGCCGGGGATCTGTCCCGCCTGGAGGCTGCGCGAGAACGGGCCCGACGTGGCGCTGTCGGCGGGGGCGGCAGCCGAGTCGGCGCGCGTGCTGTCGCCCGCCGCCGAATCCCCCTGCTGGTTGAAGAGGCCCTTCAGCCCCGCCCCGCTGGTGGCGGTATCACCGCCGGCGACCGGTGGCCCGGCGAGGTTCAGCTCCTTGGCGATCGCGTCGAGCCGCGGGATGGCGCGCTCCAGCGCGCCCGTCTTGTCGGTGATCTGGAACTCGAGAAAGGCGGCCTGCTGCACCACCGCTGCGGCGCGCGCGGCGTCCTCGATGCCAGGGAGCTCGACGATGATCCGCTCGTCGCCCACCTTCTGCACCACCGGCTCCGCCACACCGAACTGGTCGATGCGGTTGCGCACGACCCGGATGGCCTGGTCCAGCGCGGCGCTCCGGTCGGCGATGGTGCCGCCCGACTCGTCCAGCTCCAGCGTCAGGTGCATCCCGCCCTGCAGGTCCAGGCCGCGCTTCAGCGGCACACGCTGGACGGTGTCGTAGACGAACTGGCCGTTCCGGCTGACGCGCTCGACGACCGTACGCGGAAAGAGCGCCCACAGCGACAGCGCGCAGAGCGCGACGATCGCCAGGATGCGGTACTTCAGGTTGGACATGCGACGGGCGGGGGGAGAGGAGGGTCAGGAGAGGTCGTAAATCGCGGAGCTATAAAGGTTACCGGACTCCGCCACGAGAGTCAACGCGCGCCGCGCCTCGGCCTCGTCCACGCGGAGCTGGGCGACCAGCGCCGCGGCGTCGCTGAAGCGGCGCGTGTCACGCAGCCGGGCGACGAACTCCAGGCGCACGTGCGCGCCGTAGAAATCGCGCTCGACGTCGAAGAGGTGCGCCTCCAGGCTCACGCGCGGGTCGCCGAAGGTGGGGCGCGGCCCCAGATTCATCATGCCGCCGTACGCGCCGTGGGGGGTCTGCGCGCGCACCGCGTACACTCCCTCGGGCGGCAACAGCTTGCGCGCCGGCGGCGGCTCCAGGTTGATCGTGCGAACGCCGAGGGTGCGCCCGCGCGCCTCGCCGGGGACCACGCGGCCACTGACGGCGTACGGCCGCCCGAGCCCGGCCGCCGCGGTGGCCAGGTCGCCGGCCGCCACGGCGCGCCGGATCATCGTCGACGAGACGGGGCGCTCGCCGCCGGCACGGACCGGCTCCACCACCTCCACGCCGAAGCCGTGCCGCGCCCCGAGCTCGCGGAGCACGCCGACGTCGCCGCTGCGGCCGCGGCCGAAGCGGTGGTCGTAGCCGATCAGGAGCTCGCGCATGCGGAAGCGGGCCAGCAGCACGCGCCGCACGAACGCCTCCGCGTCGAGCGCCGACAGCGCACGCGTGAACGGCACCACGGCCACGTAGTCGAGCCCCACCTCGGCCAGCACCTCGAGCTTCTCGTGCGGCAGGGTGAGCAGTCGCGGGGCGTCCGCCGGGCGCAGCACCTCGAGCGGGTGCGGCTCGAAGGTGACGAGCAGGCTCCGGAGCCCGGCCTCGCGCGCCCGGCGCGCCAGGCGGCCGAGCACGTCCTGGTGACCCAGGTGCACGCCGTCAAAGGTCCCGACGGTGACGAAGGTGCCCTGCACGCTCGGCGGCAGCCCGGAGGCGTCCGCCCCGTCGTCGACGAGGTCAACCATCCCGCAGCACCACGCGCGGCTGCCACCGGTCGCCACGCCGCTCGGCGAGCGCCACCAGTGAGCCGTCTGCATCCACCAGCGCCGCACGCTCTCCCTCGAGCGTCTCGGCGGCGATCGCGTTGCCGCTCGTCACACGGCGCCGGGCGTCCTCGTCCAGCCGTTGCTGCGGCACGTCCGGGAGGCCGCGCAGCGTGGGCAGCAGCGCCGCGCCCGCCCGGTCGGCCAGTTCGGCGAGCGGGACGGCGTCGCGCACGTCGAAGGGGCCGACGGCCGTGCGACGCAGCGACTCCAGGTGCGCCGCGCTGCCGGTGAGGCGCCCCAGGTCGCGCGCCAGGGCGCGAACGTAGGTTCCGCCGCCGCAGCGGATCGTGGCGCGCAGCCGCTCGCCGTCGAACGCATGGATGCGCCACTCGTGGACGACGACGCGCGCCGGCCGGAGCTCGACCGGTCGCCCGGCGCGCGCGGCGCGATAGGCTCGCTCGCCCTCCACCTTCTTGGCGGAAAAAGCGGGCGGCAGCTGGTCCAGCTCACCGGTGAGCCGTGCGATGGCCGGCGCGAGCGCCGCCGCGGGGGGCGGGGGCGCCTCGCGCGTCGGCTCGCCGACGATGTCGTCGGTGGTCGTCTCGGCGCCGAACCGCACCACGGCCTCGTAGACCTTGGGCTCGGCGGCGACGTAGCGCGCCAGTCGCGTGGCCGACCCGACGAGCAGGACGAGCAGCCCGGTGGCGAACGGGTCGAGTGTGCCGAGGTGGCCGATGCGCCGCTCGCGCAGGGCACGACGGGCCGCCGAGACGACGTCGTGCGAGGTCACCCCGGCCGGCTTGTCGACGAGCAGGAGGGCGTCACCCGGCAGACTCGTCCTCCGCTGGAGCATCGGGGGGCGGTGCCTGGTGCAGGCCGGCGAGCAGGCTCTCGATACGGGCGGCGTGCGCCACGCTCTGATCTTCCTTGAAGGCGATCTCGGGGGCGACGCGGAGGCGGAGCGCGCGGCCGACGCGGGCGCGCAGGTGCGCGGCCACGCTGGCCAGCCCCTCGAACGTCGCCGCACGCTCGGCCTCGCTGCCGAGGACGCTCACGTACACCCGCGCGTAGCGCAGGTCGCGCGTCACGTCGACGCCGGTGACGGTGACGAGTCCCTGGAGGCGCGGATCCTTCGCGTCCTCGGCCAGGAAGGTGGCGACCTCCTCCCGGATGGCCTCGGCGACGCGGTCGGGACGACGATTATTGGGCATGGCAGACTGACGTGCGAGAAGGACGAGCGGAGCCGGCCCGAGCGGGCGCCGGCGCGCGGTCGTCAGCGGACGCTGCCGACCGAGTCGGTGACGCGCCACGCCGGACAGCCGACGATGAAGGCATCGACCGCCGAGAGGACCGAGTCGGCCTGGCGGCGGTCGGCCGCCACCAGGCAGACGGTGAGCTCGGCGCGCTGCCACAGGTCGTGGTGCGCCGTCTCGGCGACGGACACGTTGAAGCTGTTGTGGAGGCGGTCCTTCATGCTCTTGAGCACCGACCGCTTCTCCTTGAGCGAATGCGCCCCCAGGATCTGCAGGTCCCAGGAGCGCACGCCGATCACCATGGTGGTTGCGATTCGGCCCGGGGGCCCGGCTCGCGCCGGGCTCAGGCCTGGGCCGGGGAGGATTCGAGCGTGCGCGCCACCTCTTCGGTGCGGAAGAACTCGAGCACGTCCCCAACCTTGATGTCGTTGAAGTTCTCGATGCTGACGCCGCACTCGAAGCCCTCGCGCACCTCGCGCACGTCCTCCTTGAAGCGGCGCAGCGAGTCCACATTGCCCTCGTAGATCTCGATGCCGTCGCGGATGACGCGCACGCGGGCCGAGCGGGAGGCGGTGCCGCTGCGCACGAAGCAGCCGGCCACGGTGCCGACGCGCGGCACCTTGAACGTCTCGCGCACCTCGACTTCGGCCACCACGACCTCGCGCTCCTCGGGGCGCAGCAGCCCCTCGAGCGCCGCGCGCACGTCGGCCACCGCCTCGTAGATGATGCGGTAGAGCTTGATGTCGACGCCCTCACGCTCGGCGGCCGCCCGCGCCTTGTTGTCGGGGCGCACGTGGAAGCCGATGATGACGGCGCCCGAGGCCTTGGCGAGCAGGATGTCGCTCTCCGAGATCGCACCGACCCCGCGCTGGATGACCTCGACGGCCACCTCCGACGTCGAGAGCTGCTGCAGGGCATCAGCCAGCGCCTCCGCCGGGCCACCCTGGTCGGCCTTGATGAGCAGCTTCAGCGAGCGGGTCTCGCCCGCCGCCGCCTGCGACATGAAGTCCTCGAGGGTGACGGCGCCCTTGGTCGTGCGCCGGCTGCGCGCCTCGCGCTCCAGCCGCTCGCGCCGCTGGGCGATGTCGCGCGCCTCGGCCGCGTCCTCGACGACGAGGAACTGGTCCCCCGCCATCGGCACGCCGCCGAGGCCGAGCACCTGCACCGGGATCGCCGGGCCGGCCTTCTTGACCTGCTTGCCGCGCTCGTCGAGCAATGCGCGGACGCGGCCGGAGTAGATGCCGCAGATGAAGTCGTCGCCCACCTTGAGCGTGCCGTTCTGCACGAGCACCGTGGCGACGGGCCCCTTCCCCGGGTCGAGCTGCGCCTCGACCACGGTGCCGGACGCCCGGCGGTCGGCGTTGGCCTTGAGATCGAGCAGGTCGGCCTGGAGCAGCAGCTTCTCGAGCAGCTCCGGGACCCCCGTGCCCTTCTTGGCCGAGATCTCCTGCGCCAGCACGTCGCCGCCGAACTCCTCGACGACCACGTTGTGCTGCAGCAGGTCCTGCTTGACCTTGCCCGGGTTGGCCGAGGGCAGGTCCACCTTATTGATGGCGACGACGATCGGCACGCCGGCGTTGCGCGCGTGCGAGATCGCCTCCACGGTCTGCGGCATCACCTGGTCGTCGGCGGCGACGACCAGCACGACGATGTCCGTGACCTGCGCGCCGCGGGCGCGCATGGCGGTGAACGCCTCGTGGCCCGGCGTGTCGAGGAAGGTGATCTTGCGATCGCCCGGCAGCGACACGTGGTAGGCGCCGATGTGCTGCGTGATGCCGCCGGATTCGCCGGCCACCACGTTCGCCTTGCGGATGTAGTCGAGGAGCGACGTCTTCCCGTGGTCGACGTGGCCCATGATGGTGACGACGGGCGGACGCGTCTCCAGGTCCTCCGGCCGGTCCTCCTCCTGCTGGGCCGCCGACTCGACCTGGAACTCCTCCTCGCGCACCGCCTGGAAGCCGAACTCGCCGGCGATCAGCTCGATCTGGTCGAAGTCCAGCCGCTGATTGACCGTGACCATCAGGCCCAGGTTCTTGAAGGCGAAGCCGACGATCTGCGTGGCCGGCACCTTCAGCGTCTGGGCGAGCTCGCTGACGGTGATGAACTCGTTCACGCGGACGGTCTTCTTCTCGCGCTCGACGGCGGCGGCGCGCTGCGCCTCCATCTCCTCGCGCGCCTCGCGATCGACGTACGAGCCGCGGCCGCGACGGCCCCCGCCGCCGCGCATCGCCGACATCGTCTTGCTGATGTTCTGCGACACCGTCTCCTGGTCCACCGACCCGCGACGTCCCTTCTTCTTGCGCCCCCCGCGCGCGACGTCGCGCGCGTAGCCGGCGCCCGCGCCGCTGGTCGCGCCTTCGCGCGTCGGCTCACGGCGGGTGGGCGCGCCTGGAGCCGCCGAGGCCACGGGACGCGGCGGGAGCGGGCGCCCGCTGGTCACCGGGCGCGGGCGCGGCGGCTGCGGCGCGACAGGACGCGGACGCTGCGTGCTGGGCGAGGCCGAGGCGGCCGGGCGCAGCGGCGGCGCGGAACGCGGCGGCACCGCCGCGCCACCGGGCGCGGCCGGTGCCGACGGCGCGGCCGGTGCCGACGTGGCGGGCACGGCGGGCGCGGCGGGCGGGGTGGCCGGCCGGGCCGGAGTCGCGGGCGCGCTCGGCGGGGCCGCGGCCGGCGTGGCGGGCGGCGTCGCCACCGTCGGCGGCGCGGCCGCAGCCGGCGCTTCACGCGTGGGCGCCGCGGGCGGGGCGGGCGCGGCCGGTGCGGCAGCGGCCGGCCGCACGGGCTCGGGCTGCGTCTCCGGCGCGGCGGGAGCCTCGCGAGTCGGTGCCGGTGCCGCCGCCTCGGCGGCGGGGGCAGCCGCCGTCGGCACGGCCTCGGCCGGGCGCGCGGCCGGCTCGGCCGGAGTGGCCGCGACGGTCGGTGCAGCCGCCTCCTCGTGCTCCGGGGGGTGCTCCTCGGGGTGCTGCTCGGCGCCGTCCTCCGTGTGATCGGCCACGCGGCGGCGGCGGCGCACCACACCCGGCGTGTCGGCGAAGCCGGCGGCCGTGGTGGGCGCGGGCGTGGAGGCGGTGACCGGCTCGGCGACGGCGGCGCCACGGCGGCGGCGGCCGGTAGTCGCCGCCGCGGGCTTCTCCGCCCGGGCGCGCTTCTCGCGCTCCCAGCGCGCCCGCACGCGGGCGACCTGGTCGTCGGTCAGCAGGGTGAGATGGCTGCGCACGGGCACGTCCATCTGCCGGAGCAGGCTGATGACCTCCTCCGTGGAGATGCCGAACTCGCCGGCCATGTCATGAACACGAAGCTTGCTCAAACCACCCTCCTATGGAGCCCGCGCGGGCCGCCCATCCGGGCGCTCGCCGGTACTCGCCTCCAAAAGCGCGCGGATGCCGCGCGCCAGCTGCTCGTCGACCACTCCGATCGCGGCCGTGGCCTGGCGACCGACGACCCCGCCCAATGCCGCCGCCGACGGACCCTCGACCATCCGGATCCGCCGCGCGGTCAGGAGCGGCACTACCTTCTCGCGACTGTTCTCCGAAGCATCCGGCGCGATCACCGCAAGCCTCAGCTTACCACGTCGGGCCGCGTCGCGCACCTGCTCGACACCGACCACGACGCTGCGCGCACGCGCGCCCAACCCCAGCAGCCCGAGCAGACGCCGCTCGAGCATCGCGTCCATCCTCAGGCCGTCAGCTCCGAGGTGGAGGCGCTGCCGTCCGCCCGATCGCGGCCGCCCGTCGCCTCCTCACCGGCCGCCTCGGCGGATGCCTCCGCCATGGCCTGACCGGCGTCCGCGCCCTGACCGGCGTCTGCGCGCTCGTCGGTCCGGCCGCCTGTCGTCGCCTGCTCGCCCCCCTCATCTTCGCCCGTGGCCCCGTCGTCCGAGCTGCCTTCCTCGGTGAGCTCGTCGATGATCGCCATGATGCGGTCCGCCTCGGCCGGCGCGATCCCCGGTAGGCGGAGGAAGTCCTCGCGCTCGAGGTCGAGGATGTCGTTCAGCGTGCGGAAGCCGGCATGCTCGAGGACCGCGACCGTGGCGATCTCCAGCCCGTCGATCTCGGTCAGCGGCACGTCGGCCGCGCCGTCCTCCTCCGGCAGCGGTGCGAAGAGCGCGGCGTCGCCGCCCCGCTCCAGCCACTCGCGGCTCGAGTAGAGGTCGATCTTCCACCCGGTGAGCTCCGAGGCGAGCCGCACGTTCTGGCCGTTGCGGCCGATGGCCAGCGAGAGCTGGTCCTCGTCCACCACCGCCTGGATCGTGCGCGTGCCCGCATCGCTGAAGACGCGCGCCACGCGCGCCGGCGCGAGCGCCAGCTTCGCGAAGCGCTCCGGGTCCGGCGACCAGGGCACGATGTCGATCCGCTCGCCGCCCAGCTCGTTCACCACCGACTGCACGCGCGACCCCTTGAGCCCCACGCAGGCGCCCACCGGGTCGATGGCGTCGTCGCGCGAGAAGACGGCGATCTTCGTCCGGCTCCCCGGCTCCCGTGCCCCGGCGCGGATCTCGACGATCCCCTGCTGGATCTCCGGCACCTCGAGGCGGAAGAGCGCCTGGACGAAGAGGGGATCCGAGCGGCTCAGGATGAGGCGCGGGCCCTTGGGCGTCTCCTCGACGCGCTTGAGCACCGCGCGCACCGGCTCGCCCTGGTGGAAGTGCTCACGGTGATTCTGCTCGCGGTACGGGATGATGGCCTCGGCCTCCCGGTACTTGTTGAGCATCACCACGAGCTTCCCGCGCTCGATCTGCTGGACCTCGCCGGAGAGCAGGTCGCCGACGCGGCCGGCGAACTCGTCGCGGATCTTCGTGCGCTCCCCCTCCCGGACGCGCTGCACGATGCGCTGCTTCGCCGCCTGGACGGCGGCCCGCCCGAACTGGGCGAAGTCGATCTCCGTCTCCAGCGTGTCGCCCACCTCGAAGCCCTCGTCGAAGAAGCGCGCCTCCTCGAGCGAGATCTGAGAGGCGGGATCCTCGACGGTCTCGACGACGGTCTTGAGCAGGATGATCTCGATCGCCCCCCGCTCCTCGTCGATGTCGATCTCCGCCTTCACGGTGGGGCCGTACTTCTTCGCGAGCGCGGCGTAGATGCCGTCCTCGAGCAGGCCGTGCAGCTCCGCGCGGTCGAGCTGCTTGGTGTTCGTCAGCTCGCGGATCGCGGTCAGGATGTCGGCTGAACTGACCATCCGAAGACTCCTCTAGATCGTGCCGTTCACTTGGTCCAGCGGAGCGCCAGCCGGGCATCGCCGACGTCCGCGAGGGCAACACGCCGCTCGTCGCCCGAAGCGTCGCGGAGCACCGCGACTTCCGAGCCGTCCCCGCCCTCGACGGCGAGGATCTCCACTTCCTGGCGGCCGCCGAGCGCCGGGCTGTTCACGCTCGCCCAGCGGCCGGTGAAGCGCCGCCAGTCGGCCACGGTGCGGAGCGGCCGCTCCGCACCGGGTGACGAGACCTGCAGGACGTAACGGGGAGCGACGAGCTCCCCGTCATCCAGCCGGGCCTCGATGGCGCGGGAGGCTCGCGCGCAGTCGTCGATCGTCACCTCGGCCCCATCGCGCCGGTCGATGCGCACCTCGAGCAGGGGCCGTTGGCGGGTCCCCCCGCGCCGGAGCTCGAACAGGTCGAATCCGAGCGCGTCAAGCTCTTGCTGCACAACCTCTTCCAGCACTGCCTTCATGTAGCGTCGAAGATGATCCCGAGAACAAAAAAATGTGGGGAGCCTCCCCCACATTCCCGCGCCGCGGCCGGTGGCCCGACGTCAATAATTAATGTAGGCGCGCGCCGGAGTCGCGTCAACCCGACGGGGGACTCACACCGGGGTGGCGAGCACCCCCAGCTGGCGCCCCGCGTCCCCCGCCCGGTGCGAGAAGAAGCGATCGTTGTCGCACCGGGTGCAGCGGTCGCTCAGCGTGATGGCGCGCACGCCGGCGGCGCGCGCCTGGCCGGCGAGCAGGGCCCGGAGGTCCACCGTGGTCGGTGCACTCACGCTGCGCTGCGTGAGCTGGTGGTAGACGTCGGGGCTCACCTCGTAGCACCGGCCGCAGACGGCCGGGCCGGCGTGGAGCCGCAGGTCGGCGGCGTTCAGCCCGGCCGCCGAGAAGCGCTGCAGCGCCACCTGGAGGATACCGGCGGCGGTGCCGCGCCAGCCCGAGTGGAGCAGCGCCGCGGCGCCGCTCGGGTGGGCGAGGTAGAGCGGCACGCAGTCCGCCACGGTCACCGCGAAGCTCGTCGCACGCTCGGTCGTGAAGTGGCCGTCGGCGGCGTCGGCGCGGAGCCAGCCGTGCCAGTGCGACCCGTGGACGAGCACCCGCCGGCCGTGCACCTGGGACGCGGTGGCGAACCGCCCGCCGGCCGGGCCCAGCGCCTCCCGCAGCCGCGACCAGCGGCCCATCACCTCGCCCACCGGCTCGCGGCCGGCGACGGAGAAGCTCCCCGCCGCCCGGGTCGTGGTGAAGGCGCGGATCCCCCAGTCCGCGAAGACGGAGATCTCCTCGTACGGCTCGTCCAGCACGGGGCCGGCGGCGGGCTCCGGCGCGGTCACGTGCCCCGCCGATCGGTGACGCGCTCGATGCGCGCGCCGAGCGCCAGCAGCCGCTCGTCGATCCGTTCGTAGCCGCGCTCGATCTGCCCGACGTTGTTGATCGTGCTCGTGCCCCGCGCGCAGAGCGCGGCGAGGAGGATGGCCATCCCGGCGCGGATGTCCGGCGATTCCACGGTGGCGCCGCGCAGCTGGCTCGGGCCGGAGACGAGGGCGCGGTGCGGGTCGCAGAGCACGATCCGGGCGCCCATCCCGATGAGCTTGTCCACGAAGAACATGCGCGACTCGAACATCTTCTCGTGGAAGAGGATGATCCCCTCGCACTGGGTGGCGGTGACGATCGCGATCGACATCACGTCGGCCGGGAAGGCCGGCCACGGCTGGTCCTCCAGCTTGGGCACGTGGCCACCGAGGTCGCTCTGGATGCACCGCGTCTGCTCGGCGGGGATGACGAGGTCGCGCCCCTCCACCCGGCACTCGATGCCGAGGCGCTCGAAGCCGAGGAGGATGGCGCGCAGATGCTCGACGCCGGCGTCCTCGATGCGGAGGGTGGAGCGCGTCACCGCCGCGAGGCCGATGAACGAGCCGACCTCGATGTGGTCGGGCCCGATGCGGTGCGTGGCGCCACCCAGCGGCCGCCCGCCGCGAACGGTGAGGGTGTTGGTGCCGACGCCGTCGATCTCCGCGCCGAGGGCGACGAGGAAGTGGGCGAGGTCCTGCACGTGCGGCTCGCTGGCGGCATTGCGCAACACGGTGGTGCCCTCGGCGGCCACCGCGGCGACGAGCGCGTTCTCGGTAGCGGTGACGCTCGGCTCGTCGAGGAAGACGTCGGCGCCGCGGAGCCCGCTGGTGCGCAGATGGAAGTCGCGGTCGATCTCGTAGGTGGCGCCGAGCTGCTCCAGGGCCAGGAAGTGCGTATCCACGCGCCGGCGGCCGATGACGTCGCCCCCCGGCGGCGGCAGGCGGATCTCGCCGCAGCGGGCGAGGAGCGAGCCGGCGAGCAGGATGGAGGCGCGGATGCGGGCGCACAGCTCGGGATCGAGCTGGGTGGACCGCAGCTCGCGGGCCTCGATCTCGAGCGTGTTGCGGGCCGTCCAGTCGGCCCGCGCGCCCACCGTGCGCACGAGCTCCACCAGGGTCTCGACGTCGCGGATGCGCGGCACGTTCTCCAGCGTCACCGGCCGGTCGGTGAGCAGGGCCGCGGCGATGATGGGGAGCGCGGCGTTCTTGTTGCCGGACGGGCGGATCGTGCCGGAGAGGGGGTGTCCCCCCTCGACGATGAACTGGACGGCGGCCATGAGCCTCGGTGCGGGTCGAAGTGCGGAAGAATGGCGCGGCGCCGCGGCGAGGGTCAAGCGCCGTGGCCTGCAGCGTCACCGTGCGGCGTGCCGCGGTGCGCTGCGACGCGGTGCCGCGCGCTGCACCTCGCGGGCCGCGTTGCTTGACAATGCGCCGCGTGGCCGGGTACGATAGCCGACATCCTCCACTCCGCGAGCCATGCAGCTCCTCGTCGCCGTCATCAATCATGCAGAGCTCGTCGACGACGTGCTCGCCGGGTTCGTGGAGCTCGGCATCACCGGCGCGACCGTCATCGAGAGCAAGGGGATGGGGCGGATGCTCGCCCAGGAGGTGCCGATCTTCGCCGGACTCCGGACGCTGAACACGCGCTCGCGCACGCAGAACCGCACCATCTTCTGCGTGGCCGACGACGCCAAGGTGGAGGCGGCGGTGCGGATGATCGAGGAGACGTGCGGCGACCTGCGCGCCGCCGGGATGGGGATCGTCTTCACCCTGCCGGTGGGGCGGGTGGTCGGGCTGGCGCCGGAGCTCGAGGAGTGACCGGGGTGCGGCGGCCGGGAGCTGGCCCCGCCCTTGCACATGGCGGGCTCGGCACCGGGCGGCTCTCCACGCCCGGTGCGCGCCGGATGGTCCGGCTCGCCGCGGAGAGTGACATCAGCCGATCCGACGCATGATCGACGGCCTCGTAGCCGGCGCCGCCTGGCTGCTGCAGGGCGCGGCGCTCCAGGGCGCCCCCGGTGTGGCGTCCGACACGCTGGTCTTCCGGCAGGTCACGGCGGACCCGGGGGTGTTCCAGAAGATCGCGTCGATCGCCTCCAGCCTGATGACGATCGCCATCCTCGTCCTGACGGTGGTGCTCGTCCCGGCGGCGTGGAACTTCCGGAACAGCTACAAGCGGGTCAACGAGCTGCTCGACAAGGTCTACGGCGACATCAACCCGATCATGCGGCACGCCAGCGTGATCGCGGACAACGTCAACTACATCACGACGTCGCTGCGGGCCGACGTGCAGCAGGTGAACCAGACGGTGACGACGGCCAATCAGCGGGTGCTGCAGGCCGTACGGCTCACCGAACGGCGGCTCAACGAGTTCAACGCCCTCCTGGGCGTCGTGCAGGAGGAGGCCGAGCGCACCTTCGTCTCGACCGCGGCCACCGTGCGTGGCGTGCGGAGCGGCGTCGAGCGCCTGGAGCGGGAGCTCGACGCGAGCGAGGCGGAGGAGCGGCTGGAGCACCTGGACGACGAGCTGGCCGACGCGCTGGACGACGCTTTCGACGACACGGGAGACACCGACGATGGAAACGACCGGCGAGACGCGCCCGACGCGCAGTACCCCCGCATCCGTCCGCGGCGCGGGCTCGCGTAGCCTGCGCGAGATGGACCGCGACGAGCAGTACGACCTGCTGACGGCGGCGCTGATCGGCGTGGCCCTCGGGGCCGGCGCGGCGCTGCTCATCAGCGCCGCCGTCCCGCACCGCCCACCGCCCACCCGCGTGCAACGCGCCTGGCGCAAGGGCGCCAAGGTCGTGCGGCGCCAGGGGATGATGGGACTGGTGGCGCCCGAGTCGCTGCGCGACCAGGTGAAGGACTACCTCGACGCGGCACGCGACACCGTGACGGAGACCGTCGAGGCCGAGCTCAAGGACCTCCGCCGCGCGATCCGCCGGCAGCGCCGGCGCCTCGGCCTCTGAGCGGGACCACGCGCCGCGCCGTCGTGGGGACGGCGCGGCTGCTCGGCGCACTGGCGGCCGTCGTCTTCGTCATCGCGGTCACCCCGCGCGCCGCGCTCGCCTGGACGCCGGGGACGCACGTCTTCCTCGGCGAGGCCGTCCTGCGCGCGCTGGACGTGCTGCCGGCGGTGATCGCCGAGCTGCTGCGCGCCTTCCCGCACGACTTCCTCTACGGCTCCATCGCCGCGGACACGAGCATCGCCAAGAAGTACGCGCCGGTGGGCCGCCACTGCCACGCCTGGAACGTGGGGTTCGAGATCCACGAGCGGGCGCGCGACGAGCCACTGCGCGCCTTCGCCCTCGGCTACCTCGCGCACCTGGCCGCGGACGCCGTGGCGCACAACTACTTCGTCCCGCGGCAGCTCGCCGTCACGTCGAGCACCTCGGCGCTCGGCCACAGCTACTGGGAGAGCCGCTTCGAGACGCACCTCGGGGAGGCGTACGCCCGCCGCGCCCGCGAGCTGATCCTGCTCGACCACGCGCGCTCCGACGAGCATCTGGACCGCATCCTGAGCCCGACGATCTTCAGCACGCAGACCAACCGGCGGCTCTTCCGCGGCATGGTCTACGTGACCGACACGGAGTCGTGGCAGCGCATCTTCCAGCTCATGTCGGAGAAGAGCCGCTGGGACCTGCCCAACGCGGACGTCGCCCGCTACCTGGAGCGGTCGTACGACTTCATCCTCGACCTCTTCAACCGGCTGGACCGCTCGGAGCCCTACGCGCTGGACCCCTCGGGCGACGAGCCGCTGCGCATCGCGAAGCAGGTCCGCCGAGCCGCGCTGCGCCGCGGCGGGATGATGCACGCGGCCGAGGAGGCCGTGCGCCACTTCGGCCTCCCGCCGACGGAGCTCCGCTACGCGGCGGGGCTCGCCCGCCCGCTCTATGCCCCTGCCCTCTCCAGCAGCAGCTGATTGACCCGCTTCGGGTCGGCGCTGCCGCGCGAGAGCTTCATCACCGCGCCCACGAGCACGCCGATCAGCTTGCGCTCGCCGGCCCGGAAGCGCTCCCACTCGGCCGGGTGCCGCGCGATCGCCTGGTCGATCCAGCCGCTCAGCGCGTCGACGTCCTCCACCTTGAGCAGGCCGTCGCGCTCGGCGATCTGCTCCGGGCGGTCGCCCGTCTCCACCATCCGCGCGAAGACGCGCTTGGCGGCGGAGTGACTGACCACGCCGTCGCGCACCATGTTGAGGAGCTGCGCCAGGTCGGCGGGCCGCACCGGGAAGCGGTCGATCGGCAGGCCGGACGCATTGAGCGCGGCGAGCATCTCGCCCATCACCCAGTTGGCGGCCGCCTTGGGCTCCCCGTGCTGGCGGGCCGTGCTCTCGAAGTAGTCGGCCAGGGGACGTGACGCCGTGAGCACGTCGGCGTCGTAGGCGCTGAGCCCGTAGTCCGCGACGAAGCGCTCGCGCCGCTCGCGCGGGAGCTCGGGCAGGTCGCGACGACGCTGCTCGATCCACTCCTTGGTGAGCACCAGGGGCGGCAGATCGGGCTCCGGGAAGTAGCGGTAGTCGTGGCTCCCCTCCTTGGTGCGGCTGGGCCGGACCTCGTTGCGCGCACCGTCCCAGAGCATCGTCTGCTGCAGCACCCGGCCGCCCTGCTCGAGCACCGCGCACTGCCGGCGGAACTCCGTCTCCAACGCGCGCTCGACGGCGGAGAAGGAGTTCATGTTCTTGACCTCGGTCTTGGTCCCGAGGCGTGACTCGCCGCGCAGCCGGGCGCTGACGTTGGCGTCCACCCGCAGGCTCCCCTCCTCCATGCTCACGTCGCTCACGCCGGTGTACTCAAGGAGCTGCTTGAGGACGCGCAGGTACGCGCCGGCCTCGGCGGCCGAGCGCATGTCGGGCTCGCTCACGATCTCGATGAGCGGCACGCCGGCCCGGTTCAGGTCGATGGCGGTGGCGCCGGCGTACCGGTCGTGGATCGACTTGCCGGCATCCTCCTCCAGGTGCACGCGCGTGATGCCGACCTGGATGTCACCGCCGGCCTCGGTGCGCCCGATGACGAGCATGCCGCCGGTGGCCAGCGGCCGGTCGAACTGCGAGATCTGGTAGCCCTTCGGCAGGTCCGGGTAGAAGTAGTTCTTGCGGGCGAAGATGGAGACCTCGTGCACGGTGCAGCGGAGCGCCAGCGCGGCCGTCGTGGCCAGCTCCACCGCGTGCGCGTTGAGCACGGGCAGCGTGCCCGGCAGCGCGAGGCAGACGGGGCACGTGTTCTGGTTCGGCGCGTCGCCGAAGTCGGTGGAGCAGTTGCAGAAGGCCTTGGTGCGCGTCTTCAGCTGCACGTGCACCTCGAGGCCGACCACCATCTCGTACTTCTCGTCGTAGGTGGGGCCGTCGGCGTGGACGGCCCGGCCAATGGCGGTCATCGGTGCGCCTCCTCACCCAGCGCGCGCTCGAGCGCGTAGGCGACGCCGAACATCGTCGCCTCGTCGAAGTGCTGGGTGACGATCTGCCCCCCGACCGGGAGCCCATCGACCCGGCCGATGGGAAGCGACATGGCAGGGACGCCGGCGAGGTTCGCCGTCGCGGTGAAGATGTCGTTGAGGTACATCTCGTACGGGTCGACGGTGCTGCCGAGGGTGAACGCGGTACTCGGCGTGGTCGGCGTGAACAGCGCGTGCACGCCGCTCCCGAAGACGGTGTTGAAATCGGCGGCGATCAGCGTGCGCACCGACTGGGCCTTCTTGTAGTACGCGTCGTAGTAGCCGGCCGAGAGCACGTAGGTGCCGAGCAGGATGCGTCGGGTGACCTCGGCGCCGAAGCCCTGCGAGCGCGTGGCGTCGTACATGGCGCGGAGGCCGTCGCCCTCGACCCGCAGGCCGTAGCGCACGCCGTCGAAGCGGGCCAGGTTGGAGCTCGCCTCGGCGGGCGCGATGATGTAGTAGACGGGGATGGCGAGGCTGGTGTGCGGGAGCGAGACGTCACGCACCTCGGCGCCCAGCTCGCGCAGCAGCGCCAGCGCCCGCTCACACCGCTCGGCCACGCCGCGGTCCAGGTCCTCCGGGAAGTACTCGCGCGGCCGGCCGATGACGAGGCCGTCCAGCCGCGGGCGCGCCGCCTCACGGTAGAGAGGCACCGGCTCGTCCGACGAGGTCGCGTCGAGCGGATCACGGCCGGCGATGACCTCCAGCGCCAGCGCCGCGTCGTCCACCGTGCGGCCGAAGACGCCGATCTGGTC